>JANMXL010000167.1:0-11846 GCA_031380885.1 Burkholderiales bacterium | reverse complement strand
CTCACTGGCCATGTGTTCGGTGGGGCCGCACGGCTGCGCAACGAGACCGACATTTCCAGCTCGCGCTTCGGCATCTGGTCTGACACGCTGGGCCTGATCACGCAGCACCCGTGGTTCGGCGTCGGCTGGGGCGAATTCAACCTGGCCTGGTCGCTGACGCCGTTCCCGCATCGGCCCGGCGCGTTCTTCGACCACACCCACAACCTGCTGCTGCAGTGGGTCGTCGAGCTGGGCGTGCCGCTGGCCCTGCTGGTCACGGCGCTGCTGAGCTGGGCGATGTGGCGCGCCTGGTGCGCTGGCCGCCAGAGCACCGCAGCGCCCGACCGTGAACGCGCGTTGCTGTTGCGCGCGGCGTGGATGATGGTGCTGCTGGTGGCCTGGCACAGCCTGCTCGAATACCCGCTGTGGTACGCCTATTTCCTGCTGCCGGCGGCCTTCGCTTTCGGGCTGTGTCTGGGTGCGAATGGCCGTGGCAACGCGGCGGCGGGCTCGCCCGAGCAGGCGCTCGATGCCTCCGAGTCATCGGCAATCACGTCGTTAGCGGCGCCACTTCGGCAACGCTACGCCAGCCGAGCTGCGGCGCTGCTGGCCGCGTCGCTGCTGGTGATGGCCGGAGGCCTGGCCTCGGTGACCGACTACCTGCCGGTGGTGGCGATCTTCGAGCCCGCCGACGACGCCCCGCCGCTGGCCGACCGCGTGGCCGCCGGGCGCCGCAGCTGGCTGTTCTCGCACCACGCCGATTACGCGGCGGCCACCACCAGCCACTCGCCCGCCGAGGTGCTGCGAGCCATGAAGGGTGCGAAGCACTTCCTGCTTGATACGCGGCTGATGATGGCGTGGGCCAGCGCGCTGGCCGAAGTCGGCGACATCGAGCGTGCGCGGCACATTGCCGCCCGCCTGCGCGAATTCCACAACGTGGCTTCAACGGGTTTCTTTGCGCCGTGCGACAGCGGACCCGAACCGGGCTTCGAGCCGCCGTTCCAGTGCGTGGCGCCGTCGCGCGCGCTGGACTACCGGGATTTCAGGTAGAGGTGGCAGAACTGTTTTCGAGCGTGCTTAGGTGCAGTATTCTTACCAAACTCTATCGATGCACCGAAAGCAAGTTTATGAATTCCATCGCCACCCTCTCGGTCAAGTTTCAGATTTCAATCCCCAAGGCCGTGCGCGACGAGAAGCACTGGCAGGCCGGGCAGGAATTCGTCTTCATCCCCAAAGGCCAAGGCGTGCTGTTGCTGCCGGTGCCCGAGCTGACGCAACTCTCAGGCATTGCCAAATCAGCGAAGACCCGCACAGTGCGCGACCGCGAGGATCGCTATTGATGCTGCGCGTGGTCGACACCTCGGTGTGGATCGAGTGGTTCCTCGGCCGTGCACTGGGCCGCAAGCTGGCGGCTGACATGCCGGATCGTGCCGTCTGCGTGGTGCCGACCTTGGTGCAGCTCGAACTCTCGAAGTGGTTGTGGCGTGAAGCGGGCGAAGAGGCCGCCGACCAGGTCATCGCCTATACGCAGAAATGCATCGTGGTGCCGCTCGACACCTCGCTGGCACTGCTGGCGGGCGAAGTGCATCGCCAACACCGGCTCGCGACCGCAGATGCGATCGTGTACGCCACAGCGCAGGCGCGGGGCGCCGATTTGCTGACTTGCGACGCACACTTCGCCGGGCTGCCCGGCGTGGTGTATGTCAAAAAACAGGGGCTGCGAGCCGACCCGCTTAGCCGGGGCTGACCCAGTCGCCCGATTTGCCACCGTGCTTTTCCAGCACGCGGATCTGGCCCATCACCATGCCGCGGTCGACGGCTTTGCACATGTCGTAAATCGTCAGCAGGCCGATCTGCACCGCGGTGAGTGCTTCCATTTCCACGCCGGTGCGGCCCAGCGTTTCGACCTGCACGATGCAGGTGATGGTGCCGGCCGCGCGGTCGATGTCGAAGTCGATGGCGACCCGCGTGATCGGCAGCGGGTGGCACAGCGGGATCAGTTCGGCCGTGCGCTTGGCGGCCTGAATGGCGGCGATGCGTGCGACACCCAGCACATCACCCTTCTTCGCCTGGCCGCCTTCGATCAGCGCCAACGTGGCCGGCAGCATGCGAATCTCGCCGCTGGCCCGGGCGATGCGGTGGGTTTCGGCCTTCGCCGACACATCGACCATGTGCGCTTGCCCCGCGGCATCGAAATGCGTCAGCGGTGAGCTCGGTGGCGGGCTCGGTGGCAAGGCGGAAGCAGCGCCGTCGGCGGGTGGGGTCATGGTGGGAAACGAAGCAGCGATGTCGTGCTGGCATCATAGTCAGGCGCCTCTGTACTGACGCACGCCCTGCATCCTCCACCGCTGCGAAAGCCCACTTGATCCGCCCACTGCCCCGTTCATCCCGAAACGCCCGGCCGCTGCTGCGTGCCGTCAGGCTCGGTGTTGTCGGTGTGTCGTTGATGGCTGCCGCGCTGTCGCCCACGGCGCAGGCGCAGAACAATCTCCCGGCACTCGGCGACAGCGCGGCGGCGGATTTCAGTCTGGCCACCGAGCGGCATCTCGGCAACGCGATCATGCGCGACATCCGGCGTGATCCCGACTACCTCGACGACCCGATCCTGCTCGACTACCTGCAGTCGCTGTGGCAGCCACTGATCGCCGCGGCCAAGGTGCGAGGTGATTTGGGCGAAGACCTCGGCGAGCGCTTCCCGTACCAGCCGTTCCTGGTGCGCGACCCCAGCGTCAACGCCTTCGCGCTGCCCGGGGGTTACATGGGGGTGCACCTCGGCCTGATGGCGATCACGCAGACCCGCGACGAGCTGGCGTCGGTGCTAGCGCACGAGATGACGCACATCAACCAGCGCCACATCGCCCGCAGTTTTGCGAACAGCCGGCAGCAGTCGCTGATCAGCATCGCGGCCACGATCCTCGGCGTGATCGCTGCCACCCAATCCGGCGGTGGCGATGCCGCGGGTGCGCTGATCACCAGCGGGCAGGCCGTCGGCATCCAGGGCCGGTTGAACTTCTCGCGCGACATGGAGCGCGAGGCCGATCGCATCGGGGCGTCGGTGATGGCCAGTGCGGGTTTCGATCCGGCCGGCATGGCCTCGATGTTCGAGCGGCTGCAGAAGGCTTCGCGGCTCAACGACAGCGGCAACTTTCCTTATCTGCGCAGCCACCCGCTGACCACCGAGCGGATCGGTGAAGCGCGCGCGCGGCTGGAAGCGGGTGAGGCCAGTGGTACCGCGGTGCTGCCCGCGGTGGTGCGGGTGACCGGCTCGATGGCGACGCCGCTCGAACACACCGCTGCGTTGGCACGCGCCCGTGTGCTGATGGACCCACGCGTCGACCTGCTGCAACGCTGGCAGCACCTCGATGCCGAGAGCCCGCGTGCCGAAGCCACGCGCACCGAGCAGTTCGCCGATGCGTACTCAGCGGCGCTGGCGTCCAGCCTGTTGCGCGACTGGTCGCGAGCCGATGCATCATTCAAGAAGGCCCTGGACCTGGCGCTCGGCGGTGCAGCGCCAGGAGCGCCTGCCTCCGACGCCGTGTTGCCGCCCGATCGCCGTGCGGTGCGCGCGGTGCTTCTGCTCACCACTGAATCGCAATTGCAGCGCGGCGATGCGCTGCGGGCCCAGGCCACCTTGGCCCGACTGAGCAGGCCTGCGGCGGGTCCGGTGGTGGCCGAGGTCACGACCGCCTCGCGCCCGGTCATGTTGCTGGCAGCGCAGATTGCACTCGCGCTGAACACCAGCAAAAACGATGAAGCGCTGCGGCAAATTTCTGAACAGCTGCAGACTTGGGTGGCGCGCTACCCGTCCGATCCGGAGGCCTGGGCCATGCTGGGCCGCGTGTCAGCCCAGTTCGGCTGGGGCCTGCGGTCGCTGCGCGCCGAGGCGGAATCGCACTACGCGATGGGCGACCTGCGTGGGGCGATCGACCGCCTGCGCGCCGGTCAGAGCCTGGCCCGAAACAACCCGGCGATGGCCGACTTTGTCGAGTCGTCGGTCATCGATTCGCGCCTGCGTGTGATCGAAGCGCAGCGCAAGCAGCTGCTGACCGAGGAGCTTGGCTACAAGTAGCGCTGACGGCGCATGCCAGCCGGCGCTCGCTGTCACTTCGACGGGAAGATCCGCTCCACCGCCACGTCGATCACCATGCCGCACAGGCTGTAGATCAGCGAGCCGATCAGCGCCGCACCAAAGCCGGTGACGTTGAATCCCGACAGCACGTTGGCGGCGAAATAAAACATCAGCGCGTTGATCACGAACAGAAACAGGCCCAGCGTGATCAGCGTGACCGGCAGCGTCAGCAGCACCAGCACCGGCCGGAGCAGGGTGTTGAACAGGCCCAGCACGAAGGCCGCGATCATCGCCGAGCCGAAGCTGCTGACGCTCACGCCGGGGTACAGATACGCCACCAGAAGCAAGGCGGCGGCGAGCAACAGCCATCGAACGACGATCTTCATCTGGCAAGAATACCTCGTCAACGGCGCGGAAAACAGCGCTCATTGCCTGAAAGTCGGCGCGAGTCACGGCACAATCGAAGCTGCTGAAGGGGGAGTAGCGAGCGGCGCCCAGCCGTCGCGGCAGCCCGTCAATACGGTCGATGGCGGCAACGCCCTCGGCCCGGGCCCGCAGTCAGATCTGCCACCACGTGGCCGGTCCTCACCCGCAAGACTCTTTGGCACCTTGGTCGTTCGTGAGAACGCTGTGGTGCTGTGCTTTGCAGCCATCAGTGCGACACCTTCGGCCGGGTCAGTCCCATCAACTGTCCAGGAGCTTTCATGAATTCTGTCGCGCCCGTGTGGCTGTGGGGCTTTTTCTTGCTGTCGGTGCTCGCAGCACTGTTCATCGACTTCGTCGTGCTGAAGAAGCAGGGCGCCCACGAGGTTTCGGTCAAAGAGGCGATTCGGTGGTCGGCGGTGTGGGTCGCACTCAGCCTCGCCTTCAACGCCCTGTTCTGGTGGGCGCTGACGCAAAGCCCCGACCCGTCGGTGGCCGCGCAGGCCGACACGCGAGCGATGGAGTTCTTGACCGGCTACCTGATCGAGAAGTCGCTCGCTGTCGACAACATCTTCATCTTTCTGATGATCTTCACTTACTTCTCGGTGCCGCTGGCTTACCAGAAGCGGGTGTTGATGATGGGCATCATCGGCGCGATCGTGCTGCGCACGGTGATGATCCTGGTGGGCGGCTGGTTGATCGCGCAGTTCCACTGGGTGCTGTATCTGTTCGGGGCGTTCTTGCTGCTCACCGGCATCAAGATGTGGTGGGCCGCTGGCCAGCAGCAGTCGCTCGACGACAACTCGGTATTGAAGCTGATGCGCCGCCTGCTGCCGGTGTCGAAGGATTTCGACGGCGAGAAGTTCTGGACGGTCGAGAACGGCAAGCGCATCGCCACGCCGCTGTTGATGGTGGTGGCGCTCGTGGGCATCACGGACGTGATCTTCGCGGTCGATTCGATCCCCGCCATCTTTGCGATCACCGACGACCCGTTCATCGTGCTCACGTCGAACATCTTCGCGATCCTCGGCCTGCGCGCGATGTTCTTTTTGCTCGCCGCGATGGCCGCGAAGTTCCATCTGCTGAGCTACGGCCTGGCTGTGGTCCTGGTCTTCATCGGCACCAAGATGCTGTTGATCGACGTCTACAAGATGCCAGTGCTCGCGTCACTCGGCGTCGTCGTGGGCGTGCTCGCGATCACGATGGTGTGGAGCGTGCGCACCGCGCCACGCGAAGGTGATAGCAGCCGAAGCGACGCCGCCACGTGACGCGGACACGACATTCTGGTGTGCTGGGCGCGAGAATGCGCGTTTGCCCTATGAAACTGGCTTCTCAGCGCACGGGGTAGGCGGTACGATCGGCAGCGCACGAAAGCTGTGACGACGAGGGCTCATGCGGCCCTCCGCCAGCCCGGCACATCAACCCCTTATTTGATGGAGAGAACAGACATGGCAACTGCGAAGAAGGCTCCGGCCAAGAAAGCGGCACCCGCAAAGAAAGCCGCAGCCGTGAAGACGGCGGTGGCCAAACCTGCGGCCAAGAAGGCTGCTGAGCCGGCCGCGAAGCGCTCGCCGAATGCGGCGTTCATGAAGGCGGTCACGCCGAGCCCGCAACTGGCAGCGATCATCGGCTCGACGCCGATGCCGCGCACCGAGGTGACGAAGAAGCTGTGGGAGTACATCAAGGCCCACAAGCTGCAAGACGCGGCCAAGAAGACCAACATCAATGCCGATGCGAAGCTGAAGGAAATCTTCAAGAAGCCGCAAGTGTCGATGTTCGAGATGACCAAGCTGGTCAGTGCGCACCTGAAGTGATGTTGTAGACGACGAGATGGCGCAGGCGCGTGGGCGCCCGCCACGAAAAAGCCGACGCTACCGCGTCGGCTTTTTTCATTGAGGCACCTCAAGTGGCGGCTTGTTTCGCCAATCGAAGCAACGGGCCGAGCGCCACGCGCACCCGCCGCTGATGCGGCGGCAGGCCCGATACCACCGCATGCGCGGACTGCTGGCAGTCGCGCAGCTGCGGATGACTCAGTGGCATTCCTTGCGGATTGGTGATGCTGGCCGCCAGCGGCTGGTTGGCGAGCAGGCCGCGGCGCACCACCACCGCGATTTCGCCGCTGCGCAGCAGCACTGAACTGCCAGGCATGTAGATGCCAACCGCCTTGATGATCGCGCCGCCGACCTCATCGGGGGCTTTCTGCTCATTCAGGAAGATGCCTTTCGCAGCGTCGTTGGCCGCCAGGGCGTGGCGCAACACTCGTGGACTGAGCCGGGCCGCAAAGACGTCGGCCTTCTGGATCAGGCGGGCGATCTGCATCATCGGTTCGAGCGATTCCAGTGCGCCGGCAGGGGCGCTGTGGTGGTGTTCGACCGCACCCAGCCACAGCGGGTCGTCAACGCCACTGTCCCGCAGGCTCGCCGCCGCGCGGATACCGTGGTCGCTCAGGGCCGTGCGCTGTGCTTCGGTCACCGGGGTCTGTTGCCGAACGAGTTCGTCCTGCAGCCGGGTGATCGACAGGTTCATCGTCAGTGCAGCCAGCCGTGCCGAGGCACGCATGTCAGCCGACATGTGGGGCAGGTACGCCGATGCCAGCTCGCACACCGTGGCGACGAGCAGCGCGTGCTGCGCGCTGTAGTTCTGCGGCTCGCTGGTGTTGTGGTGCACCAGCCAGAGCAAGGAACCGTCGGGTTCACTGGCCAGCAGCTCGCACACGTCGGCGTCGAGCTGTCGCAGCCGAACGATCGAGTCGGCATTCCACGCATCCCGAAGCAGCACGCAAGCGCTCACCGAGACAGCACTCCAGGCGTCCATCAGCATGTCGGGCGTCGACACTCGCTTTGCCGGTGTGGGCAAGCCGGGTGTGGCGTCCACGACCTCAGACTCAAGCGACGGCGAGGAGGTTTCGGTGGACTTCAACGGACACCTTGCGTTGTTAAATTGGGCAACTGCATACGCGGTCTTTTCGGCGCCATGTCCGCCGCCTTGAGGCGTGATCGGTGGATCGACCGTTTATCATCGGTCGCTGCTCAAGGAGCGTTGCGAGAGCCCCGCCACTACATTGGCGCCGTGGCTTCCAGGCTTGGGCATGACAGCTGTCAACCGCGCTCACCCGACCTCTCGGCCGCGGTGAGTTCGCGGCCAAGCCAGTGAAGCCACCATGACCGATACACATTCATCCGCCGGCGCCGGCTCGGCGTCCGTCTCACCGATGAAGCTGTCCGGGCTCGAACCGGTGCTGATCGGCGACGGCTCGCTGTTCGTCAACATCGGCGAGCGCACCAACGTCACCGGCTCGAAGGCCTTCGCCCGGATGATCCTGAACGGCGAGTTCGAAAAGGCGCTGGCGGTGGCGCGCCAGCAGGTCGAGAACGGCGCGCAGGTCATCGATGTCAACATGGACGAGGCGATGCTGGACAGTCAGGCAGCGATGGTGCGGTTCCTGCACCTGATCGCCAGCGAGCCCGAAATCGCCCGCGTGCCGATCATGATCGACAGTTCGAAGTGGAGCGTGATCGAGGCCGGCCTGAAGTGCATCCAGGGCAAGGGCATCGTCAACTCGATCTCGCTGAAAGAGGGCGTCGAACAGTTCAGGTACCAGGCCACGCTGGTGCGCCGCTACGGCGCCGCAGCGGTGGTGATGGCGTTCGACGAAAAGGGCCAGGCCGACACCTACGAGCGCAAGGTTCAAATCTGCGAGCGCGCCTACCGGATGCTGGTCGACGAAGTCGGCTTCCCGCCCGAAGACATCATCTTCGACCCGAACATCTTCGCGATCGCCACAGGCATCGAAGAGCACGACAACTACGCGGTCGATTTCATCAACGCCACCCGCTGGATCAAGCAGAACCTGCCGGGCGCGAAGGTCAGCGGTGGCGTCAGCAACGTCAGCTTCAGTTTCCGCGGCAACGAGCCGGTGCGCGAAGCCATCCACACCGTGTTTCTGTACCACGCGATCCAGGCTGGCATGGACATGGGCATCGTCAACGCCGGCATGGTCGGCGTGTATGACGACCTGGAGCCGGTGCTGCGCGAGCGGGTCGAAGACGTGGTGCTGAACCGCACGCCGGTCTACCTGCCGGGTGAAGCCGAACTGACGCCGGGCGAGAGATTGATCGAAGTCGCCGAGTCGGCCAAGGGCGCGGCGAAAGACGATTCGGCCAAGTTCGCGTGGCGAGCCAAGCCGGTGGATGACCGGCTGAGCCACGCGCTGGTGCACGGCATCAACGACTTCATCGCCGAGGACACCGAAGAGGTCTACCAGCGCATCCTGGCCGGTGGCGGGCGGCCGCTGCATGTGATCGAAGGCCCGCTGATGGCGGGCATGAACGTGGTTGGCGACCTGTTCGGCCAGGGCAAGATGTTCCTGCCGCAGGTGGTCAAGAGCGCCAGAGTGATGAAGCAGGCGGTGGCGCAACTGCTGCCCTACATCGAGGCCGAAAAACTCGCCATGGTCGAGGCCGGTGGCGAGGCGAAAGCCAAGGGCAAGATCATCATCGCCACCGTCAAGGGGGATGTGCACGACATCGGCAAGAACATCGTCACCGTGGTCCTGCAGTGCAACAACTTCGAGGTCGTGAACATGGGCGTGATGGTGCCCTGCCACGAAATTTTGGCGCGCGCCAAGGTCGAGGGGGCCGACATCATCGGCCTGAGCGGGCTGATCACGCCGAGCCTGGAAGAGATGCAGTACGTGGCGGGCGAAATGCAGCGCGACGACTATTTCCGCATCAAGAAGATCCCGCTGCTGATCGGCGGCGCCACGTGTTCACGCGTGCACACCGCAGTCAAGATTTCGCCGCATTACGAAGGCCCGGTGGTCTACGTGCCCGATGCGAGCCGCAGTGTCAGCGTGTGCAGCGATCTGCTGTCTGACGAGAAGGCCACGGCCTACATCGCCGAGCTGAAGTCCGACTACGACAAGGTGCGCGAGCAGCACGCCAACAAGAAAGCGACGCCGCTGGTCACGCTGGCCGAGGCGCGTGCCAACAAGACGCCTGTCGACTGGGCCAACTACGCCGCGCCGAAACCGAAGTTCACCGGCCGCCGCGTGTTCCGCAATTACGACCTGGCCGAGTTGGCAAACTACATCGATTGGGCGCCGTTCTTCCAGACCTGGGACCTTGCGGGCTCTTATCCAGGGATATTGACCGACGACATCGTCGGCGAATCGGCGCGCCGCGTGCTGAGCGACGGCCAGCGCATGTTGAAGCGCCTGATCGACGGCCGCTGGCTCGCCGCCAATGGCGTGATCGGGCTGTACCCTGCCAACACCGTGGGCGACGACGACATCGAGATCTACACCGACGAATCGCGCACCGAAGTGCTGATGACCTGGCGCGGTCTGCGCATGCAAACGGTGCGGCCGGTGGTCGACGGCGAGGATGGGAAAAAGATCAAGCGCCCCAACCGCTGCCTGGCTGACTACATCGCGCCGAAAGGCTCGGGCCCGAAGGACACCATTTGCGACCACATCGGCCTGTTCGCCGTCACCTCGGGCTTTGGCACCGAGAAGAAGGAAAAGCAGTTTCTGGACGACCACGACGACTACAGCGCCATCATGCTGAAGGCGCTGGCCGATCGGCTGGCCGAGGCCTTCGCCGAACGGATGCACCAGCGTGTGAGAACCGAGTTCTGGGGGTACGCCACCGACGACGGCCTGAGCGCCACCGACCTGATCGCCGAGAAGTACCGGGGCATCCGCCCGGCGCCCGGCTACCCCGCCTGTCCGGACCACACGGTGAAGGCCGCGATGTTCGAGGCGCTGAACTGCGCCGACATCGGCATGGCACTGACCGAGAGCTGGGCGATGACCCCGGCGGCGAGCGTCAGCGGCTTCTACATCGCCCACCCCGACGCCGCTTACTTCAACGTCGGCAAGGTCGGCGAAGACCAGATCGAGGACTGGGCGCGCCGAACCCGGCTTAACGCTGCGCAGGTGCGCCGCTCGCTGGCGGCACTGCTGTAGCGCACTGATCGCAGCCGATGGGACCGCGGACGCTCAGCGCACCGCCAGCACCCGCCGGTACTGGATCGCTTCGGCCAGGTGCGCGCCCTGGATCGACACGCTGGCGGCCAGGTCGGCAATCGTGCGGGCCATGCGCAGCACCCGGTGGTGGCTGCGCGCCGACCACGCCAGGCGCGAGGCGGCGATGGCCAGAAATCGCGAGGCGGCCTCGTCAAGCGCACAGTGGTGTTCCAGCGCGTCGCCTGACAGCGCTGCGTTCAGACACCCTTGGCGATCGTGCTGCAGACGATGTGCGATGGCCACCCGTGTGGCGACTGTGGCCGAAGGTTCGCCGTCGGGT
Source organism: Burkholderiales bacterium (assembly GCA_031380885.1). GTDB lineage: Bacteria > Pseudomonadota > Gammaproteobacteria > Burkholderiales > Burkholderiaceae_C > PBB1. The sequence continues at coordinate 1,067 of JANMXL010000167.1, read as the reverse complement.
GCCCGCATCAAGGCCTCGGCCGACATCGCCGGCACCTCCACCTGCAGATCGATGCGGTCCAGCAGGGGGCCGCTGATGCGCGCCTGGTAGCGCCCCACCACGTCGGGCGAGCAGCAGCAGGGCTTCACGGTGCTGCCGTGATGGCCGCAAGGACACGGATTCATCGCGGCCAGCAACTGGAAGCGCGCTGGGAACTCGGCCTGCCGCGCCGCACGGGAGATGACGATGCGACCGGTTTCCAGCGGTTCGCGCAGCGCTTCCAGCGCCATCCGCGGGAATTCAGGCAACTCGTCGAGGAACAGCACGCCTTCGTGCGCGAGCGAGATTTCACCGGGCCGAGGCGGCGATCCACCACCGACCAGCGCCACCGACGAGGCCGTGTGGTGCGGGCTGCGGTACGGCCGCTGCGCCCACTGCGCGGCATCGAAGGGGCGGCCGTTCAGGCTGATCACCGCGGCGGATTCCAGCGCCTGGGCCTCCGACAGGCTGGGCAACAGGCCGGGGAAGCACTGCGCCAGCATCGACTTGCCGGTGCCGGGCGGGCCGCTCATCAGCACGCTGTGGCCACCGGCTGCCGCCACCTCGAGCGCGCGTTTGGCCGCCGATTGCCCCTTCACATCGCGGAGATCGATGGTGCCGGGCGGCGTCGGCGCGGCGGTGACCCGAGGTGCGGCGGCCAGCGGCAAGTCGACGGCGCCTTCGGCCTCGCGCGGCAGCAGGGAGCGCACCACGTCGAGCAGGTGCCCGGCGCCATGCACGCACAAGCCCGAGACCAACGCGGCCTCCTGCGCACTGGCCTGGGGCAGCACCAGCGCCCGCAGCGACCCGGCACGCCGGAGGGCCAACGCCATCGCGATCGCGCCGCGCACTGGCCGCAAATCACCGGCCAGCGACAGCTCGCCCGCGTATTCGGTGTGGCCCAGGCGTTGCGCGTCGATCTGGCCGCTGGCGGCCAGGATGCCAAGGGCGATCGGCAGGTCGAAGCGGCCCGACTCTTTCGGCAGATCGGCCGGTGCGAGGTTCACCGTGATGCGCTTGTTGTGCGGAAATTCCAGCGCGCTGTTCTG
>JANMXL010000098.1:0-3765 GCA_031380885.1 Burkholderiales bacterium | reverse complement strand
GCCACGTCGTCGAGCTGGCGCTCCATCAGCCAGGGGTTGATGTGCACCACGCTGACCTGCATGCCGCGCAGCATCAGGCCGTTGGCGGCTTCCAGGCCGAGCAGCCCGCCGCCGATGACCACCGCGTGCTTGTACTTCGTGGCCGCGTCGATCATCGCGTTGGTGTCGGCAATGTCGCGGTAGCCGATCACGCCTTCGAGGTCCTTGCCGGGCACTGGCAGCATGAAGGGGTTCGACCCCGTGGCCAGCAGCAGCCGGTCGTATTCGGCCTCGATCTCGACGCTGTCGCCACCCACCGCGCGCACGATGCGCCGCTTGCGGTCGATGTGCACCACCTTCTTGCCAGTGTGCAGCGTGATGTGGTTGTCGCTGTACCAGTCGAGCGGATTGAGGATGATCTCGTCGATCGTCTGCTCCCCGGCCAGCACCGGGCTCAGCAGGATGCGGTTGTAGTTCGGGTGCGGCTCGGCGCCGAACACCGTGATGTCGTAGAGCTCAGGCGCGATCTTCAGCAGCTCTTCGAGCGTGCGCACCCCGGCCATGCCGTTGCCCACCATCACGAGTTTCATCTTCTTCATGGCTTACGCCTCCAGGCGGGTCGTCCCGCGTTCAGTCTGAAAAATGGAATGCCCTGTCACGCGATGGCGCTCGGTGACAATCGCCGCATGAGCTTCGAGGTCGAGATCGGGCACGCCAGCCAACGCGGACCCCGCGACATCAATGAAGATTTCGTCGGTGCTCAGCGCGCCGATGCGCACGAAGCGAACCGCGGACTGATCGCAGCCATTGCCGATGGCGTGTCCAGCGGTGGCCGCGGCAAGGAAGCCGCGCAGACCAGCGTGATGGGGCTGATCGCCGACTTCTTCGCGACACCATCCACCTGGGACACAACCACCGCACTCGACCGCCTGATCGGCGCGCAAAACGCCTGGTTGGTGTCGCAGAATCGGCAGCGCCAAGGCCAGGAAAGCACCGTCGACGGCGCCGAATCGACCGGCTCTGCAGCCCTGACGACCTTGACCGCGCTGGTGCTGCAGGGCCAGGGCTACACCGTCGCGCATGTCGGCGACACGCGGGTGTGGCGCCTGAGCGGCGGCGAGCTGCAGCTGCTCACGCAAGACCACGCCTATCCGCACCCCGACCTGCGCAGCCGTCTGACGCGCGCCGTCGGTCTCGACGACAGCGTGCGCATCGACTACCTGCAAGGCGAGGTGCTGCCGGGCGATACCTACATCCTGACCACCGACGGCATCCACGGTGTGCTGAAGCCGCGCAAGCTGGCTGAACTCGCGCGCAGCGGCACCGCACAGCAGGCGTGCGTGGCGTTGATCGAAGCGGCGCTGGCCGCCGGCAGCCGCGACAACGCCACCGCGCTGATCGTGCGGGTGGTCGGGCTCGATGCGGGCCGCCTGATCGATGAGATCGGCCGCACCCGCGCGCTGCCCGCGCTGGGCCGCTGCCGCATCGGCGACGTGATCGATGGCTACACCATCACCGCCGTGGTGGCCGACACCGGCGTGCACCGGCTGTACCAAGCGCGCGATCCACACAGCAACGATCTGGTGGCGCTGAAGACGCTGCATGAATCGCGCGCCGCAGATCTGCAGGAACGTGCGCTGCTGGCCCATGAATCGTGGTTGGCGATGCGCGTCACCGAGCGCGACGCGGTCGGTCTGGTGCGCGGCCGCGAAGTGCACGACGCGACCGCGCTGTACACCGTGTTCGACTGGCACAGCGGCCAGACGCTGGAGCAGATGCTTGCGAAGAAGCACCACCCGACCATCGCCGACGTGGTCGAAGCGGGCACGCAGATCGCGCGCGCGCTCGGCCGCCTGCACCGGCAAGGCGTGGTGCACCGTGACTTGAAGCCCGGCAATGTGCACCTCGGCGACGACGGCCAGTGGCGCATCCTCGACCTGGGCGTGGCCTTGTCCGGCCAGGAAAGCAGCGCGGCGCGCGAACTGCACGCCGGCACGCCCAGCTTCATGAACCCCGAGCAATGGGAGGGCGCCCCGGCGGATGCGGCCGGCGATGTCTACGCGCTGGGTGTCACGCTGTACCTGTGGCTCACCGGTCGCCTGCCCTACGGCACCGTCGAGCCCTACCAAATCGGCCGCTTTCGGCGCGATCCACCGGCCCCGTCGCGGCTGCGCACCGATGTGCCGATGTGGCTGGACCACTTGCTGATGAAGGCCGTGAGCCGCACCACCAAACAGCGCTTCGAGACCTCCGAGGAAATGCTGCTGGCCTTGCAGCGTGGCGCTTCGCGCGCCCTGCCCGCACCGAGTGCGACGCCGCTGCTGTCCCGCGACGCCGCCACGCTGTGGAAGCTCGTTGCGCTGCTGTCGCTGCTGCTCAATGGGCTGCTGGTGTTCTGGCTGGCCTTCCTGCCGAAGTGACAGGCGAGCGTGGAAGCCCGGCACCGTGGCCGAGGTGATGCGGCGTCGGCACGCAACGCTCATCGCCTGGCCGTCAGCGTGGGCTGGCCCGAGCCCTGGCGAAGGCTCGCTGCAGGGGTGTTGCGGGCGCGGCCTCCTTTTTCAGCCCAGGTGCGCGTCCAGCGAATTTGCATGTAGCGCATCACGACGAGCATCAACGCCGCCAACACCGCAAACAGCACGAAGCCCCAGGCGTAGGTGCCGAAGTGCTGCTTGGAAAAGCCCATCGCATTCGGCACGATGCCGCCGGCCAGTGCGCCGACCTCGCCGATCATCGAGCCGGCCACCGCCGTCGTGCTCGGCCAGCGCAGCGGGACCAGCTGGAACAGCGCACCGTTGCCCGCACCCAGCGCGCCGAAACTGACGATCAGCAGCAAGGTGGTGAGCAGCAGTGAGCCGGATGAAAAGCCGATCAACACCAGCGTGATCGAGACGATCACCAGCACCCAGGTCAGCGTGTTGACGCCGCCCCAGCGGTCGGAAATCCAGCCACCGGCGACCCGGACCGCCGCCGCCATGAAGGCGGCCAGCATCGTCAACTGCCCTGCCTGCACTTTGCTGACGCCGAATTGGTCGTGGTAGTAGGTGGGCAAGAAAATGGTCAACCCGATGAAGCCGCCGAAGGTGACGCCGTAGATCAGGCTGAACACCCAGCCGTCTTTTTCGAACAGGCAGGCAATGTGGTCGCGGAACTTGGCGTGGCTGTCGACGTCGGGCGGCTCCTTGGCGAACACCACCACCGCCAAGATCGGCAGCAAGATCGCCACTGCCGCCACGCCGTACACCGCTTGCCAGCCGAGCCACTGCGCCAGCGGCGGTGCCACCAGCACCGACACCGCCGTGCCGACGTTGCCGGCGCCCACCAGGCCCATGGCCAAGCCCTTGTGCTGCGGTGGATACCAGCCCGACCCCAACGACAGGGCCACACCGAAGCTCGCCCCCGCAATGCCCAGCAACACGCCCATCGCGAGGAGGTCGTTGAAGCTCTGCACGAAGAAGAAGCCGTAGAGCATCGCCACCGCGATCAGACCCATCTCGACCAGCGTGGCTTTTTTGCGACCGATGTACTGCGCCAGCACGCCGAGGGGGAAGCGCATCAAGGCGCCGGCGAAGATCGGAATCGACAGCATCAAACCCTTTTGTGCGGGCGTGAGCTGGAAGGTCTCGCTGATGAACGGCGCCATCGCCCCGTTGAGCACCCAGATGCAACAGGAAAAAGCGAAGTACAAAAACGCCGCCACCAAGGTGGGCGTGTGGCCTGCGCGCAAGAAGGTTTGAAAGTGGTTCATCGGGTGAATCGTGGCGAAACGCGGGCGACGCGGACCAT
>JANMXL010000001.1:0-1703 GCA_031380885.1 Burkholderiales bacterium | reverse complement strand
ACATCGGTGAAGTACTTGTTCTGGTAGTCGTAGGCGCCGTCGGGCGCGCGGATGCGGATCACCGGCAGCGCGTGCGCGTTGGCGCCTTCGCCCAGCACCGGGCAAGTGACTTCTTCACCGGTGATGAATTCCTCGCACAGCACGTCGGCGTCGTAGCGGGCGGCGAGTGCCACCGCGCCTGCCATCTGCTCGGCGGTGTGCACCTTGGTGATGCCGATCGATGAACCCTCGCGCGGCGGCTTGACGATCAGCGGCAGGCCGAGCTGCGCGGGCACTCCCTGCACCTGTTCGAGCGGATGCTCGCCCTTGTCTTGGGTCGCTTCCAGCCAGACATGGCGCGGTGTCGGCAGGCCTTCTGCCAACCAGATGCGCTTGGTCATCACCTTGTCCATCGCCACGGCGGATGCCATCACGCCGGAGCCGGTGTACGGGATGCCCAGCAGTTCGAGCGCGCCTTGCACCGTGCCGTCTTCGCCGTGGCGGCCATGCAGCGAGATGAAGCAGCGATCGATGCCGAGCCGCTTCAGCTCGGACAGATCGCGCTCGGCCGGATCGAAAGCCTGCGCATCGACGCCGACTGCCTGCAGCGCCGCCAGCACGCCGCTGCCCGACATCAGCGAGATGTCGCGCTCGGCCGAGGTGCCGCCCAGGAGCACGGCGACTTTGCCCAAGTCCTGCACCGCGACTTTGCTCACGGCTTTCGGATCGACACTCATCGGGCGACCTCCACCGTGGCAGTCGCAGTGGCAGCGGCGAGCGCGTGCGTTCGCTGCTTCAGTTCCAGCACCAGCGCCGGCACCTGGCCGATCGAGCCCGCACCCATCGACACCAGCACATCGCCCGCGCGGGCGTGATCGAGGATGGCCTGCGGCAGTGTGGCGATGTCGTCGACGAACACCGGATCAACTTTGCCCGCCACGCGCAAGGCGCGCGCCAGTGCGCGCCCATCAGCAGCGACGATCGGCGCCTCGCCTGCGGCATAGACCTCGGCCAACAACACGGCATCGGCGCTGCCGATCACTTTGACGAAATCCTCAAAGCAATCACGCGTGCGGGTGTAGCGGTGTGGCTGGAAGGCCAGCACCAGCCGGCGGCCCGGGAACGCGCCGCGCGCCGCGGCCAGCGTGGCCGCCATCTCGACCGGGTGGTGGCCGTAGTCGTCGATCAACGTGAAGGCGCCTTGCGTGCCGTCTGCCGCGGTCGTCGGCACCTCGCCGTAGCGCTGGAAGCGCCGGTCGACGCCGCGGAACTCGGCCAGGCCCTGCACCATCGCCGCGTCGGGCAGTTCCAGCTCGGTGGCCACCGCGATCGCGGCGAGCGCGTTCAGCACGTTGTGGTCGCCCGGCAGGTTCAGCGTGACGTCGAGATCGGGCATCGCAACACCGTTTCGCCGCTGCACCGTGAAGTGCATGCGCCCGGCGCGGGCCTGCACCTCGACCGCACGCACCATCGCGTCGGCGCCGAAGCCGTAGGTGACGACAGGCCGCGACAGCATCGGCATGATCGAGCGCACGCCGGGGTCGTCGCAGCAGACGATGGCCGCGCCGTAGAACGGCATGCGGTGGACGAACTCAACGAAAGCCTGCTTCAACCGGCCCAGGTCGTGGCCGTAGGTGTCCATGTGGTCGGCGTCGATGTTGGTCACCACTGCCATCACCGGCAACAGGTTCAGGAACGACGCGTCGGACTCGTCGGCCTCGACA
>JANMXL010000118.1:0-28437 GCA_031380885.1 Burkholderiales bacterium | reverse complement strand
TCGACGAGGCGCAGAACCTGACGCCCAAGCAGATGAAGACCCTGATCACGCGTGCCGGCCCCGGCACCAAGATTGTCTGCCTGGGCAACCTGGCACAGATCGACACGCCCTACCTGACCGAAGGCAGCTCGGGCCTGACCTACGCCGTCGATCGCTTCAAGGGCTGGCCGCACAGCGGGCACGTGACCTTGGCGCGCGGCGAACGCTCGCGGCTGGCGGACTTCGCCAGCGAGGTGCTCTGACTTTCAAGCGGTCAGAGGGCAGCGTCGTGCAAGCGCCAATAGCTCGCGAAGCGCGGCACGCCTGACGGCGTCAACCCGCGGTGGGTGTAGCTGATCCAGCTGCCCACCGGCGGCGGATCTCGGCGCTCGGCATCGGTGAAGCCGGTGCCCACGCGGAATTCGACGCCGTCGGCAGTGCGCACGCGCAAGGCGCCCATCACGTCGGCCAGGCGGCCACGCCCCGGCTCGTGGGCCAGCACCTGCGCTTCGGCATCCTGCAAGGGCTTGAGCTTCCACAGCGCGCTGCTGCGCCCTGGTGACCACAGCGCATCGGCACGGTGCAGCACCAGGCCCTCGCCGCCACCGCGCACCACGCTGTCGAGCCGCCGGTGCAAGGCGGCGCGATCGGGCAACTGAGCTTGTTCGACGGCCGTCCAGACCGCCGACCGCGAAGCCGCTGCCAGCGCGGCGATGCGTGCGGCGCGCGTAGCGAAGTCGCCAGTCGCACCGGGCAGATCGAACACCATCAGCCGCAGTGCCCGCCATCCAGCGTCATCGGGCGTGGATCGCCGTACCGTGCCGGACACGACGTCGAAGCGTTCGCGTCCGCCCCACAGTTCTCCGTCCAGCGCGACCGGTGGCAAGGCCTCGGTGAACCAGCCCGGCGCGGCCACCGGTCGGCCGCTGCGAAAGCGCAACCCGCTGCCGTCCCAGATGGCCCGCACACCGTCGAGCTTTTCGCTGACGAGGTAACCAGCGGGGTCGATGTCCGGCCGCGCTTCGGACAGCAACGCGATCGGTGGTGCGCCGGGCGTCGCGTCAGCGCGCGATTTGGCATCGGATCGTGCTGCGGGCCAGGCCAGGGCCAGGGTGGCCAGCGCGCCGCGGCGCGTACTGGGAATCTCGAACAGGGTCATGGCATCGGCTCCATCGTTGCGGAGCCGCCAGTCTGTTCATTGCACAGCGGTTCGCCCATCCCCCGGAGCGCGGACAGCCGTTCGGGGGACGACGAAAGCACAGCGCTGGGTCGAGGCCGGTCAGCCCGCCAGCGTGTCCCTGATCTGCTGCAGCGAGCTCGGGTCGTCGATCGTCGTCAGGTCGCCCGGATCGCGCTGCTCGCACACCGCCTGAATCGCGCGGCGCAGCAGCTTGCCGGAGCGGGTCTTCGGCAAGGCACTGACGAAGCGCACGCGGGCCGGTCGGGCCAGCGCGCCGAGCTGGGTGTCGACGACCTTCATCACCTCGGCTTCCAGCGTCGCCGCATCGGCTGCGGTTGCGGCTCTGGCCGCGTCTCTCAGCACGACGAAAGCCATCGCCACTTGTCCCTTGAGTGAGTGAGCAACACCCACCACCGCGACTTCGGCCACCGCCGCATGGCTGGAAATGCTTTCCTCGATCTCGCGCGTGCCCAGCCGGTGGCCGGCGACGTTGATCACGTCGTCGGTGCGGCCCAGGATGAAGTAGTAGCCGTCGGCGTCGCGCAGCCCCCAGTCGAAGGTGCTGTAGACCTGCTTGCCGGGCTCGCCGCTCCAGTAGGTCTTGAGGTAGCGCTCGTCGTCGCGCCAGATGGTCTGCATGCAGCCCGGCGGCAGTGGCCCGTCGATGACCAGCACACCCTTCTGGTTCGGCTCGGTCAGCTCCAGGCCGGTCAGCTCGTCCATCACCTTGACGCCGTAGCCGTACATCGCAAAGCCTGGGCTGCCCAGCTTGGCCGGCGCAGGTTCGACGCCGTGGGCGATGGCGAGGATCGGCCAGCCGGTTTCGGTCTGCCAGTAGTTGTCGATGACGGGCTTGCCCAGCGCTTGCGAAATCCACGCGGCGGTCGGCTCGTCCAGCGGCTCACCAGCCAAGAACAGCGCGCGCAGCGATGACAGGTCGTACTGCGACAGGTACTTCGGGTCGGCCTTTTTCAGCACCCGGATCGCGGTCGGCGAACTGAACATCACCGAGACGCGGTATTTCTCGACCAGGCTCCACCAGATGCCGGCATCGGGCCGCGTCGGCAAGCCCTCGTACAAGATGGTCGCCATGCCATTGATCAGCGGCGCGTAAACGATGTAGCTGTGGCCGACCACCCAGCCGATGTCGCTGCCGCAGAAGAAAGTCTCGCCCGGGTAAGCACAGTAGATGTGCTTCATGCTGGCGGCCATGGCCACCGCGTAGCCCCCGGTGTCGCGCTGCACGCCCTTGGGCTTGCCGGTGGTGCCGCTGGTGTACAGCGTGTAGCTGGGGTGCGTGGACTCGACCCAGGTGCAGGGCACGACAGCATCCATGTGCTGTTCGCGCAGCGCCTCGTAGGACACATCGCGCCCGGCGGCGAGTTCCATCGGGCTCAGCCTGCGATCGACCAGCAGCACCTTTTTCGGTTGGTGCGCGGCCAGCCGGATCGCCTCGTCGAGCAGCGGCTTGTAAGGCAACACCTTGCCAGAGCGGCTGCCCGCGTCGGCGCTGACGATGACGGTGGGCTGCGCGTCGTCGATGCGGCTGGCTAGGCTGCCGCTCGCGAACCCGCCGAATACCACCGAGTGGATCGCGCCGATGCGCACGCAGGCCAGCATCGCGAACACCGCCTGCGCCACCATCGGCATGTAGATCACCACCCTGTCCCCTTCCTTCACGCCGAGCGACAGCAGGATCGCCGCCATCCGCTGTACCTCGTCATGCAGTTCGCGGTAGCTGTAGGTTCGCTCGGTGTCGGTCTCGGTCGAGACACAGATCAGCGCCGCCTGGTCGCCACGCGCCGCCAGATGGCGATCGATGGCGTTGTGGCACAGGTTGGTCTGGCCACCGACGAACCAGCGCGCGAACGGCGGGCGGCTGTGGTCGCAGACCTGGTCGAACGGCCGGTGCCAGTCGATCAGCGTGGCCTGCTCGGCCCAGAAGGCATCGGGCTCGGTCAGCGAGCGCTGGTAGAAGTCGGCATAGCGGGTCATGGTGGTGTCTCCAGTGGTTCGGGCCCGGCTCTGCGGCCGGGCTCACGGCGATCAATCTCAGCCGATGTTGACGACCAACCGGCCTCGCACCTTGCCGTCGATCAAGTCTGTCGCACGCGCCACGCAATCGGCCAGCGTGATGTCCTCGGCCATCGTTTCCAGCAGGGTCAGGTCGATGTCCTGCGCCAGCCGGGCCCAGGCCTGCTGGCGCAGCGCCAGCGGCACGACCACGCTTTCGACGCCGGCCAGCGTCACGCCACGCAAGATGAACGGCATCACCGTGGCCGGCAGATCTGCGCCCTGCGCCAGCCCGCAAGCGGCAACCACGCCGTTGTAGCGCGTCTGCGCCAGCGCATTGGCCAGTGTGTGGCTGCCCACCGCATCGACCACCGCAGCCCAGCGCTCCTTCTGCAAGGGCTTGCCAGGAGACGACAGCTCGGCGCGGTCGATCACGGTCGCGGCACCTAACTTCTTCAAATAATCGGCCTCGGTCGCCTTGCCGGTGGCTGCGACCACGGTGTGGCCCGCCTTCGCCAGCAGCATCGTCGCCGCACTGCCGACGCCGCCGGTGGCGCCCGTCACCAGCACTTCGCCATCGCCCGGCTTCACGCCGTGGCGTTCGAGCGCCAGCACGCACAACATCGCGGTGTAGCCGGCGGTGCCGAGCGCCATCGCCTGCCGGGGCGTGAAGGCCTCGGGCAGCCTGACCAGCCAGTCGCCTTGGAGGCGGGCGCGTTCGGCGAGGCAGCCCCAGCGGGTTTCGCCCAGGCCCCAGCCGTTGTGGATGAAGCGGTCACCCGGCTTCCAGCCGGGGTGGCTGCTTTCCAGCACCGTGCCCGCGCCGTCGATGCCAGCGACCATCGGCCAGCTGCGCACCACCGGCCCGCGCTGGGTGATCGCCAGGCCGTCCTTGTAATTCAGCGTCGAGTGGGAAATGGCGGCCAGCACATCTCCTTCGGGCAGCTGGGCCTCGTCCAGCGATTTGAGCGAGGCAGTGAAACCGGCAGCGGACTTTTCGAGCAGCAGTGCTTTGAACATGGACATTCCTTGTGGTTTCTGGACATCTCCGGGCGTTCGCAAGCATCGCGCAGATGGCTGTCAGGCATCTGACAGCACACCCCGCCCAGCGATGGCAGCGCAATTGACGCCCCTTGGGGCCTCGCCTATCCTGCGCCGCATGCCAAAAACGCCCTCCGCCTGCGCGCAGCCCCCACACCGGGTGCGGGTTTGGTGCCGGGGGATGGCAGTGATCGGCCTCGCCGCCGCCGCTTGCTTGCAGCCACTGGCGCTGGCCGCACCCGATGAATCACCCAAGAGCGCACCCAACAGCGCCTCCGACAGCCCGCCCGATGCAGTACTGCGATTGCTGATCGAGCGCGGCCTGCTGCCTGCCGAGGCGACCGGCGTCGCGCCCACGCTGGCGCAGAAGGTGCGTGAAAAGGTGCGCGACGGCGCCTCCGACATGGTCATCACCGCGATGAACTTTCTCGGCGTGCCCTACCGACTCGGCGGCACCACCGAAGCCACCGGCTTCGATTGCAGCGGCTTCACCCGCCACATCTTCGAGATGAGCCTGGGCCTGGTGCTGCCGCGCCGCGCCAGCGAGCAGGCGAACGCCGCCGGGCTGACGAAGGTCGGGCGTGATGAGCTGCGCCCGGGCGACCTGGTGTTCTTCAACACCATGCGCCATACCTTCTCGCACGTGGGCATCTACGTCGGTGATGGCAAGTTCATCCACTCACCCGCCACTGGCGGTGCGGTGCGCGTCGACGACATGCGCTACGCCTACTGGAGCCAGCGCTACGACGGCGCGCGGCGCGCCGGGCCCGCGATCGAGCGGGTGCCCCAGGCCGAGGCCCAGACCGGAACGGGCAGGCGCTGAGCGAAGGCCCTCGTTGACCCTGCGGCAGAGGCGCCCCACGGGCCGATGCCCGCAGCCCCTGCGTACACAATTCGGCCATGGTTGACAAAGTCATTCCGCTGGCCGATCACCGCTATGCGTCGGCCGTTCCGATCATCCCGGCCGACCTCGCTGCGCCCATCGGATCGCTGCATGACCAGCTCGCCCGCCCGCTGCGCGACCTGCGCATCTCGGTCACCGACCGCTGCAACTTCCGCTGCAGCTACTGCATGCCGAAAGCGGTGTTCGACCCGCGCTACGACTTTCTGCCGCAGGGCTCGCTGCTGAGCTTCGAGGAGATCACCCGGCTGGCGCGGCTGTTCGTCGCCCACGGCGTGCACAAGATCCGGCTGACCGGCGGCGAGCCGCTGCTGCGCAAGGGGCTCGACCAGCTGGTGCGCCTGCTGAGCGAGCTGCGCACACCCGACGGCCAAGCCGTCGATCTGACACTGACCACCAACGCCTCGCTGCTGGCGAAGAAAGCGCAGGCCTTGCGCGACGCGGGCTTGCAGCGCATCACCATCAGCCTCGACGCGCTCGACGACGCGGTGTTCCGGCGCATGAACGACATGGACTTTCCGGTGGCCGACGTGCTCAAAGGCATCGACGCCGCCGAGCGCGCCGGCCTCGGGCCGATCAAGGTCAACATGGTGGTCAAGCGCGGCACCAACGACCACGAAATCCTGCCGATGGCGGCGCACTTCCGGCAGACGAAGGTGGTGCTGCGCTTCATCGAGTACATGGACGTGGGCGCCACCAACGGCTGGCGCATGGACGAGGTGCTGCCATCGGCTGAGGTGATCGCGCAGATCAACGAAGTCCATCCGCTTGAACTCATGCAAGCGAGCGAGACCGGCGAGACCGCACAGCGCTGGCGATACCGGGACGGCGGCGGCGAAATCGGCGTCATCTCCAGCGTCACGCAAGCCTTCTGCCGCGACTGCAACCGCGCACGGCTGTCCACCGAGGGCAAGCTGTTCCTGTGCCTGTTCGCCAACCACGGCCACGACCTGCGCGCGCTGCTGCGCGGCGGGGCGAGTGATCTGGAGATCGCTGGGGCGATTGGGCTCGTGTGGGAGCAGCGAGCGGATCGGTATTCGGAGTTGAGGGCGGCCGGTCACGAAGCCGCTCCCGGCGTCGATGGCTCTGCGGCACGGCGGGTCGAGATGCATTACATCGGCGGATAGGAATACCTGATGCAAATTGCTCCCGAACTGCGCACTGGCCTTGGCATCGCGTTTTTCGTTGTGCTGGTCCTCTTGTTTTTCCGTGTAAGAGCAGCGCGAAGTCGCCGCGCCGAAAGGCCGTTGTCTCGTGGCCCAGCGAACATGCGGTTCACCTGTGCCGGTTGCACGGAACTGTTCACCCACACAAAACGAACGCTTGGCGCTTGGGAAAAAGGCACACGGCGCTTCTACTGCAATGCATGCCACACGAAGTGGCGAGGTTCACGCCCGCTGCAGTCTCCTGATGCTCAACCTGCCGCCGGAAGACGGGCTGAGATGCCGTCACCGCGTAACCCGTCGTTCAACACCAGCGGTATTCGCCATGCAGGCTCGGGCGGTGGTTGCCTGGGCGTCGTCGTACTCCTGATTGCATTGCCCACTGCGATCGTGCTCGTGATCGCGCAGTACGCGTAGTTTCGGATGATCCCCGCTGAACACATCACCGGCCTGGTCCTGGCCGGCGGCCGCGGCAGCCGGATGGGCGGGGTCGACAAGGGCTTGCAGAACCACTTGGGCATTCCGCTGGCGCTGCACGCGATGCAGAGGCTGTCGCCGCAGGTCGGCGCAGTGATGATCAGTGCCAACCGGCACCTCGACGCCTACGCGTCGTTCGGCGTGCCGGTGTGGCTCGATGCGATGGCCGACCATCCCGGGCCACTGGCGGGTTTTCTCGCCGGGCTGGAACATTGCACCACGCCGTACCTGGTGACGGTGCCCTGCGACACACCAAACTTCCCGACCGATCTGGTCGCGCGGCTGGCGGCTGGCTTGATCGCGCAGAGCGCGCAGAGCGCGGTGGCCGCGGCGCGCGAGGGTGATCGCATGCAAGTGCAGCCGGTGTTCTGCCTGATGGCGTCCGGCCTGAAAGACAGCCTGCTCGAATTCATCGCCAGCGGCCAGCGCCAGGTCGAGCGCTGGACGGCGCTGCACCGCTGTGCCACGGTGGTGTTCGATGACGCAGCGGCGTTCGCCAACGCCAACACCGCCCAAGAACTGCAGCGCTTGCAGACACCCACGGCGCCACCCTGCCGACCGTGATTCGCCTTCATGCTGCCAGTGCAGCGGACCGCCGTGGGTGGCCACCGGCGCTGGTCTGCGGGATCACGCTGATCGTCTTTGCCGTCTACGCGAAGTTGCTGGGCGGCCTGGCGAAGTCGCCATCGGCGGCTTGGGGATCGATCGGCGGCGTGGTGATCGTGTGCGCGCTGGCGTCGAAGGTGAGCTGCCGCGACCTGCCCGATGCGGTTCGCATCCTGCTGCGCGGACTGGTCATCGCCTGCGGGCTTTACAACCTGCTGCTGTTCCCTGACTTCCCGGTCATCGCCTCGCGCCTCGGCGAGCATGCCGAGGCGGGCATCCATGCGGCGTGGTTGGCGGCGGCCGTGGCGGCGGTGCTGGCGTGGCAGCGCCCGGCGTGGCTGCTGTTCTGCGCGTCCTATGCGTTCTGGCTCAAGCAGGTGGCCGGCTGGGCAACCGGCTTCCCGTACCACACGCTGCTCGATGTTCTGCCGCTGTACCAGATGCCCGCATACCTGGCCATCGCGGTGGTGGTCCACCGGCTGCTGCGGCGCCAGCAGGCAGACCCACAGAAGACATGGCGAGTTGTCTTGTGGGTCGCGATCGCGATGCAGGTGGCGAACTACGTCGTCGCCGGGGTGGCGAAGGTGACCCTCAACGGGTCGTTCCTCGAATGGCCGCTGCACAACGACACCACCAACATCCTGCTGGTCGCCCTGCACAACAAGCAGTTGCTGTGGGGCGATGCCTCACGGCTGGCCGATGCGGTCATCGCTGGGCTGTGGGCAGTGCAGCGGCCGCTTGCCGTCGTGCTGCTGCTGGCCCAGCTCGGCATGATCGCGGCGTTTTCCCACAAGCGGGTGATGCTGGGGTTGTTCGTTGTCGTCGACCTGATGCACATCGGCATCTTTGGCGTGGTCGGCGCGAACTTCTGGAGCTGGTTCATGGTGAACCTGGCCATCATCGCGGCGGTGGCCCGGGTGCCCGCCGCCGCGTTCGGCTGGCGGTCAGGGCTCGTCGGCGCGGCCTTGATCGCGATCGCACCCGCGCTGATCAAGGTCATGCCGCTGGCCTGGTACGACACGCGGGCGGTCAACTCTTTGTACTTCGAAATGGTCGACGACGCAGGCCGGGCCACGCGTGTGCCGAACACTTTCTTCGGGTTCTATTCGTACCCGATCGCGCACATGAGTTTCGGCCTGCCGCCGGGCGCTTACCTGCCGACACTGACCAATGGCGGCACGCCCAAGTCACGCATCAGGACACAGGCCGAGCAGTGCCGGTTCAGCAGCACTGAGTCGCCGTTCATGAAGGACTGGAACGCAGAGACGATGCAACGCTTTGTGCAGGCATACCATCGGCACGCTGTGGGAAAAGCGAATGCCGAAGGGCATTGGTCGAATGCGGTGTACCCGCACCATTTCTGGTCGGCACCGTCGGTCGAGCAAGCCTTATCGCAGGTCGATCTGCGGCGCATCACGCGCTACCGCCTCGTCATCGAGTCGGACTGCCTCGACAAGACCGGAGCTGTTTCTCGGACGCTGTACCGCAATGAGTTCATCTTCGACATCCACTGACGCCGTCACCATCGTCTACGACGGCGAGTGCCCGTTCTGCTCGCGCTACATCAGCCTGCTGCGCCTGCGTGATGCGGTGGGGCGGGTGCGGCTGATCGACGCACGCAGCGACGATCCCGCCGTCGCGCGTTTCCAGCGGATGGGCTGCGACCTGAACGACGGCATGGTGGTGGAGTACGCCGGCCGCATCCACCATGGGGCCGACGGGCTGCACCTGCTCGCCTTGCTGAGCACCAACTCCGGCGCGTTCAACCGGTTCAATGCGGCCGTCTTTCGGTCGGCGGCCGCATCGAAGCTGCTCTACCCCGCGCTGCGCCTGGGCCGCAACCTGACCTTGCGCGCGCTGGGCCGGCGCAAGATCGACCCAGCCTGACCCCCATTCAGCGCTTCGCCAGCCGTTGCCAGGTCTCGACGACGGTGTCAGGGTTCAGCGAGATCGACACGATCCCCTCAGCCGCCAGCCAGTCGGCAAAGTCAGGGTGATCGCTCGGGCCCTGGCCGCAGATGCCGACGTACTTGCCCACCGCACGGCAGGCCGCAATGGCGCGTGAAATCATCGCCTTCACGGCCGGGTCGCGCTCGTCAAAGTCGCGCGCCAGCAGCTCCATGCCGGAGTCGCGGTCCAGGCCCAGCGTCAACTGCGTCAGGTCGTTCGAGCCGATCGACATGCCGTCGAAATACTCCAGGAACTGCTCAGCCAGGATCGCGTTGCTCGGGATCTCGCACATCATGATCACGCGCAGGTCGTCGGTGCCGCCGAGTGCCGCGCGCTTCAGACCGCGCTCGGCCAGCATCTCGGTGACGCGCTTGGCCTGGCCCAGCGTGCGCACGAACGGAATCATGATCTCGACATTGCTCAGCCCCATGTCGTTGCGCACGCGCTTGAGCGCTTCGCACTCCATCGCGAAGGCCTCGCCGAATTCCTCACTGACGTAGCGCGACGCACCGCGAAAGCCGAGCATCGGGTTCTCTTCTTCCGGCTCATAGCGTGAGCCACCGATCAGCTTGCGGTATTCGTTGCTCTTGAAGTCGCTCAAGCGAACGATCACTGGCTTCGGCCAGAAAGCGGCGGCGATCGTGGCGACACCTTCGACCAGCTTGTCCACATAGAACGCCCGCGGCGATGCATGGCCACGCGCCACCGACTCGACCGCCTTCTTCAGGTCAAGGTCGATGTTCGGGTAGTCGAGGATCGCCTTCGGGTGAACGCCGATGTTGTTGTTGATGATGAATTCGAGCCGCGCCAGGCCGACACCGCTGTTGGGCTTCTGCGCGAAATCGAAGGCGAGTTGCGGGTTGCCGACGTTCATCATGATCTTGATCGGGCAGTACGGCAGTTCGACGCGCACCACATCGCTGACCTCGGTCTCTAGCAGGCCGTCGTAGACGTAGCCGGTGTCGCCCTCCGAGCAGGCCACCGTCACCAGCGCGCCGTCCTTCAATGTGCTGGTGGCGTCGCCGCAGCCCACCACCGCCGGCACGCCGAGTTCGCGGGCGATGATGGCCGCGTGGCAGGTGCGCCCGCCGCGGTTGGTGACGATCGCGCTGGCGCGCTTCATCACCGGCTCCCAGTTCGGATCGGTCATGTCGGCGACCAGCACGTCACCGGGCTGCACCGTGTCCATGTCGGCCAGGCTGTGCACGATGCGCACCGGGCCGGTGCCGATCTTCTGGCCGATCGCGCGGCCTTCGGTCAGCACGGTGCCGGTGGACTTCAATTTGTAGCGCTGCTCCAGCTTGCCTTCGGACTGGCTCTTCACCGTCTCGGGGCGCGCCTGCAGGATGTAGAGCTTGCCGTCGCCACCGTCCTTGCCCCACTCGATGTCCATCGGGCGGCCATAGTGCTGCTCGATGATCAGCGCGTACTGCGCCAGCTCGGCCACATCGGCATCGGTCAGCGAATAGCGGTTGCGCAGCTCGGGCGCGGTGTCCACTGTGTTGACCAGCTTGCCCGACGCAGCGCGGTCGGCGGCGCTCGCGAACTCCATCTTGATTAGCTTCGAGCCCAGGTTGCGGCGGATGATCGCCTGCTTGCCCGCACGCAGCGTCGGCTTGTGGACGTAGAACTCGTCCGGATTCACCGCCCCTTGCACCACGGTTTCACCGAGGCCGTAGCTGGAGGTGATGAACACCACGTCCTTGAAGCCGCTTTCGGTGTCGATGGTGAACATCACGCCGGCGGCGCCCAGGTCGGAACGCACCATGCGCTGCACACCGGCCGACAAGGCCACTTCGGCATGCGCGAAGCCCTTGTGCACGCGGTAGCTGATCGCCCGGTCGTTGTAGAGGCTGGCGAACACCTCCTTCATCTTGTGCAGCACCTCGGCGATGCCGACCACGTTCAGGAAGGTTTCCTGCTGACCGGCGAAGCTGGCATCGGGCAGGTCTTCCGCTGTGGCCGAAGAGCGCACCGCGAACGACGCGCCGGGGTTGCCGGCGGTCAGTGCCTCGAAATGGCTGCGGATCGCTTGATTGAGGTCATCGGGAAAAGGCGTCTCCTCGATCCACTGGCGGATCTGCGCGCCGGCCTCGCCCAGCGCCCGAACGTCGTCGGTGTTCAGCGTGGCCAGACGCTGTTCGATCTTCGTGGCCAGCCCGTTGTGGGCCAGAAAGCGCCGGAACGCGTGAGCGGTGGTCGCGAACCCGCCGGGAACCCGCACGCCGGTGGCGGCCAGTTGGCTGATCATTTCGCCGAGCGAGGCGTTCTTGCCGCCCACCGACTCGACGTCGGTCATCCTCAGGTGTTCAAGCGGTACGACCAGGGCGGTCGCCAGGTTGTGGGTTGACATGGAAGAGCTCCGTGAAGTGAAAAAACCGGTGCAACCTGCGAGCGAAATGCCTGGCCCGAGCGAGGCTTCGAGGGCAGCCAACCACCACCGCAGGCGTCGAATGCAGCGGCTGCACAAAGCGGGCGGTGGGTCGGCGAGAACATGGGCAGGAAAGTCTGAACTGAGTTTACGGTTGAAATCCCTATGATCCGTCTGGTTACCCCCTGAGAGGCCGACCTCCATGTCGAATCGCACAGTCTTCTTCGTCTCTGACGGTACCGGCATCACCGCCGAGACCTTCGGCAATTCGATCCTGAACCAGTTCTCGATCCGGCCACACCACGTGCGCCGCCCGTTCATCGACACCGTCGACAAGGCGCACCAGGTGATGCGCGAGATCAACCACGCCGCCGAGACCGAAGGCCTCAAGCCCATCGTCTTCGTCACGCTGATCGACCCGGCGGTGCATGCCATCGTCAAGGAAAACTGCGTCGGCCTGGTGCTCGACCTGTTCAACACCTTCATCGAACCACTCGAAGCCGAATTCGGCGTCAAGTCCAACCACCGGGTCGGACGCTTCTCCGATGTGTCGAAAAGCCAGGAGTACACCGACCGCATCGAGGCGATCAATTTCTCGCTCGCCCATGACGACGGCCAGTCGTCGAAGAACCTGGCATTGGCCGACGTGATCCTGGTCGGTGTCAGCCGCAGCGGCAAGACGCCGACCTCGCTGTACCTGGCGATGCAACACGGCATCAAGGCGGCCAACTGCCCGTTGATTCCCGAAGATTTCGACCGTGGCCACATTCCGCCGGCCCTGGAGCCCTACAAGAAGAAGTGTTTCGGCCTGACCATCGATCCGATGCGGCTGAACCAGATCCGCACCGAGCGACGGCCCGACAGCACCTACGCCTCGCTGGACAATTGCCGCTACGAGGTGCGCGCGGCGGAGACGATGATGCGCAAGGCCGGCATCGCCTGGCTGTCGTCGACGCACAAGTCGATCGAGGAAATCGCCACCACGATCCTGCGAGACATCCGGCCGGATCGGCTGATGTATTGACCGGCGCTTGGATGAATTTGATATCATGATATCTTTGATACCAGGGAATATCAGTGGCCCAGTTCACCGTCAGAAACCTCGAAGAAGACTTGAAGGTTCGCCTCAAGCGCCGCGCAGCGCGGCACGGTGCCAGCATGGAAGAAGAGGTGCGTCAGATCCTGCGCAATGCTGTTAAAGACGAGACCCCGCCCGCTGCCCAGCTGGGCAGCCGCATCGCGGCACGCTTCGCCAAGGTGGGCCTCACCCAGCCCTTGCCTGAGTTGAAGGGCCAGCCGGTGCGGCCAGTGCACTTCGGCAAATGATCATCCTCGACACCAATGTGCTGTCGGAACTGATGCGCAGCGCGCCCGAGCCGACGGTCGTCGCCTGGCTCGACGAACAGGCCGCCGAGTCGATCTGGCTCACCAGCATCACCGTGTTCGAGGCGCGCATGGGCCTGGCGCTGCTGCCTAACGGCAAACGCCGCCGCGCCCTCGAAGACAGTTTCGAGCAATTGCTGGCGCAGGAACTCGAACACCGGGTGCTGCCCTTCGACGCCGAGGCCGCAGCACAGGCGGCCTGGCTCGGCGCAGCGCGCCAGCAAGCCGGGCGCGTCGTCGACATGCGCGACACGCAGATCGCCGGCATCGCGATGGCCCGCCGCGCCACGCTCGCCACACGCAATCTGAAGCATTTCGACGACCTGAAGACACCGGTACTCAGCCCTTGGGGTTGAATCCGCCAATGCAGCCATTCGACGCAGTGATCATCGGTGCCGGTGCCGCCGGGCTGCACTGCGCGGCGATGGCAGGCCAGCGCGGCGCTCGGGTGCTGCTGATCGACCACGCCGAACGGGTCGCCGAGAAGATTCGCATCTCCGGTGGCGGGCGCTGCAACTTCACCAACCGCGACACCACGCCGGCGCAGTTCCTGTCGGCCAACCCGGCGTTCTGCCGCTCGGCGCTGGCCCGCTACACGCCCTCCGATTTCATCGCGCTGCTGCAGCGCCACCGCATCGCCTTCCACGAGAAGCACAAAGGACAGCTGTTTTGCGACGAGTCCAGCGAAAACATCATCGCCATGCTGCTGCGCGAGTGCGACGCCGGGGCGGTGACGCGCTGGCAGCCGTGCGCGGTGCATGCGGTCACGCACGGCGCCAGCGGCTTCGAGATCGCCACCGACCGCGGCCCGGTGCGCAGCGCGCGCGTGGTCATCGCGACCGGCGGCCTGTCGATCCCGAAGATCGGCGCCACCGACTTCGGCCACCGCCTGGCGCGGCAGTTCGGCCATGCGATCGTCGAGACGCGTCCGGCGCTGGTGCCATTGACGTTCGACGCCGCGGTCTGGCAGCCGTTCGTTACGCTCGCTGGCTTGTCGCTGGAAGCCGTCGTGTCCACCGGCAGCGATAGCGGCAACGGTAAAGGCCGTGGCAACGGTCGTGACAAGAGCCGCGGCGAGTTCACCGAAGACCTGCTGTTCACCCACCGGGGCCTGAGCGGGCCGGCGGTGTTGCAGATTTCAAGCTTCTGGCGCCCCGGCACGGCGCTGGCGCTGGACCTGGTGCCGCAGCACGATCTGCAAGAGGCGCTGACCGCGGCCAAGGCGACCTCGCGCCGCAAGCTGTCCAACGAGTTGGCCGAGTGGTTGCCGCGGCGCCTGGCAGACACCTGGCTGCTGAGCCATCCAGGCATCGCCGACCGGCCAATGCCCGACCTGCGCGACCGCGATCTGGCCGCGCTCGCCACCAGTCTGAAGCAATGGCAACTGATGCCCAGCGGCACCGAGGGCTACCGCAAGGCCGAGGTCACCGTCGGCGGTGTCGACACCCGCGAGCTCAGTTCGACCACGCTGGAAAGCAAGCGCGTGCCGGGCCTGCACTTCATCGGCGAGGTGGTCGACGTGACGGGTTGGCTGGGCGGCTACAACTTCCAATGGGCCTGGGCCAGCGCGGCCGCGTGTGCTGGCGTGCTGTCGGCATCGACCGGGTCATCGGCTACTTGATACCGCTCAAGTTGCCAGCCTCCAGATGGCTGTCTATAATCCAGCGCTTTGCTGGCAAACACGCTTTTCGGCAGTTTGCTTGCGCGTCTCGGGAGTCCGGACCTTCCGTTTCGATGACGAGCAACCCGCCCCAAGCACATTCAATCTGGATTCAATCGATACATGACTACGATTCGCGTGAAAGAAAACGAGCCATTCGACGTGGCATTGCGCCGCTTCAAGCGCACCATCGAGAAACTCGGCTTGCTGACCGACCTGCGGGCACGCGAGTTCTATGAAAAGCCGACCGCCGAGCGCAAGCGCAAAAAAGCAGCGGCAGTGAAGCGCCACTTCAAGCGCGTACGCAGCATGCAGCTGCCGAAAAAGCTGTTCTGACAGCCTTCTCGACCCACCGAAAGGCCCGCTCTTTGCGGGCTTTTTCTTTGCTTGGCGGACTTTTCCGCACGATCAACACCCCACGGACGCGCCGACCATGAGCCTGAAAGACCAAATCACCGAGGACATGAAGACCGCCATGCGCGCCAAGGACGCACCTCGGCTGCTGACGATCCGTGGGCTGCTCGCGGCCTGCAAGCAGCGCGAGGTCGATGAGCGCATCGTCCTCGACGACGCGGCCGTGATTGCCATCATCGACAAGCTGATCAAGCAGCGCAAGGACTCGATCTCGCAGTTCGGCGCTGCCGGCCGCACGGACCTGGTCGACAAGGAAACCGCCGAGTTGACGGTGCTGGAGGGCTACCTGCCGCAGCGCCTCGGCGCCGACGAGATCACGGCGCAAGTGCAGGCCATCGTGGCGGAACTCGGTGCCACCGGCCCCGGCGACATGGGCAAGGTGATGGCGGCGGTCAAAGCACAGCTGGCTGGCAAGGCCGACATGGGCCTGGTGTCGGCCGCCGTCAAGCAAGCCCTGGCCCGCTGAACTCACACCCCGCGAGGAGAAACACCATGAGCCTGCCACCGCTGCGACCGCTGAGCGCCGACGTCAGCGCCACCTCCCAGCTCGAACCGGCTGCGCTGGCGCTGCTGGCTCGGGCCGGTTTCAAGAGCGTCATCAACAACCGGCCCGACCACGAGGGCGGCGCAGACCAGTCGACCAGCGCCGCGATCGAGGCCGCTGCCGCGGCAGCCGGGCTGATCTACGCGCACCTGCCGGTCGCGCCGGGCTACCAGAGCCCGGAGGAAATCGCGAGGTTCCGCGAGCTGCTGGACGCGCTGCCCAAGCCGATGCTGGTGTTCTGCCGCACCGGCACCCGCTCGGGCAAGCTGTTCCAGGCCGCCACATCGGCCTGAGCCGGGTCGGGTGCTGAACCTGCTGACGCTGTCGCGCCTGATCGACCGGCTGAACGCTGCCGTCGGCCGCTGGGTGGCGTGGCTGGTGCTGGCCGCGGTGCTGATCAGCGCTGGCAATGCGGTGGTGCGCAAGCTGCTCAACACCAGCTCGAACGCCTTCCTGGAAATCCAGTGGTACCTGTTCGCTGCGGTGTTCCTGCTGGTCGCCGGAGACGCGCTGCGCCGCCAGGCCCATGTGCGCATCGACGTGCTGTCGGCGCGGCTGTCGAAGCGCGCGCAGGCGGGGATCGACATCTTCGGCGTGCTGTGCTTTCTGCTGCCGCTGGTGGTGATGGTGATCTCGCTGTCGTGGCCGATCCTGGCGCGCGCCTACGCCACCGGCGAGATGTCGAACAACGCCGGCGGCCTGATCCGCTGGCCAGTGCTGGCGCTGCTGCCGCTGGGCTTCGCGCTGCTGGGGCTGCAGGGCGTGTCTGAATTGATCAAGCGCGTGGCCTGGCTGCGCGGCCTGCTCCCCGATCCCGCGCCAGCCCAAGACGACACCGCGCCCGGCAAGGACGCGCGCTGATGCACGAGCTGATCGCCGCCAACATCGCGCCGCTGATGTTCGGCTCGCTGGTCATCTTCCTGCTGGTGGGCTACCCGGTGGCGTTCTCGCTGGGCGCCTGCGGGCTTTTCTATGCCGGGGTCGGCATTGAGCTGGGCCTGCTGCCGGCATCGCTGATGCAGGCGCTGCCACTGCGCATCGTCGGCATCATGCAGAACGACACGCTGCTGGCGATCCCGTTCTTCACCTTCATGGGGTTGATCCTCGAACGCTCGGGCATGGCCGAGGATCTGCTGGACACCATCGGCCAGCTGTTCGGCCCAATCCGCGGCGGCCTCGCCTACGCGGTGATCTTCGTCGGCGCGATGCTGGCGGCCACCACCGGCGTGGTCGCGGCCTCGGTGATCTCGATGGGGCTGATTTCGCTGCCGATCATGCTGCGCCACGGCTACGACCGGCGGGTCGCCAGCGGCGTGATCGCCGCCTCGGGCACGCTCGCGCAGATCATCCCGCCGTCGCTGGTGCTGATCGTGCTGGCCGACCAGCTCGGGCAGAGCGTGGGTGACCTGTACCACGGCGCGTTCGGTCCGGCTTTCCTGCTGACCGGGCTGTATGTCGTCTACGTGCTCGTCATCAGCCTGGTGCGGCCGCAGTGGGTGCCGGCAATGCCCGCCGCAGCGCGCACGCTCGGCGGCCATTCACTGGACGCGGGCTGGCGAGCTCAGGCGCGGCTGTATGGGCGCGTGGCGCTGGTGCTGGTGCCGCCGCTGGCGCTGATGTTCCTGGTGCTGGGCACGATCTTCCTCGGCATCGCCACGCCGACCGAAGGCGGCGCGATGGGCGCGGTCGGCGCACTGGTGATGGCGATCGTGCGGCGTCGGCTCGACATGGCCCTGCTGCGGCAAGCGATGGAAAGCACGGCGCGGCTGTCGTGCTTTGTGCTGTTCATCCTGATCGGCTCGACGGTGTTCAGCCTGGCGTTCCAGGCGGTCGATGGCCCGAAGTGGGTCGAACACCTGTTGACGGGGCTGCCCGGTGGGGCGCTGGGCTTCTTGATCGTGGTCAACGCGCTGATCTTTCTGCTGGCCTTTTTCCTCGACTTCTTCGAGCTGGCCTTCATCGTGGTGCCGCTGCTGGCCCCGGTGGCCAGCGCGCTGGGCATCGACCTGGTGTGGTTCGGCGTGCTGTTGGCGGTCAACATGCAGACCTCGTTCATGCACCCGCCGTTCGGCTTCGCGCTGTTCTACCTGCGCAGCGTCGCACCGGAGCGCGAATACACCGACGCCGTGACCGGCCAGCGCATCGCACCAGTCACCACCGGGCAGGTCTACCGCGGCGCGATTCCGTTCGTGATGATCCAGCTGACGATGGTCGCGCTGATCATCGCGTTCCCGCAGTTGGTGACACGCGGCAGCCATGAGGCGCCAAAGATCGACGCCGACGCGGTGCTGCAGCAAATGCAGACCGATCAGAACGCAACGGATGCCGCCGACGAAGACCCGCTGAAAGCGCTGCAGGATTCGATTGAAGCCGAAAGCAAAGCGCCGCCGAAATGACGCGTTGGCGCGTCAGAGCTTGACGCTCTGCATGTAGCGATCGAAGCTGGCTTCAGCGAAGCGGAACCACAGGTTCTGCTCGCGGCGGAAGGCTGAATAGTCTTCGTAGACCTTCTTCCAGTTCGGGTTCTTCGCGCTCAACTCGTCGTAGAGCTGCATCGACTGCTTGAACGCCTCGTCGAGCACCGCCTTCGGAAACGGCAGCACCTTGACACCGGCCTTGACCAGCGACTTCAGCGCAGCCGGGTTCTTCGCGTCGTAGCGGGCCTGCATGTCGATGTGGGCGACCGCGGCGGCGGCTTCGACGATCGCCTTGTATTCGGCCGACAACGCAGCGTAGGCCTGCGTGTTGATGAAGAAATCGACCTGCGGGCCACCCTCCCACCAGCCGGGGTAGTGGTAGACCGGTGCGACCTTGTAGAAGCCGAGCTTCTCGTCGTCGTACGGGCCGATCCATTCGACCGCGTCGATCGTGCCCTTTTCCAGCGCCTGGTACACCTCGCCGCCGGGGATGCTCTGCGACACCGCACCCATGCGTTCGATGACACGGCCGGCAAAACCGCCGATGCGCATCTTCAGGCCCTGCATGTCCGCCAGCGACTTGATTTCCTTGCGGTACCAGCCGCCCATCTGCACGCCGGTGTTGCCACCAGGAAAATTGATGATGTTGTACCTGGCGTAGAACTCGCGCATCAGCTTCAGGCCGTTGCCCTGGAAGGTCCAGGCGCTCATCTGGCGCGAGTTGAGCCCGAACGGAATGGCGGCGCCAATGGCAAAGGTCTCGTCCTTGCCGAAGTAGTAGTAGGGCACCGTGTGCGCCATCTGGACCGTGCCGGCCTGCACGCCGTCGACCACACCGAACGGCGGCAGCAGCTCACCGCCGGGATGGACGCTGATCTGGAACTTGCCGCCGGTCATCTCGCCGACCTTCTTCGCAAACAGCTCGGCCGCACCGAAGATGGTGTCGAGCGACTTCGGAAAGCTCGATGCGAGCCGCCAGCGCAGGTTGGCCTGCGCGCGGACGATGGCCGGTGCGGCACCCGCAGCCAGCACACCGGCCAGGCCGCTGTGGCGGATGAATCGACGACGTTGCATGGGCGATGCTTTGTGTGCGCGCAGGTCGGGAGTCGAGAGGCTCAGCTGCCGGCGATCTTCATCGAATCGATCAGCACGGAGCCGATGGTTTTGCCCCCGGTGGTGTAGGCGTCAGCACCCACGGCAACGATGCGCTTGAACATCTGCTTCAAGTTGCCAGCAATCGTGATCTCGTTGACCGGATGCACGATGCGACCGCGCTCGACCCAGAAGCCGGCCGCGCCGCGCGAATAGTCGCCAGTGACCGGGTTGACGCCCTGCCCCATCAGCTCGATGACGAACAGGCCGCGGTCGAGCTTGCGCAGCATCGCCGCCAGATCGTCGCCAGGCTGGGTCAGCCGGCTGGCGAGCGTCAGGTTCTGCGAGCCGCCCGCATGCCCGGTGGTGTGCATGCCGAGCTTGCGCGCCGAGTAGCTCGACAGGAAGTAGCCCTGCGCCACGCCGCCCTTGACGACCTCGCGTGCGCGGGTCACCACGCCCTCGTCGTCGAACGGCGCACTGGCCTTGCCGCGCAGCAGGTGCGGGTCTTCATGGATGTCGATGTGCTTGGCCAGCACCCGCTTGCCCAGGCTGTCGAGCAGGAAGCTCGACTTGCGGTACAGCGCCCCGCCACTGGTGGCCTGCACATAGGCACCGAGCAAGCCCGCCGCGACGGTCGATTCGAACAGCACCGGCACCTCGCAGGTCTTGACCTTGCGCGACTTCAGCCGCGACAGCGCGCGCTCGGCGGCGTAGCGGCCGACCGCTTCGGGCGCAGCCAGCTGATCGGCCGAGCGCATCGAGCTGTACCAGGCGTCGCGCTGCATGTCGTCGCCGCGGCGGCCCGGCAACGAGGCGATCGGCGCCACCGACAGCGAATGGCGCGAGCTGGCATAGCCGCCGCGAAAACCGCGGCTGTTGCCGGCGAAAAAGTGCGACTGCTGCGCCGACACACCCCCACCTTCGGAATTGGTGATGCGGGGGTCGAGCGTCAGCGCGGCTTGCTCGCAGCGCCGGGCGATGTCGGCCGCGCCAGCCGCATCGATCGCCCACGGGAGGAACAGGTCGAGGTCGCGCGTGGCGGCCTCACCGATCGCCAGATCGGCCGCATCGGGCAGGCCGGCCGCCGGGTCGTCGGCGGTGAAGCGGGCGATGTCGTGGGCTGCCCGCACCGTCTGTTCGAGTGCAGCGCGCGAGAAGTCGGAGGTGCTCGCATTGCCGCGCCGCTGGCCGATGTAGACCGACACGCTGATCGACTTGTCGCGGTTGCGCTCGACGTTCTCGATCTCGCCCTTGCGCACCGACACCGACAGGCCGACGCCCTC
Source organism: Burkholderiales bacterium (assembly GCA_031380885.1). Taxonomy (GTDB): domain Bacteria; phylum Pseudomonadota; class Gammaproteobacteria; order Burkholderiales; family Burkholderiaceae_C; genus PBB1. Next base: position 7,960 of record JANMXL010000118.1, on the reverse strand, counting down.
GGACACCTCGGCGCCGGCATCGCTGGCACCGATCTGGGCGGCGAATTTCAGCGCGTCATCGACCAGTTGCTGGAAGTCGGCACGGGCGTACGCGAAGCCGGTGGACGCGGATGACGGCGAGCTCTTTGAGGGCATGGATGGGGGACGTCGGTTGGTGTGCGGCGCAGGCCACAACAGGAACGGGGGGTCGGGATCTCGGTTACGTCCAGGCGGCATCGTGTGCCACGGCGCTGAACAGTCCCATGGCTATGATACCGAGCGGCTTTTCAGCGGCGAGCGCATTCTGCGCTTCGCCCTGAGCCCTGCTCACACAGCCGACATATGCCACACAACGAGTCCCCAGACCCCGCCGACGCCGAACCGATTCCGGCCTGGCTGACCCGCCCGAGCAAGACACGGCGCAAGAAGGACTCGCACGACCTGCAGGACCTCGGCGTGGCGCTGGTCGAGATGCCGGACAACCGGCTGGTCGACCTGCCGATGGACGAGATCCTGCTCGATGCGATCCGCCAGTACCGCGGCACCAAGACGCACGAAGGCCGACGCCGCCAGATGCAGTACATCGGCAAGCTGATGCGCCGCAGCGACCCCGAGCCGCTGCGCGAAGCGGTGGCCTCGATGCAGCTCGGTCACGCCAAGGACGCGCTCGCGCTGCACGATGCCGAACGCTGGCGCGCCGAGCTGATCGCCAGCGACGACGCGCTGACCGCCTGGACCGCCGAGCGCCCGCAGGCCGATGTGCAGCAGCTGCGCAGCCTGATCCGCGCGGCGCGCAAAGACGCCTCGGTGCTGCCCGAGCAGCGCAGCGGCAAGGCCTTTCGCGAGCTGTTCAAGTTCATCCGGCAATTCCCGGTGGCGCCGTCGGTGCCATCGGCGTCGGCCACTGACGGTGGCTGAGTCCACCGCGTCGACACCTTCATGAGTGAGCTCGACGCCGCCGCGCTGGACACCGTGCGCATTGGCATCGTGTCGATCAGCGACCGTGCGTCGGCAGGCGTCTACGAGGACAAGGGCGTGCCGGCGCTGCAGGACTGGCTGACACGTGCGGTGCGCAACCCGGTGCACTGGGAAACGCGGTTGATTCCCGACGACCAGGCCGGCATCAGCGCTGCGCTGTGCGAACTGGTCGACGAGGCGGGCTGCCACCTGGTGCTGACCACCGGCGGCACCGGGCCCGCGCCGCGCGACGTGACGCCCGAAGCCACACTGGCGGTCGCGCACAAGCTGATGCCGGGCTTCGGCGAGCAGATGCGCAGCATCAGCCTGCACTTCGTGCCGACCGCAATCCTGTCGCGGCAGGTCGCGGTCATCCGTGGGACAGCGCTCGTGATCAACCTGCCGGGCCAACCGAAGGCTATCGCCGAAACCCTCGAAGGACTGCCGACCGCCACGCCGCCGGTGCCGGGCATCTTCGCCGCAGTGCCCTACTGCATCGACCTGATCGGCGGGCCTTACCTGGAAACCGATCCGGCGCTGTGCAAGGCGTTCCGGCCCAAGTCGGCGCTGCGCCCGTCTCCGCCGTGATCCGCGCTACTTGACGAGCTGGCTCAGCGCCGCGGCGTCGAACTGGTCGGTGGTCTGGGCATCGGGCGGCACGCAGTCGGCACGCGCGTGCTCGCCGGGGCGGGCCGACAGCGTCTCGATTGCCTGCCACAGCAGCGTGATCTGATGCTCCTGGGTTGCCGCGTGGTCGATCAAACCCTTCATCGCTTGCGCCACCGGGTCATCGCCCTGGGTGATGCCATACGCCGAGAAGCCCATCTTGGCGGCTGTGGCTTCGCGCTCCGCATCGGCCTGCGCATCGATGATGCGGGCCGGATTGCCGACCGCGGTCGCGCCCGCAGGCACCGGCTTCAGCACGACGGCGTTCGAGCCCACGCGGGCGTTGTCGCCGACGGTGAAGCCGCCCAGCACCTGCGAATTGGCACCAACGATCACGCCGCGCCCGAGCGTCGGATGGCGTTTGGCGCCTTTGGCGAGCGAGGTGCCGCCGAGCGTGACGCCCTGGTAGATGGTGCAGTCGTCACCGATCTCGGCCGTCTCGCCCACCACCACGCCCATGCCGTGGTCGATGAAGACCCGCCGGCCAATCCGGGCGCCCGGATGGATCTCGACGCCTGAGACAAACCGCGCCAGATGCGAAATGAAGCGGCCCAGCCAGTGCCAGCCACGCTGCCAGAACCAGTGCGCCCGGCGGTGCAGCACCAGCGCATGCAGGCCTGGGTAGCAGGTCAGCACCTCCCACGAGCTGCGCGCCGCAGGGTCGCGCTCGAGGATGCAGGCAATGTCTTCACGGAGGCGCTGGAACATGGTCGGTTGGGCAGGGTCAGCAACCAGTCTAGCCGCACGCTGGCCGAAGCGCTTCGCGCTGCGGCCGCAAAAAAGGCCCCGTGCGGGGCCTTTTCCGGGGTGAGCGAATCTCAGTCGCGTCGGCGATTGCGGGACATGACCCCGATCGCGCACAGACCAGCCAGCATCAGCGCATAGGTTCCTGGCTCTGGAACGGCCGGAATGTTCTCGATCTCAACTGTGAACGGCCGGAACACCGAGTGGTTGTCGGTCTCGAAGGCATTGCCGGCAGACAGGAACCGCACCTGATCGAACCGCTCGCCTTCACCTGCCCAGAAGTTCACGTACTGGCCGTTCGAGAACTGACCTTGGAACCCATCGGCTTGCGTGAACACATCGGAACCGCTGAAGGTGTTCAACAACTGGCCGTCGCTGTAGAACTCCACCGAGTTGTAGCCGTCTGGAGAGCCCCACAAGAAGCCGTAATAAGTGGTGCCGAAGTCCAGCTGCACGAGGCCCGGGCCATCTTGGCCGCCTGAGATACCAATCGACCACCACTGTCCTGTGGAGCCGGGTGGCTTGGCGCTGATGCCACCCACGTCGGCCGGGAAAAACGCGCCACCGGTCGGGTTCAACGAGATCGTCGCATCCGCATCGAAGGTGTCTGTCGCAACCCCTTCCACCGTCGAAAACGCGCCCTCGGTCACGGTGAACGAAATCGCGTGTGCCTGAGCGGCTGCAAGAACGACTGCAGCGGTAGCAATGACTTTGAGTGGCCTCATGAAAAACTCCTGGGCGGTTCCAAACACTGATTCGGCGACCAACGCCAAACCTCTGTCGAGATCTTAGGGATGGACACCAAGGCCGTACACCCCGCGTCTGCGGGGCCCAAGCGGGCGCTTTGGGCATTCATGTGCGCTTTTGCACGGCTTTCGCGATGCCGCGCAGCAAATGGATCTCCTCGTCGGTGACCTGCAGGCGGTTCAACGCCTGGTTCAGACGCGGCAGCAGCTTCTGCGGCGATTGCGGGTTCAGAAAATCGATGTCGATCAGCACCTCGCGCCAGTGCGCCAGCGCGCCCTGCACCGCGACCGCATCGGCCAGCGCCGGATCGGCCATGCGCGACGCCACCTCGAAGCCGCCCAGCGCCTGCCGCCAGTCGTAGGCGATCAGCTGCACCGCCTGCGCCAGGTTCAACGAGCCGTAACCCGGCGCGGTGGGGATGCTCAGGCAAGCGTGGCACTGGTAGACCTCGTCGTTGCTCATGCCGTAGCGCTCTGAGCCGAAGATGAACGCGACGCGCTGCGGCTGCTTTGCCAGCGTCGCAAACAACTCACGCGGTGCATGGGTGGGCGGGCCGAAGTCGCGCGGCGTCATCGCGGTGGCGCAGGCATAGGTGACGCCGTCCAGCGCCTCGGCCAGCGTGCCCACGACCCGCGCGCCATCCAGCACATCGAGCGCGCCACTGGCCAGCGAAATCGCATCGGCTTTGCCCTTCACGTTCGAATAGCGCGGTGCCACCAGCACCAGGTCCGAGAAGCCCATCACCTTCATCGCGCGGGCGGTCGAGCCGACATTGCCGGGGTGGCTGGTGTTCAGCAACACGAATCGGGTCGTGTCGGCGGTCGGCGGTGACCGGGTGTCCAGGGTTTGCATGGGGTGGCCGCTAAAATCTCGATTATCGGAAGTCGGTGCACGGCGTCAGCCCAGCCACGAATTCGATGCGCTCTTTGTCCCCGCCAGTCCAAATTCCGCCCCCGAAGGTTGCCCCATGTCGCAAGCGCTCCATCCCATGCTCAACATCGCCATCAAGGCGGCACGCACGGCGGGCGCGCTGATCAACCGGGCCTCGATGGACCTCGATCTGCTGCGCATCAGCAGCAAGGCGCCGAACGACTTCGTCACCGAGGTCGATCAGGCCGCCGAGCGGGCGATCATCGACGTGCTGCTGACCGCCTACCCCGGCCACGGCATCCTCGCCGAAGAATCAGGCCGCGAGCACGGCGCCAAGGACAGCGACTACCTGTGGATCATCGATCCGCTCGACGGCACCACCAACTTCATCCACGGCTTTCCGGTCTATGCCGTGTCGATCGCGCTGGCCTTCAAGGGCCAGGTGCAGCAGGCGGTGGTCTACGACCCGTCGCGCAACGACCTGTTCTATGCCTCGAAGGGCCGCGGCGCGTTTTGCAACGACAAGCGGCTGCGGGTGTCCAAGCGCATCCGCATGTCGGAAGCGCTGATCGGCACCGGCTTCCCGTTCCGCAAGGGCGACAACTTCAAGCGTTATGTGCAGATGTTCGAGGCGGTGATGCAGAACTGCGCCGGGCTGCGCCGCCCCGGTGCGGCCGCACTCGACCTTTGCTACGTGGCCGCCGGCTATTACGACGGCTTCTTCGAAACCGGATTGCAGCCCTGGGACGCGGCGGCCGGCTCGCTGATGATCACTGAGGCTGGCGGGCTGATCGGCAACTTCACCGGCGACGCCGATTTCCTGTACCAGCGCGAAGTGGTCGCCGGCAACCCGAAGATCTACGGCCAGCTGGTGCAGACGCTGGCGCCGTACACCAAAGTGATCAAGGCCGAAGCGGCAGCGCATGCCGCCGCAGCGTCGCCCATGCCCGCCGACGCGGCCGGCCTGACGCCGGAGGCCGCGTTGTCGGCGTCGCTGGGCGTGCCGGAGGCGACTGTCGAGCCGGCACCCGCCGCGCCCAAGAAACCCGCCGCCGTGCGCATCCGCAAGGCAGACGTGAAACCGACCTGAAGCCGCGACCGACGACGCGCCGTTCAGTGCGCCGTCAAGGCGCCGGCCGGATCGTCGTCGCGTCCTGGCCGAACAGCAACTTGCGTGAGGTTTCATCGACCACCGGCGTGGTGCTGAACTCCGCGGCACGCGCGTAAGCGCGCTCGGTGCTGGGTCGGTTGCGGATGCGCTCGAACCAGGCGGCCAGGTGCGGAAAGTCTTCGAGCTTCTGCTGTTGTCGCTCGTGCGGCACGATCCACGGGTAGCACGCCATGTCGGCAATCGAGTAGTCGCCGGCGATGCAGTCGCGGCCCGCTGCGGCCATCGCACCCAGATGCTTGTTGAGCACCGCATACAGCCGCCCCGTTTCCTTGACATAGCGGTCGATCGCGTAGGGCAGCTTCTCCGGTGCGTACTGCGAAAAATGGTGGTTCTGCCCGGCCATCGGCCCGAGGCCGCCCATCTGCCAGAACAACCACTGCAGCGCGACATTGCGGCCGCGAAGGTCCTGCGGGATGTAGCTGTGCGTCTTGTCGGCCAGGTACAAAAGGATCGCGCCCGACTCAAACACCGACAGTGGCGCGCCGCCATCGGCGGGCGTGTGATCGACGATGGCCGGCATGCGGTTGTTCGGCGAAATGCGCAGGAAGTCGGGCTGGAACTGCTCGCCGCGGCCGATGTTCACCGGCACGATGCGGTACGGCAGCCCCAACTCTTCGAGGCACATCGTGATCTTGTGGCCGTTGGGCGTGGGCCAGTAGTGCAGGTCGATCATCGTGAACTTTCTTTGTGAGGGAATCGGGGGGCAGCGACTTTGCGGCGGCTTCAGGCCAGGATCGCGCGGCGCACATTCGCCAGCGGCGCCTGGTCGTTCAGCGTGCCGCCGCTGGTGCCGAGCTCGCGCCACAGGCCGGCCAGGTCAATCGGCTCGGCCGAAGCCTTCATCCGCTCGTACAGCTCGGTCAGCGCGGTCTGGCCCACGGCGGCATCGCCAGCGGCGAGGATGCGCTCGACCGTCCACGGCACGCCGTACTGGCCGCCAGCAGCCAGCACCCCTTGCAGCGCCTGCTGCAGCCCGGTGCGCAACTGGCTGCGCTTGAGCAGCTCCACATCGGCCAGCAGGCAGAACATCGCGCCGCCCCAGTAGGTGCGGCCCCAGGTCGGCGTGTGGTCGAGCCCGGCGTCGCCCGCCTGTGGCTGGCCCTGCGGCATCGCCTTGGCCCACTCGCGCCACACCGTCTCGGCGCTGACCAGCCCGGCGCGCCCGCGCGCCACGCTTTCGACATAGTTGGCGATGCCTTCACGCAACCAGTTCTGCGCGCGCGGTATGCGCGGGACGGCCAGGTGCACCATCTCGTGCACCAGCACCCCGTCGTCGAGGAACTGCGCCCCAGTGGTGTCACGGCCGACGCGAACGCGCATCAGCAGAGACGGCTCGGCATAGGTCACGCCGCTGCGCACCCCGCTGCCGTCCTCCGGCACCAGCAGCAGCTCGACCTTGGTCACCGGGAAGCGGCCGAAGTAGCGCGCCACCGCATCGGCCGAGGTGATCGCCCAGGTGCGCGCTGCCTGCTGCGCGGCCTTGCTGAAGCCAGGGGCGAACTGCAGCTCGATGCGCGAGCGCAGGATGTTCAGCGTTTCGCTGTCGGGCTGCATGCTGGCCGCCGCCATCAGATCGGCGGCCCGCGCAGCGTGCGGTGCGCCCAGCACCAGCGCGGCACAGCCGGCACGCGCCAGATCGACAAGCAGCGCACGCCGTGACATCGCCGCGGGGGGGGTCATCGTCGATTCCGGAAACAGGCGCATCGGTCATTCAGCATACCGGCTACCTTACCGGCAACGCGCTTCCCCTGCCGGGCTTGGCTGCGGCGCCGCGCCGATCAGAATCATCGGCATGCCGACTGCGCCACGCCGCCTCATCGCCCACCTCGACATGGACGCCTTCTACGCGTCGGTCGAGTTGCTGCGCTACCCCGAGCTGCGCGGCCGGGCGGTGGTGATCGGCGGTGGGCGCGACCGGCAGCCGGTGCTGCAGCCCGATGGCACGCGTCACTGCGCCAGTCTGCGCGACTACGCGGGCCGCGGCGTGGTGACCACCTGTACCTACGAAGCCCGGGCGCTCGGCGTGCATTCGGGCATGGGCCTGATGAAGGCCGCGCGGCTGGCGCCCGAGGCCGTGCTGCTGCCGGTCGACTTCGATGAATACCGCCTCTACTCACGCCGCTTCAAAGACGCCGTGCGCAGCCTCGCGCCGCAGGTCGAAGACCGCGGCATCGACGAGATCTACATCGACCTGAGCGAGCTGCCCGGTGCGCAGCACGATGCCGGCGCCGCCGCAGCGCGCGCCCTGAAGAACGCAGTGTTCGAAGCCACCGGCCTGCGCTGCTCGATTGCGGTGGCATCGAACAAGCTGCTGGCCAAGATCGGCTCCGAGCTCGACAAGCCCGACGGCCTGACGCTGCTCGCCGAGGACGACATCACCACGCGCATCTGGCCGCTGGCCGCACGCAAGGTCAACGGCATCGGGCCGAAGGCGGCCGAGAAGCTGACCGGCTTCGGCCTGCACACCATCGGCGATGTGGCCGCCGCCGACCCGCAGTGGCTGCTGGCGAATTTCGGGCGCAGCTACGGCGCCTGGCTGCATGCGGCGGCGCACGGCCGCGACGAGCGGGCCATCGTCACCCACAGCGAGCCGAAATCGATCAGCCGCGAAACCACCTTCGAGCGCGACCTGCACGCGGTGCACGACCGCAGCGCGCTGTCGGCGCTGTTCACCCGGCTGTGCGAGCGGCTGGCTGGCGACCTGCAACGCAAGGGCTACGCGGCGCAAACGCTGGGCATCAAGCTGCGCTTCGACGACTTCAGGCGGGTGTCGCGCGACGTGACGCTGCCCGCGCCCATCGCCGACGCGCAGGCGATCCGCCACGC
>JANMXL010000103.1:0-3618 GCA_031380885.1 Burkholderiales bacterium | reverse complement strand
GGCGCGTGAGCGGGCCGAACTGGACGGGTACGCGTCGGCAGCGTCCTGCGAGAGCTTCTTCGACGAGTGTGACGTGCTGTCGCTGCACCTGCGCCTGGGCGACGCCACACGCGGCGTCGTGAAGATCGAGCACCTGTCGCGAATGAAGCCGACCGCGCTGCTGGTCAACACCTCGCGCGCCGAGCTGATCGAAGAAGGTGCGCTGGTGTCGGCGCTGAACCGCGGCCGGCCCGGCATGGCCGCGGTCGATGTGTTCGAGAGCGAACCCATTCTGCAAGGCCCCCCCTTGCTGCGCCTGGAAAACGCCGTCTGCACGCCACACATCGGCTATGTCGAGCAAGACAGCTACGAGGAATACTTCAGCGCCGCCTTCGACAACGTGGTGCATTTCATTGAAGGCGCGCCGACCAACCTGGTCAACCCCGAGGCCTTGAAGGTGCAGCGCTGAGCCCAGCCGCTGCGCCGGCTGAACCGACGCCGGCCGCACCGCGGTCGAACGCCGACCTGTTCTTCACCTCCACCGGGCTGGCCCTGCAGGGCTTCGGCGGCGTGCGCGGCGCGATGGCAGCGCTGGCCGGTGGGTTGGGGCTCGTGCAGCCGCCGCGAAGTCCCTAGGGTCAACATCCACGCAGCACTGAGCGCCACAGCGCGTGTTGGGATTTCGCAGCGCTGTGTCGGGGAATTTTCGATTGACAAGCCCGTCAGTTGTGTCAACATGACTTGACACGTGGAGGTGTTAATTGATGTTTACACTCACCAGTGGAGGCAACAAGATTCCTGGCCAGCAGGCCATCAATAGCCCTCGTGCGGGTTCAGCACGACAAGAACTTCTTGCAAGGAGAAGACGCAATGGCAGACGAAAAAATTGGGATCACTGGATTGACGGTGTCTGAATCGGAAGAGATTCACCGCAATCTGATTCAAGGCACGCAGATCTTCGGGATCATCGCGGCGCTGGCGCATTTGCTGGCGTACATCTACTCACCGTGGCTGCACTGATCAGGAGACAAGCATGATCTACGGAAAAATGTGGACAGTGGTCCGGCCTCAGCTGGGCATTCCTCTCTTCCTCACGGCCGTTGCCGTGTCGTCGTTCGCCGTTCACCTCGCGCTGGTGACAAACACGCCGTGGCTGAAGGCCTACTACAACGGTGCCGCCAACCGGACCGCGACCGTCGCCGTCGCCGCCCCCGCGGCCGCGCCTGCTGAAGCACCGAAGTAATCTCGGCGCGCTTCGTGAAGGTCCGGAGGCGCTGTTTCCGGACCTTTTTTCTTCCTCTTTGGTGATGCTGAAGAACTGCCGCCGAGCTTGACGTCCATGCGCGTGCTCCTTGCAACTGGCTTCGCTGTCGCAACTGCGTCAACGTGAAGCAGATCAGCCAACAATTGATTTCTGCGTGGGCCAGCCTCGGCCCGCGCTTTTTGCCGTTTGCCGACGCGGCCACGCCCGAGCTGCCGCTGTCACGGCTGCTGCGCCTGTCGCTGTTCCAGGTGTCGGTCGGCATGGCCCTGGTGCTGCTGGTCGGCACGCTCAACCGGGTCATGATCGTCGAGCTGAAGGTGCCGGCCTCGCTGGTGTCGATCATGATCGCGCTGCCGCTGGTGTTTGCCCCGCTGCGCGCGTTGATCGGTTTCCGCTCCGACACCCACCGCTCGGCCTTGGGCTGGCGCCGGGTTCCCTTCATCTGGATGGGCACGCTGATCCAGTTCGGCGGGCTGGCCATCATGCCGTTTGCGCTGCTCGTGTTGTCGGGCGGTGGCCAGGCCAGCCAGGCACCGGCCTGGTTCGGTTGGCTGGGCGCCGGTATTGCGTTCTTGCTGGTCGGCGCCGGCATGCACACCACGCAGACCGTCGGGCTGGCGCTGGCGTGTGACCTGGCTCCGGTTGAATCGCAGCCCAAGGTGGTCGGATTGATGTACGTGATGCTGCTGGTCGGCATGATCGGCAGCGCGCTGGTGTTCGGTGCGTTGCTGGCCGATTTCAGCCCGGCGCGGCTGATCCAGGTGATCCAGGGCGCGGCGTTGACCACCATGGTGCTGAACGTGATCGCGCTTTGGAAGCAGGAAAGCCGCAGCCGCACGCCACGCGCCGTGCCCCAAGGCGGGTTTCGGCAAGCGTGGGAGCTCTTCACCCGCGGCGACGAGGCAGTAAGGCGCCTGGTGGCCATCGGCCTGGGGACGATGGCGTTCAGCATGGAAGACGTGCTGCTGGAGCCTTTCGGCGGTGAGATTCTCGGTTTAAGCGTGGGCGCGACGACTGCGCTGACCGCCTCGCTGGCCATCGGCGGCTTGCTCGGCTTCACGCTCGCGTCGCAGGTCTTGAGCCGCGGCGCCGATCCGTTCCGCATGGCGAGTGCCGGCGCCTGGCTTGGTATTCCGGCTTTCTTCGCGGTGATTTTTTCAGCCTCGGTTCAGTCGCAGTGGCTGTTCGGTGCGGGCGTGATGATGATTGGTTTCGGCGCTGGCTTGTTCAGCCACGGCACGCTCACCGCAACGATGAACCTGGCGCCCAAGAACCAAAGCGGCCTGGCTCTTGGCGCCTGGGGTGCGGTGCAGGCAACAGGCGCCGGTGTGGCCATCGCGGTGGGTGGCGTGATCCGCGACATCGTCGCCGCCCACAGCACATCGGCGACTGGGTATGTGACGGTCTACGCCATCGAGATCGTGCTGTTGATGGCGACCATCGTTGCCATGGCGCCGCTCATTCGTCACCACCCCGTGCAGGTTCCCGTTTGATCGCGCAGAAAACTGTGGCGCGCCTGGCCTGTGAACGTCAAAAAGCCACAGACCGTTTGTGTTTTTGACGATAATTTTTCAATACCTGCCCATCACTCATCACAACCGAGGTACTCAGAATGAAAGTTCAAGGCATTCTTTTTCTGCTGTGGATCATCGTCGTCGCCTTCTGGATGCTGAATCAGTTCAACGCTGCGCACCGGCGCGCCGAGAAGGAAAAGCAACTCAAGGACAGCGTGTCGATGTGACTTCGGCTCGGCGCTGACCTGTACCGCGAGACCCAACGGGCGCGATCTTCGCGCCCGTTTGCTTTACAGCCGCGCAGTCACCCACGGCCCGACCGACGCGAGTGCTGCGGCCAGTCCGCTCGCATCGGTGCCACCGGCCATTGCCATGTCGGCCTTGCCGCCGCCCTTGCCGCCCACTTGCTGGGCCACGAAGTTGACCAACTCGCCGGCCTTCACGTTGCCAACGTTGTCAGGTGTCACGCCCGCGGCCAGCTGAACCTTGCTGCCTTCGACGCTGGCGAGCACCACGACCGCGCTCTTGAGCTTGTCTTTGAGCTTGTCCAGCGTCTCGCGCAGCGCTTTGGCGTCGGCCCCTTCGAGGCGTGCCGCCAGCACTTTCACGCCGCCGACATCGACGGCCTGCGCCAGCAGCTCATCGCCCTGTGAGGAGGCCAGCTTGCCTTTGATCGCGACCAGTTCCTTCTCCAGCGCACGCACCTGATCGAGCACTTGTGCGAGGCGATGCGGCACCTCGGCCGGGGCGGCTTTCAGTGTGCTGGCCAACTGATTCATCGTGCCTTCGAGCGATCGCAGGTACACCAGCGCGTTGTCGCCGGTGATCGCCTCGATGCGCCGCACACCCGCCGCCACGCCC
>JANMXL010000227.1:0-3176 GCA_031380885.1 Burkholderiales bacterium | reverse complement strand
CACGACGCCAAGCGGGCGGTGGCCATCGCCTTGCGCAACCGCTGGCGTCGCCAGCAGGTCGATGAGCCGCTGCGCAGCGAGATCACGCCGAAGAACATCCTGATGATCGGCCCGACCGGCGTGGGCAAGACCGAGATCGCGCGGCGCCTCGCGCGGCTGGCCGATGCGCCGTTCATCAAGGTCGAGGCGACCAAGTTCACCGAGGTCGGCTACGTCGGCAAGGATGTCGATTCGATCATCCGCGACCTGGTCGAAACCGCCATCAAGCAGCAGCGCGAATCCGCAATGCTGCGCCAGCGCTCGCGCGCCGAAGACGCCGCCGAAGACCGCATCCTCGACATCCTGGTGCCTCCAGCGCCGTCATCAGCACCACGTGGCGACCCCGCGGCAGCGGCAGCGCCTGCCGACAACACCGCTCGCCAGGTGATGCGCAAGCGGCTGCGCGAAGGCACGCTCGACGACAAAGACATCGAGATCGACCTTGCCGAGGCCAAGCCGCAGCTCCGAATCATGAGTCCGCCCGGCATGGGAGACATGGCCGACCAGCTGCAGGGCCTGTTCGCCAGTGCCAGCGGGCAAAGGCGCAAGGTGCGCAAGCTAAAGATCGGCGAAGCGCGGCTGCTGTTGGTCGAGGACGAGGCGGCCAAGCTGGTCAACGAGGAAGAGATCAAGACAGCCGCGCTGCTGCAGACCGAGCAGAACGGCATCGTCTTCATCGACGAGATCGACAAGGTCGCTTCACGCCACGAGACCAGCGGCGCCGATGTGTCACGCCAAGGCGTGCAGCGCGACCTGCTGCCCCTGGTCGAAGGCACCTCGGTCAGCACCAAGTACGGCATCGTCAAGACCGATCACATCCTGTTCATCGCCTCGGGCGCATTTCACCTGGCAAAGCCGAGTGACCTGATCCCCGAGCTGCAAGGCCGCTTCCCGATCCGCGTCGAATTGGGCTCGCTCAGCGTCGACGATTTCGAAGCGATCCTGACGCAGACGCATGCGAGCCTGGTCAAGCAATACCAGGCGTTGCTGGCCACTGAAGGCGTGAGCTTGCAGATACAGCCCGATGGCATCCGTCGGCTCGCGCAGATCGCCTATGACGTCAACGAGCGCACCGAGAACATCGGCGCGCGGCGTTTGGCCACGGTGATGGAGCGGCTGCTCGACGAGGTCAGCTTCGATGCGCCGAACCGCAGCGGCCAGACCATCACGCTCGGTGCTGCTGAGGTCGATGCCAAGCTGGCCGAACTGGCCCAGAACGAAGACCTGTCGCGCTACATCCTGTAGCGCGCGGCCGTGTCGATGCCTGCCCCGTTGAGGGCAGGCGCCTGCCGGCTCAGTTCCTGACCGGCTTGCCGGTCGCGAGCATCCCCATGATCCGTTCCTGGGTCTTCGGGAGTTCGAGCAAGGCGCAGAAATGCTGGCGCTCCAGCGCCATCAGGTATTCCTCGCTGACCAGCGATCCGGCATCGACATCGCCGCCGCAGAGCACCAGGGCGATCAGTGAGGCGATGTGAAAATCGTGCGCGCTGATGAAGCCGCCGTCGCGCATGTTGACCAGCTGCGCCGTGATCGTGGCGGTGCCGTCGCGCCCAGCCACCGGGAACAGCTTCTTCGCTGGTGGCCGGTAGTTGCTGTCGAACAGGGCCTTGGCCTGGGTGAGTGCCACGAACAGCAGCTCGTCCTTGTGCGGCACGATCACGTCGCTCCACAGCAGGTAGCCGAGCTGTCGGCTGTCGATCGCGCTGGTGCCGACCTTGGCCATCGCCGCCGTGGTGAATCCGTCTTTCAGGAAGGTCAGCACATCGGCACCTGCATTGCCAGCAGCAGCCATCTCCGCCGCACGGCGCGCGATGTAGGTCAGGCCACCGGCACCCGGCAACAGGCCGACACCGACCTCGACCAGGCCGATGTAGCTCTCCATGGCCGCGACGCGTTTCGCGCAGTGCACAGCCAGCTCGCAGCCGCCACCGAGCGCCAGGCCACGGATCGCCGCGACTACCGGCACCGTCGCATAGCGCACGCGCAGCATCGCCTCTTGCAGCTTTTTTTCTACAGGTGCTATGCCTTGCGCGCCGCTGATCATGAACACCGGCATCAGCGCTTGCAGGTTGGCGCCGGCCGAGAAGACGTCGTCTGGCGACCAGATCACCAGGCCCTTGTAGCTTTCCTCGGCCAGGCCGACGGCCTTCACCAACCCTTCGGTGACGGCCGGGCTGATCAGGTGCAGCTTGGCGGTGATGCTGGCGATCAGCACCTCGCCATCCAGCGTCCACACGCGCAGCTCATCGGTCTTGAACAGCTCGGTGCCCGACTGCAATGGCGCTGCAGCGCCGGAGCCGAGCACGGCCTCGCGGAAGTGTTGGCGCGCGTAGACCGGCAAGGTGCTTTCAGCGACGAAGCGCGATTCGGACGCGCTCCACGAGCCCTCGGGCTGGTGCACGCCCTCGCGCTCGGCCACTGGCCCGCTGAATACCCACGCCGGCAGCGGTGCGGCACACAGCGCCTTGCCGGCATCGATGTCGTCTTGCACCCAGCGCGCCACCGTTGTCCAGCCGGCTGCCTGCCACAGCTCGAACGGGCCCTGCTGCATGCCGAAGCCCCAGCGCATCGCGAAATCGACATCGCGTGCGCACACCGCCACCTCGGCCAGGTGCACCGCGTTGTAGTGGAAGCTGTCGCGCAGCACCGCCCACAGGAACTGCGCCTGCGGGTGGCTGGCTTCGCGCAGCAGCTTCAGCCGCTCGGCGGGCGGCTTCTTCAGGATGCGCGCCACCTCTTCGGCAGCAACGCCACCGCCGGCCACGTAGTCGCCGCTGGCGGGATCAAGGCGCAGGATGTCCTTGCCGACCTTCTTGTAGAACCCGGCGCCGGTCTTCTGGCCCAGCGTGCCTTTGGCGATCAGCGCACTGAGCACCGGCGGCGTGCCGTAGCTGCCGTAGAACGGGTCGTTGGATTGATCCGGCCCGAGGTTGTCTTGCAGCGTCTTGATGACATGCGCCATCGTGTCCAGCCCGACCACATCAGCGGTGCGGAAGGTGCCGGAGCTGGCGCGGCCGAGCTTCTTGCCGGTCAGGTCGTCGACCACGTCGTACGTCAGACCGAATTGTTCGGCCTCCTGCATCACTGCCAGCATGCCGGCGATGCCGACCCGGTTGGCGATGAAGTTCGGCGTGTCC
>JANMXL010000207.1:0-2276 GCA_031380885.1 Burkholderiales bacterium | reverse complement strand
TCGAACGGCGTGTCGATGTCGAAGCGGTAATGTTTAGCCACCGATTCGAGCAACGTGAAGGTGTAGCTGTTGCGCCGGTCCCAGCCCTTGATCGCGCCACTGGCGAGGCTGAGGCTCGGGAAGCCGACCACGCGCTGCGGGTCGAACACCGTCACCTGGCCGATGCCGTCACAGGTCGGGCAGGCGCCCTGCGGTGAGTTGAACGAGAAAAGCCGCGGCTCCAGCTCGGCCAGCGCATAGCTGCAGATCGGGCAGGCGAATTTGCTCGAATACAGGTGCTCGCGGCTGGTGTCCATCTCGAACGCGATGGCACGGCCATCGGCAATGCGCAGCGCCGCCTCGAAGCTTTCGGCCAGGCGCTGCTGCAGGCCGCTGTCGGCATCGGCGGTGACCTTGATGCGGTCGAGCACCACATCGATGTCGTGCTTCTCGTTCTTTTTCAGGACTGGCAGGTCGGCCGCTTCATAGGCCGTGCCATCAATGCGAAAACGCACATAGCCCTGCGCCTGCATGTCGGCGAACAGCTCGGCGAACTCGCCCTTGCGTTCGCGCACCACCGGCGCCAACACCATCAGCCGCGTGCCTTCGGCCAGTGCGAGTACCGAATCCACCATCTGGCTCACGCTCTGAGCCTGCAGCGCCAGGTGGTGGTCGGGGCAGAACGGCGTGCCGGCGCGGGCATAGAGCAAGCGCAGGTAGTCGTGGATCTCGGTGACGGTGCCCACGGTGGAGCGCGGGTTGTGCGAGGTCGCCTTCTGCTCGATGCTGATGGCCGGGCTCAGGCCTTCGATGATGTCGACATCGGGCTTGTCCATCAACTGCAGGAACTGCCGCGCGTAGGTGCTCAGGCTCTCGACATAGCGCCGCTGGCCTTCGGCATACAGCGTGTCGAATGCGAGGCTCGACTTGCCCGACCCACTCAAGCCCGTGATGACGACCAGCTGGTGGCGCGGGATGTCGAGATCGATGTTCTTCAGGTTGTGGGTGCGGGCGCCGCGCACGCGAATGACGCGTGCTTCCAAAGAGGTGTCGCGGATCACGCGTGCTTCCAGTGAAGACTCGCGAATGACGCGGGCCTCCAGAGGCGTTGTCGAAGAAGAGGTGGGCATCGGCTGCGCCATGCAAAACCGACCATCATACGGACGACCCCAGTGTCGGCGGCCCCACCTGAACCGCTGGCCGTCAGAACCCGATGTTCAGGTACAGGCTGCCGACGTAGCTGTCGCGCGCCCCGGCGCCGTGCTTGATTTCTGCGGTCTGAAACCGCAGCACGTAACTCAGGCTGGTCGCCCGGGTGATGCCCCAGACGACGCCGACGTGCGCTTCGCCCAGCACCTTTTCCACCTGGCTGGACGACAGCCTGACATCCGAATGGCGGAACTGGCCTTGCAGCAGCACGTTGTAGCCACGCAGGCTGGTGCTCGCGCCGTACAGCAGGTACAGGTCGCCATCGATGCTGGTGGCCGGTGGTGCGTAGTACTCGCTGCGCTCGGGGTACAGCGACCACCACGGCGTCGAGAACTTGCCATAGCGACCGGACACCATCAGGCTCGCCTCGGTGATGTAGCCCAGGCTGGCTTCGGCGCCCCACTTGAAGTCGGCGCGCCCCCCCAACAGCGAGCGGTACTTGGCGATCAGGCCTTGCCGCCGCGCGGTGTACTTGAAAGTCGGCTCGCCGCCCTCCGAGATCTGGTGGCTGTAGCCGTTTGGCTTCTGGCTGCCGATCAGCTGGTGAAAGCCGCGGTGCAGGTGCTTGCCCAGCCCAGTGCCGAGCACGCCCACCGTGAACGCTGACGACCACGCCACCTGACCAGCGTCCGCGATGGTCATCCGGGTGCTGGTCAGCGAGAACAGGCCGGCATAGGGCCGATCGTTGAACACGGGCGCGTGGGATTTCTTGTCTTCCGGCGTGTAGGCCTGGGCACCGAACTGCAGGCCGGTTTTCGACGAAGTGCGCGTGGCGCCCGGCAGCCACCAGCTGTCGATGAAGCCGAGCACACCGTCGAGCGACACCAGGTTGTCTGCAGCGTCGGGGCCCGAGATCGTGAACAGGAAGCCGCCGGAATAGCCTGCATCGCGGACGCTCAGGGCCAGAAAGTCGTTGTCGAGGGCAAACGTCCAGGAGTTGCTGCCGCTGCCCACGGACGGTGGGCTGTCGGCACCCGACTGCGCCATCGCCGCGGTGCTGGCCACGGCACTGAGCAGCGCCGTTAAGCATGTCAGCCGGATGCAGCGCTTTGCGCCGCGGAGCCAGGTTGCAGGGCTGGCGACCCGTG
>JANMXL010000091.1:0-3949 GCA_031380885.1 Burkholderiales bacterium | reverse complement strand
CCCGACGACTGGCACCTGCACCTGCGCGACGGCGCGGCCATGGCTGCGGTGCTGCCCGACACCGCGCGGCAGTTCGCCCGAGCGATCGTGATGCCCAACCTGAAGCCACCTGTCACCACGACCGCGCAGGCGCTGGCCTATGCCGATCGCATCCGCGCGGCGCTGCCCGAAGGGCTCACATTCGAGCCGCTGATGACGCTGTACCTGACCGACCGCCTGCCTGCCGACGAAATCCTGCGCGCGAAGGACGCCGGCATCGTCGCGGTCAAGCTGTACCCGGCGGGGGCCACCACCCACAGCGATGCCGGCGTGACCGATCTGCGCCTCGCCTACCCGACGCTTGAAGCGATGCAGCGCGTGGGCATGCCGCTGCTGGTGCATGGCGAGGTGACCGATGCCGACATCGACCTGTTCGACCGCGAGGCGGTGTTCATCGACACCCAGCTGATCCCGCTGCGGCGCGACTTTTCCGAGCTGAAGATCGTCTTCGAGCACATCACCACCCGCGAGGCGGCGCAGTACGTGGCATCGGCGGGCGCACACACCGCTGCCACGCTGACCGCCCACCACCTGCTCTACAACCGCAATGCGCGGTTCATGGGCGCTGGTGGTGCTGCTGGAATGCGGCCTCACTACTACTGCCTGCCGGTGCTCAAGCGCGAGGTGCACCGCCAAGCGCTGATTGCCGCCGCCACCTCGGGCAGCGACCGCTATTTCCTCGGCACCGACAGCGCGCCGCATGCGGCGCACCTGAAAGAGCACGCCTGCGGCTGCGCCGGTTGCTACACCGCGCTGTCGGCGATCGAGCTGTATGCCGAGGCCTTCGAGGCAGCCGGCGCGCTGGAGCGATTGGAAGGTTTCGCCAGCTTTCACGGGCCCGACTTCTACGGCCTGCCGCGCAACACCGGCACGATCACGCTGCGTCGCGAAACCTGGACGCTGCCCGAATCACTGCCCTTCGGTGAGGGGCAATTGAAGCCGCTGCGTGGCGGCGAAACCCTTTCCTGGCGCTTGGTCGCCTGAACCTGGACCCTGCATGGACACCACCCACCGCATCGCGCTGCTGATCGACGCCGACAACGTTTCCGTCGACGTGCTGCGGCAGATCCTGCACCGGCTGCAACTCACCGGCCTACGCCTGCAGCACCGCCGCGCTTACGGCAGCGTGCAGAAGGCCGTCGAGTTCGCCGAGGTCTGCCGCGACCACGCGATCCGCTTCCTGCCCAGCACCTTCGCCGGGCCGAATGCGACCGACATTGCGATGGCCATCGACGCGGTCGAACTGATGCTGCGCCAGCCGGTCGACGAGGTGGTGATCGTGTCGTCCGACATGGACTACTCGCCGCTGATCGTGCGGCTGCGCGAGCTGGGCTGCCGCGTCACGGGTTACGGCCAGCAGGGCAAGTCGGGCCGTGACATCGAGCGAGACTACGAGCGGGTCTACGACAGCTTCGAGGTGGTCGGGCTGAGCAAGGCGCGGTCGGCCGGGCGAGCACCGGCCCGACCCGCCGGTCGACGCGAACCCATCGTGGCGGCGCCGCTGGCCGCGCTTGTGGTGCCGGTGGAATCGCCGGTGCCCGTGCCCGTGCCCGTGCCCGTTCGCGGGCGCACGCGCCGATCGCGTGTGGCCATTCCTGCGCCGCTGCCCATGCCCGTTCTGGCTGACGTCATCTCGGCGGAGCCCGCCGTGGTGGCCGATGTCGCCCCGGCCCGCGCCACCCCGTCACGGCGCCGGCCCACTGCCAAAGTGGCACCGGCCGCCCCGGCCGTACCGCGTGCCTTGCCCAGCGCCGTAGAGGCCGTGCTCGACGCCTGCCCCGACCTGCGCGGCGGTGCGCCGGTGCGCCTGAACGGCGTGGCGGTGGCCTTGCGTGAGCGCGGTCTGCTGACCAAGAGCGGCAAGACCACCTCGTTTTTCAAGAAACTGGAAGTGCATTTCGCGTTGCTGCCGGTGGACAAGCCGGAGTCGGTGCGGTTTCTCGGCGGCACTGAGGCGGCTGGCTGACGGCAAGGCATCCGATGGATGTGGCGGCGATCGACTGGTCTGCGCCATGGCTCGCGCCGTACCGCCGCATTGGTGAGCCCGTCACACAAGCCGTTGCCGTGGGCATGTCACTGGTGGCGGCGTTGAACAGACCGACCGACCTGCCACCGCGCTTCGTTGATCATGCGGCGCTGCCACCTGGCGAGCCCTATGAGGGCTTCATCGCCCGCACCGGCAGCGTACCGACCCGCAGCAACGGCCACGACCTGTTCAACGCGCTGGTGTGGCAGCGGCATCCGCTGTTGAAGGCGCGTTTGAACGCCTTGCAGGTCGAGCAGATCGAGCGTGCGGGCGTCGGCGCGACGCGCGGTGCGGTCCGCGATGCGCTGACGCTGTTCGACGAGAACGCGGCCTGGCTGCAGGCGCCTGCGCCGTTGATCGATGCGCTGGGGCAGCGCGACTGGCAGGCGCTTTTCATCACCCACCGCGCTCTGTGGCGCGAGGCGGAGCTGGTGCTGTTCGGCCATGCGCTGCTCGAAAAACTGCTGCATCCGCGCAAGCCGATCACCGCCCACGTCTGGTTGGTGCCGCTGGCGGTGGCCGATCCCGCCGGCTGGCTCGCCGCGCGATTGACGCCCGAATCGCTGGCCCTCAAGCCCTGGTTGCCGCTGCCGGTGCTCGGCGTGCCCGGCTGGTGGAACCCGAACGAGGAAGCAGGGTTCTACGACGATGCAGCGGTGTTTCGCCGCGCGCCGCGAAGCTTGAAAATCGGCGCGCCGACCCTATAACGTCTCCATCGCGTTGTTTCAAAGGACATCATGAAGCGCATTGCCTTGTTCCTGCTGACCAACCTCGCCGTGATGGTGGTGCTGGGCATCGCCGTGAATCTGTTGGGGCTCAACCGCTACATCAGCGCGAGCGGCCTCGACCTGAGCGCGTTGCTCGGCTTCTCGCTGGTCATGGGCTTCGGCGGCGCCATCATCTCGCTGCTGATCAGCAAGCCGGTGGCCAAGTGGAGCACTGGCGCGCAGGTCATCAACAACTCGCCTGACGCCACTCACCAGTGGCTGGTCAGCAGCGTGGCGCGTTGTGCCGAGCGGGCCGGAATCTCGATGCCCGAGGTCGCCATCTATGAAGGCGCGCCGAATGCGTTTGCCACGGGCGCCTTCAAGAACTCGGCGCTGGTCGCGGTATCGACCGGCCTGGTGCAGGCCATGACGCGCGAAGAGGTCGATGCCGTGATCGGTCACGAAGTGGCGCACATTGCCAATGGCGACATGGTGACGATGACGCTGATCCAGGGTGTGATGAACACCTTCGTGGTGTTCCTGTCGCGGGTGATCGGCTACGTGGTCGACAAGATGATCTTGCGCAACAACAGCGACCGTCCCGGCATTGGCTACCTGGTCACCACGGTGGTGATGGATCTGCTGCTGGGTGCGCTGGCGGCGATCATCGTGGCCTGGTTCTCACGCCAGCGCGAGTTCCGCGCCGATGCCGGATCGGCGCAACTGCTGGGCCGCAAGCAGCCGATGATCAACGCGCTGGCGCGCCTGGGCGGACTCGATCCGGGCGAGATGCCCAAGACCATCAAGGCGATGGGCATCAGCGGCCGACCCAGTGGCCTGATGGCGCTGTTCTCGACCCACCCACCGATGGAAGAGCGCATCGCCCGCCTGCGCGATGCCCCGTGATGCGCGGGGCTGCAGAGGCCCGGAGATAATCGCTGCGTGAAGCAAGCCAGACCGCCGCTGGTGCACCAACCCGAAAGGGCGCACTGGAGGAAGGTCCGGACTGCACAGGGCAGCGCAGCAGCTAACGGCTGTCCACCGCGAGGTGAGGATCAGAGCTACAGAGACGAGTCGGGGCTCGGGTCGCAAGACCTGGGCTTCGGGTGAAACGAGCAATCTCTGCGCGCAGCAACACCAAATAGGCCGACGTTGATGTGGCTCCGCGGAGTCGGCG
>JANMXL010000185.1:0-4581 GCA_031380885.1 Burkholderiales bacterium | reverse complement strand
CAGCACCACCGATTATAGTTTTCACTATGAATTCCACCTCGATCGGCCACCGGCTGTCGGCCGCCACGGGCATCCACCGCGGCGACCGCGCGTACCAGCAGGATCAGGTCGAAATCATTCCTCACCTCCGCGTTCCCGGCTGCGCGCTGGGCGTGCTGGCCGACGGCATGGGTGGCAAAAGCGGCGGTCGCAAAGCGGCCGACCAGGTGCTCCTGACGGCGCAGCAGCTGTTCGAACGCTATGCCCCCAGCCGCGACGACCCGGCCGAGACATTGAAGCAGTTGGTGCTGGAAGCGCACCTGATGATCAAGCTGACGGCGATCACCTCGGAAGAGGAGCCGCACAGCACGGCGGCCGCCTTCCTGATCAGCCCCAGTCGCGAGTGCCACGTTGTGCATGCTGGCGATTCGCGGGTCTATTTTTTTCGCGGCGCCGAAATGATCACCCGCACCAGTGATCACTCTTACGTACAGCGGTTGGTCAACGAAGGCCAGTTGTCGGAAGAGGCTGCCAACAGCCATCCGCAGTCCAACCTGCTGACCGGCTGCCTGGGCGCGGTTCAAGACCCGCCACTGGCCGTCATGCGCATCGCGTGCATGGAGCCCGGCGACAGCGTGCTGGCCTGCAGCGACGGGCTGTGGCACTACTTCACGCCGAAGGAGCTCGGCGCCATCGTCGACGCCCTGCCACCGCGCGAGGCCAGCGAAATGCTGATCGACAAGGCCCGCCAGCGTGCGCGTGGCGGTGGCGACAACCTGTCGCTCGCGCTGGTGCGCGTCGAGGCACTCGACCGCTGATTCGACCGGCGAGCTGACGCCCGAGCGAATCGGTCAACGTACCGGGTGGGATGCCGCGGCCGACGCGGGCGCACCGGGGATCGGCAACGGTGCCGCCGGGGGCTTTTTCGCATGGCGCTCAGCATTGCGCGCGAGCACCCGGGCTCGGCGCTCCTCGGCCTGTTGCACGCGATCCCCTGCGCGCTGTGCAGCACCTGGGTCCGACGCAGGTGTAAGCCGCTTCGAGCTGTGCGCGCGCCGCTGCTTCGCGGGCGGTGGCTCAGTCACTGGCGCCGACGCTGCGGCCTCGGTGGTTTCGGGGCCGGACGCTGCTGCCGACCGCAGCCGGGGTCGAATCGGCAGCAGCGGCTTGGTGCCCACGTCGGGCCCTTGTGACGCCGACGCTGCCGCCGCAGCGCTGGCGGCCTCACGGGCAGCGTTGGCCTTCCGGCTCAAGTGCTGCCGGCGATCGGCCGCACGCTGCTGACGCTCGCGCTCATCGAGCGTCAGCTGATCGCGGCGCAGCGGGCCGACGATGGCGCGGTGCTGTTCCCGGGCGTCGAGCAGGCACGGCGTGACCGCGAAACGCGTCTGGCACTCAAGCTCCTGGGCGGCGAGATCGGCATCGGCCTTGGCGCGGGCTTCGGCGATGCGCTTCCTGTCTTCCGAGACCGTGGCGTCGGCCAGTTGGCAACAAGCCAACATGGCCACCGCCAGCGCCCAGGCATTGACACGGGTCAACGACAGCCGCTTCATGTCAACGCCGTCTCGACGTCACGGCGGGCCAGGGAGAGAAATTCGGCTGATCTCATTTCGTGCAATCGCGACACCGTTCGGGGAAATTCATGGGACAAGGGGCCGACGGTATAGAGCGCTTCCGCCGCCACTTCGGCCGACAGTATCAGCTTGACGTGCCGGTCGTACAACACATCGACCAGCCAGGTAAAGCGCCGCGCTTCCGACGCCAGCCGGGGCGACATCTGAACCACGCCCGAGACCAGCACGGTGTGAAAGCGCGATGCCAGTTCGAGGTAGTCGTTCTGTGAACGCGGGCCGCCGCACAGCTCCTGGAAATCGAACCACACCACACCGCCGGCGCGGCGCCGCGCCTTCAACACCCGATGCTCGATGTTGAGCAGCGGGTTTTCGTCCGTGGCTTCGGCCAGCCGCTCGAAGGCCGACGCCATCGCGGCATCGGCTGCAGGGCCCAGCGGCGTGTGGTACATCGCGACTTGTTCTAGCGTCAGCCTTCGGTAGTCGGTGCCGGCGTCGACGTTGACGATCTGCAGGCGGTCCTTCAGCAGCTCGATGGCCGGCAGGATGCGCTCGCGGTGCAGGCCGTTCGGGTACAGCCCGTCGGGGTGGAAATTCGACGTGGTGACGATGCTGACGCGGTGGTTGAACAGCGACTCCAGCAGCCGGTACAGGATCATCGCGTCGGTGATGTCGGCCACGTGAAATTCGTCGAAGCAGATCAGCCGGAAGCGGCGCGACATCCGCTTGCCCAGTTCTTCCAGCGGGTTCACCGTGCCGTGCAGGTCAGCCAGTTCGCGGTGTACCTCGCGCATGAACTCATGAAAGTGCAGGCGCACCTTGCGCTGCAGCGGCACCGCGTTGAAGAAGCAATCCATCAGGAAGCTCTTGCCGCGCCCCACCCCGCCATACAGATAGACGCCGCGCGGAATCTCCGGCCGGATCAGCAGCCGGGTCAGCGTACTGCGGCGCCTCGATTTGTAGGCGATCCATTCGTTCTCGCAGCGCTCCAGCGCATCGATCGCCGCCAGTTGCGCCGCATCGGCGCTGTAGCCACGCTCGGCGAGAGTCTGTTCATAGAGCTGGCGAACGGGCATGGACGGTGGCAGCAGTGGACAACCTCGCGGCAACGGCCGGGCGATTGCCGCGTTCCCAATCAGAAGTTCAAGGTGCGCTTGTCGACTGCGAGTGCGGCTTCCTTGGTCGATTCGCTGAGCGACGGGTGAGCGTGGCAGATGCGCGCGATGTCTTCGGCGCTGGCCTTGAATTCCATCGCCACCACCGCCTCGGCAATCAGCTCGGAGGCAAACGGCCCGACGATGTGCACACCGAGGATCTCGTCGGTCTTCGCGTCGGCCAGCATCTTGACCATGCCGGTCGTGTCGCCCATCGCACGGGCTCGGCCATTGGCGAGGAACGGGAAAGTGCCCGCTTTGAATTCGCGCCCTTCGGCCTGCAGCTGCTGCTCGGTTTGTCCGACCCAGGCGATCTCGGGCGATGTGTAGATCACCCACGGCACGGTGTTGAAGTTGACATGCGGGTGCTGGCCGGCGATGCGCTCGGCCACTGCCACGCCCTCTTCTTCCGCCTTGTGCGCCAGCATCGGGCCGCGCACCACGTCGCCGACCGCCCACACATTGGGCAGGTTGGTGCGGCAGTGGTCGTCCACGGCAATCGCGCCTCGCTCGTCGAGCTTCAGGCCCACCGCTTCGGGGTTCAGGCCGATCGTGTTCGGCACGCGGCCGACCGAGACGATCAGCTTGTCGACCTCGAGCTTCGTCGCCTCGCCCTTGGCATTTGCATAGCTCACGGTGACAGCTGACTTGCCCGATGTCACCTTGTCGATCTTCACGCCCAGCTCGATCTTCAGCCCTTGCTTGGTGAGCGCCTTGTGTGCTTCCTTCGCTATCTGCTGATCGACCGCGCCCAAAAAAGTTGGCAGGCCTTCGAGCACCGTCACATCAGACCCGAGGCGGCGCCACACCGAGCCCATTTCCAGGCCGATCACCCCGGAGCCGATCACACCCAGGCGCTTCGGCACAGCGCCGATGCGCAAGGCGCCGTCGTTCGACAGGATCTTGTCCTCATCGAAGGCCGCACCCGGCAGCGAGCGTGGGTTCGATCCGGTCGCCAGGATGATGTGGGTGCCGGAGACGACTTCATCAGAAGCACCGGTGACCTGGATCTCATAGCCCGCATCGCCCGTTTTCAGGAACGCGCCACGGCCGTGGAAGAAGGTCACCTTGTTCTTCTTAAACAGGTACAGGATGCCGTCGTTGTTTTGCTTCACCACCGTGTCCTTGCGGCCCAGCATCTTGGCCACATCGATGCTCAGGTCCTTCAGGCCGATGCCGTGGTCGGCGAAGCTGTGACCAGCGTGCTCGAAGTGCTCGCTGGACTGCAGCAGCGCCTTCGACGGGATGCAGCCGACGTTGGTGCAGGTGCCGCCCGGTGCAGGGCCACCCTTGTCGTTCTTCCACTCGTCGATGCACGCGGTGTTGAAGCCCAGCTGCGCGGCGCGGATCGCGGCCACATAGCCACCAGGGCCGCCGCCGATGACGACGACATCAAATTGTTGGCTCATGAATCGCTTTCTTAGATGTCGAACAGCAGGCGCGCCGGATCTTCCAGCGCTTCCTTCATCGCGACCAGGCCCAGCACGGCTTCGCGGCCGTCGATGATGCGGTGGTCGTACGACATCGCGAGGTAGTTCATCGGGCGGATCACGATCTGCCCACCCTCGACCACCGCGCGGTCCTTGGTCGCGTGCACGCCGAGGATGGCCGACTGCGGTGGGTTGATGATCGGTGTGCTCAGCATCGAGCCGAAGGTGCCGCCGTTGGAGATCGAGAAGGTGCCGCCGGTCAGGTCGTCCAGCGTCAGCTTGCCCTCACCGGCCTTCTTGCCGAACTCGGAGATCTTCTTCTCGATGTCGGCAAAGCTCATCTGGTCGGCATTGCGCAGGATCGGCACGACCAGGCCGCGCGGTGAGCCCACCGCGATGCCGATGTCGAAGTAGCCGTGGTAGACGATGTCGTTGCCGTCGACCGAG
>JANMXL010000158.1:0-1989 GCA_031380885.1 Burkholderiales bacterium | reverse complement strand
GGCTCGACCGCGTACACCTTCAACTTCGGCCACTTCGCCTTCAGCACCTGCGCGCAGCCGGTGATGTGGCCGCCGGTGCCAACGCCGGTGATCAGCGCGTCGATGCCTTCGGGGAAGTCGCGGGCGATCTCGGCGGCGGTGGTGCGCACATGCACCTCGATGTTGGCTGCGTTCTCGAACTGCTGCGGCATCCAGGCTTTCGGCGTGGCCGCAACCAGTTCGGTGGCGCGGGCGATGGCGCCGCTCATGCCTTTTTCGCGCGGCGTCAGCTCGAAAGTGGCGCCGTAAGCCAGCATCAGCCGACGGCGCTCGATGCTCATGCTCTCAGGCATCACCAGCACCAGCTTGTAGCCCTTGACCGCCGCCACCATCGCCAAGCCGACGCCGGTG
Organism: Burkholderiales bacterium; assembly: GCA_031380885.1. Classification (GTDB taxonomy): domain Bacteria; phylum Pseudomonadota; class Gammaproteobacteria; order Burkholderiales; family Burkholderiaceae_C; genus PBB1. The sequence continues at coordinate 1,599 of JANMXL010000158.1, read as the reverse complement.
TTGCCCGAAGTCGGCTCGATGATGGTCGCCCCCGACACCAGCGCGCCGGAGGCTTCAGCCGCCTCGACCATGGCGAGTGCGATGCGGTCCTTGATCGATCCCCCAGGGTTGCTGCGCTCGCTCTTGATGTAGACCTGTGAGCCCGAACCGAACAGCCGCTGCATGCGAATGTGCGGCGTGTCGCCGATGGTCTGGAGGATGGTGTCAGCGCGCATGGTCAGCTCCTGTGGGTGCGGCGTTTTCCCGGGGCGAAAACGGCGGCGAAGCGAAATTATGGGCGTGATAATTCTTCGATGTACGCACCCCTCCAAAACGACAGTTTCCTGCGCGCCTGTCTGCGCCAACCCACAGCTCACACGCCCGTCTGGCTGATGCGCCAGGCCGGTCGCTATCTGCCGGAGTACCGCGCCACGCGCGCGCAAGCCGGCAGCTTCATGGGCCTGGCCACCAACACCGACTACGCCACCGAGGTGACGCTGCAGCCCTTGGAGCGCTACGCGCTCGACGCGGCCATCCTGTTCAGCGACATCTTGACCGTGCCCGATGCCATGGGCCTGGGCCTGAGCTTCGCGTTGGGCGAAGGCCCGAAGTTCGCGCGTGCGGTGCGCGACGAAGCCGCGGTCGCCCAGCTCGCCGTGCCCGACATGGACAAGCTGCGTTATGTGTTCGATGCGGTCACCTCGATCCGCAAGGCCTTGAATGGCCGGGTGCCGCTGATCGGCTTCTCGGGCAGCCCGTGGACGCTGGCCTGCTACATGGTCGAGGGGGCCGGCTCGGACGACTACCGGCTGGTCAAGACGATGATGTACAGCCGCCCCGACCTGATGCACCGCATCCTTGCCGTCAATGCCGATGCGGTGGCGCTGTACCTGAACACGCAGATCGAAGCCGGCGCACAGGCGGTGATGGTGTTCGACAGCTGGGGCGGGGTGCTGGCCGACGGCGCGTTCCAGGAATTCAGCCTGGCCTACACCCGACGTGTGCTGCAGAAGCTCAAGCGCGAGCACGACGGCCAGCGCATTCCGCACATCGTTTTCACCAAGGGTGGCGGCTTGTGGCTGGAGGAGATGGCCGCTCTGGAGCCCGACGTGCTGGGACTGGACTGGACGGTCAACCTGAAGTCGGCGCGCGAGCGCGTCGGCAGCCGTGTCGCGCTGCAGGGCAACCTCGACCCGAATGTGCTGTTCGCCAACCCGGATCAGATCCGCGCCGAGGTCACCAAGACGCTGGAAAGCTTTGGCGCGCCCGGCCCCGTGCAGAGCAACGGCACGGTGGACAGTCACATCTTCAACCTCGGCCACGGCATCAGCCAGCACACGCCGCCGGAGAGCGTGACCGCGCTGGTCGATGCAGTGCACGAGGTGTCGCGCCGCTTGCGGCAGCACGGCTGAGTCGACGCGACAGGGCTCGGCAGGTGCTGAGCGTGTCAGCGCTTGAATTTTCCGGTGAGTGAGTGCTCAGGCATTGACTTATCCCCACTTTTCCTGCTTGCCGCGCAGGCCACTGCTGCTGCTGCATTGCAGCAGCAGTATTTATTTAATCCTCGCTAAGTCGTTGATTTCATTAGCCCCGGAACCCTGCTCTGAAAGTGGGCAATCC
>JANMXL010000083.1:0-21176 GCA_031380885.1 Burkholderiales bacterium | reverse complement strand
ATCAACCGCATGACGATCGCCATCAAGACCGCTGCCGACATCGATGGCATGCGCATCGCCGGTCGCCTCGCCGCCGAGGTGCTGGACATGCTGACACCGCACGTCGTGCCCGGGGTCAGCACCGACACGCTGGACAAGCTGGCGCACGACCACATGGTCAACGTTCAGCAGACGATCCCGGCGCCGCTGAACTATGCGCCGTCGGGTTACGCGCCTTACCCCAAGTCGATCTGCACATCGATCAATCACCAGATCTGCCACGGCATCCCGAACGACCGCCCGCTGAAGAATGGCGACATCGTCAACATCGACATCACCGTCATCAAAGACGGCTGGCATGGCGACACCAGCCGCATGTTCATCGTCGGCGAGGCCTCGATCGCGGCCACGCGCCTGTGCCATCTCACCTACGAGGCGATGTGGCGCGGGATCATGAAGGTCAGGCCCGGCGCGAGGCTGGGCGACATCGGGCATGCGATCCAGACCTTCACCGAGAACAACGGCTTCTCGGTGGTGCGCGAATTTTGTGGCCACGGCATCGGCCGCAAGTTCCATGAAGATCCGCAGGTGCTGCACTACGGCAAGCCGGGCACGCTCGATGTGCTGCTGCCCGGCATGGCCTTCACCATCGAGCCGATGGTGAACGCGGGCCGGCGCGACATTCGCGAGGCCGGCGACGGCTGGACCATCGTCACCAAGGACCGTTCGCTGTCGGCGCAGTGGGAGCACACCGTGGTGGTCACCGACACCGGCTACGAGGTGCTGACGCTGTCGACAGGGAGCCCGGCGTTGCCAGCCTTCGTGCGCGAATCAGTGACCGCCTGAGTGGTTGCCACGCTGCCAGCAGCGAAGGCAGAACCTGCCGCGCTGTCCACTGAACACCTGGGCGACCTGCGGCTGCAATTCCGCGCCGGCAAGGAGGCGCTGATCCGCCATTTCGAGGCGGCACGCCCCACGGCTCCCGCCGCCGCGCGCCTGATCCGCGGCCTGGCGCGCCATGTCGACGAGACCCTGCTCAAGCTGTGGGTGCACTGCGGCATGCCGGCAGACGCAGCCTTGCTGGCGGTGGGTGGCTACGGGCGTGGCGAGTTGTTCCCGCACTCCGATGTCGATGTGCTGGTGCTGGTGCCGTCGACGCCGCACGCAGACGGCAGCGCCGCATCGGCACTGAAACACGGCGTGGAGGTCTTCATCACCGCCTGCTGGGACATCGGTCTGGAAATCGGCTCGGCCGTGCGCACGGTCGAAGAGTGCATGGCCGAGGCCGACCGGGACGTCACGGTGCGCACTGCGCTGCTCGAATCGCGCTACCTGTGCGGATCGCGGCGCGGCTTCAATGTGTTCCGGCGCAACAACTCGCAGGCGATGAATGCGCGTTCATTCCTGCGCGCGAAGACGCTGGAGATGCGGCAACGCCATCAGAAGTTCGAAGACACGCCGTACTCGCTCGAACCCAACTGCAAGGAAAGCCCGGGCGGGCTGCGGGATCTGCAGGTGATCCTGTGGGTCGCCCGGGCGGCCGGCCTGGGGCGCAACTGGGGCGAGCTGGCCGCCAGCGGGCTGGCGACACCGTTCGAGGTCAAGCAGCTGCAGCGCAACGAGGGCGTGCTGAAGTTGATCCGCGCCCGCTTGCACCTGGTCGCCGGGCGACGCGAAGACCGGCTGGTGTTCGACTTGCAAGGCGCCGTGGCCGACAGCTTCGGCTACCGGGCCACCGAGGGTCAGCGCGCCTCTGAGGTGCTGATGCGGCGCTATTACTGGGCCGCCAAGGCGGTCGCGCAGCTCAACCAGATCCTGATGCTCAACATCGAAGAGCGCGTCTCCGGCCTGCAGGACGCGCCGATGCGCCCGATCGACGCGAACTTCCTCGACCGCGACGGCATGCTCGAAGTCGTCAGCGACGATCTGTACCAGCGCCAGCCCCAGGCCATCCTGGCGACCTTTCTGACGTTTCAGTCGAACAGCGGCATCACCGGCCTGTCGTCTCGCACACTGCGCGCGCTGTACAACGCCCGCGACCTGATGAACGCCGACTTCCGGCACGATCCGGTCAACCGCGCCACCTTCTTGCAGATCCTGCAGGCGCCTACGAGACAGACGCACGCGTTTCGCCTGATGAACGAAACCAGCGTGCTCGGGCGCTACCTGTGGGTGTTTCGCCGCATCGTCGGCCAGATGCAGCACGACCTGTTTCACGTCTACACCGTCGATCAGCACATCCTGATGGTGCTGCGCAACATGCGTCGCTTCTTCATCCCGGAGCACGCCCACGAGTACCCGTTCTGCTCGCAACTGGCCATGCAATGGGACAGCCCGTACACGCTTTACGTGGCCGCGCTGTTCCACGACGTGGCCAAGGGACGCGGCGGCGACCATTCGGTGCTGGGCACGGTGGAAGTCCGGCGCTTCTGCCGCGATCACGGCATCGGGCACGACGACGCCGCGCTGATCGAATTCCTGGTCAAGCAGCACCTGACAATGTCTCGCATCGCGCAGAAGGAAGACCTGAGCGATCCGGTGGTGATCCAGAAATTCGCGCACCTCGTGGGCACCGAGCACCGGCTGACCGCGCTGTACCTGCTGACGGTGAGCGACATCCGCGGCACCAGCCCGAAGGTGTGGAATGCATGGAAGGGCAAGCTGCTCGAAGACCTGTACCGCGTGACGCTGCGCGCGCTGGGTGGCGCACAACCGCAGCTCGATGCCGAAATCGATGCACGCAAGCAGGAGGCCAGGCACATGCTGAACCTGGCCTTGCAACCGCCGAACGTCGAAGCGCCGCTGTGGACAGCGCTGTCAATCAGCTATTTCGCCCGCCACGACGTCAGCGAGATCGCCTGGCACGCCCGCGTGCTGCATGAGCAGCTGCTGTCCGAGTCGCCCGTGGTGAAGGCCCGAGTGTCGCCGGTCGGTGAAGGTATGCAAGTGCTGGTCTACGCACGCGACCGAGCCGACCTGTTCGCCCGCATCTGCGGCTATTTCGACAGCGCGCACTTCAACATCCTCGAAGCGAAGGTGCACACCACGAACACCGGCTATGCGCTGGACACATTCCAGATCGTCAACCCACAGTTCGAAGTCTCGCGCGAGGGTGCGCCGGCAGCGCAGTACCGCGACCTGATCTCGCTGGTCGAGACCCAGCTCAGCAGTGCTTTGAATGCCCAGGGCGCGTTGCCCGAACCCAGCCGGGGCCGCCTGTCGCGGCGCGTGAAGTCGTTTCCCCTCACGCCGCGCATCACGCTGCGGCCCGATGAACGCGCGCAGAACTGGCTGCTCAGCGTGTCGGCCAGCGACCGCTCCGGCCTGCTGTATTCGATCGCCCGCGTGCTGGCGCAGCACCAGATCAATCTGCAGCTGGCCAAGATCACCACGCTGGGCGAGCGCGCTGAAGACACCTTCCTGATCGACGGTGCCGCCCTGCGCCACAACCGCACGCAGATCTCGATCGAGACGGAATTGCTCGATGCGATCGCGGCCTGAGCCCCCGCGACTCACCCGATGGCGCTGACCCCGGTCAGCGCCGCCGATTGCTTGGCGCGACTCGATCACTACGACGCCGTCATCGATGCGCGATCAGAGGGTGAGTTCGCGCTCGATCGGCTGCCCGGCGCGGTCAACTGGCCCAGCCTGAACGACGCTGAGCGGGCCTTGGTCGGCACCGAGTACAAGCAGGTCTCGCCGTTCGTTGCCCGCAAGCGCGGTGCGGCGCTGGTGGCTCGCAACGTGGCCCTGCACATCGAGCAGCATGTGCTCGACAAACCGAAAGACTGGCAGCCCCTGGTCTACTGCTGGCGCGGCGGTCAGCGCAGCGGCGCCCTGGCGCTGGTGCTCAGCCAGATCGGTTTTCGGGTACAGGTGATCGAAGGCGGCTACGCGGCCTATCGGCGCGCCGTGATGGCGGCGCTGGAAGTGCAGCCGCTGCAGTTCAGGTTTCGCGTTGTCTGCGGCAAGACCGGATCGGGCAAGAGCCGCCTGCTCGCGGCTCTGCTGGCGCAAGGCGCACAGGTGCTCGATCTGGAGGGGCTGGCCAATCACCGCGGATCGGTGCTGGGCCTGGTGCCCGGCAGCCCGCAACCGTCACAGAAGCACTTCGATTCGCGCCTGTGGGACGCCATGCGCCACTTCGATCCGGCACAGCCGGTGTGGGTCGAGAGCGAAAGCCGCAAGGTCGGCGAGTTGCGCGTGCCCGAGCGGCTGATCGAGTGCATGCGGGCCTCACCGTGCGTCCACCTGGAACTGCCGACTGACGCCCGTGTGGCACTGCTGATGGCCGATTACGACTTCTTCGTCAACGACGTGCCCACGTTCTGCACCCGGCTCGACGCCCTGCGCGCGCTGCGCGGCAACGAGGTCATCAACCAGTGGCAGGCCACGGCGACGTCAGGCCGCATCGAAAGCGTGGTGCGCGAACTGCTGGTCAGCCACTACGACCCGGTGTACGTGCAGTCGATGCAGCGCAATTTCGCTGGGTTTGGCGATGCGCTGCAAGTAGCGCCACCCGATGGGGATGCTGATACGTTGACGGCCGTGGCAAGGCAGCTGATCACGCCCCGAGTGCGATGACGACACGGCACTGAGGCCTCGCGGCAAGCGCCAAGGGAACGGCAACCATCACTGTCCTTGAACTCCGCTCAAGTTCGGTCGTTCCAGTATCCAGGTTCTCGACTTTGATGCGCAACGGCGAAAATCTGAGGGCCGTTGGCTTCATCTGCCTCGTAGACCACAGTGTAGGGAAAGCGATCGAAGTGATAGACCCGAAGGCCATCTTCGGCATGCGACCCGCGTTGCTGGTTCTCGATCAGCAGATCTCGAACACGCTCGTATTCGGCAAGGAAGGCCAACGCGATCATCGTGCTGGCGCGAGTGGCGTAATACACAGCCGCATCGCCTAGTTCAGTCTCGGCGTCGGGGTGAATCGAGTAGCTCACCCGAGCCGGGATCTGATTCGCGCCAATGCCTCGTCACCGGGAATCATCGCTACCTTGCCGCTTCGCACATCCTCTCGTCGGCGCGCAGCCAGATTCATCCAGGCCTTCTGCGCGCTCGACTTCGGCTCGAAACTGGCAATCAGCAACTCAAGAATGCGGGCGCGCTCTTCAGGCGGAAGTTCGAGAACTTTGGCCGCCAGATCATGAGCGAAAGTCATGATGCCTCCGGATGGGTGTCTGGGCGTGAGGATGCCATATTGAACCGGCTTTAAACAGTTGCCCCGCCCGCCCACCCACCGCAAAGCGCGGTGGAAACAACCGAGAAGATTCGTGCGGTTGTGGATATTGGCAAGCGGGGCATCCCAGCGCCTCACCCCATGTGCAACCCGCCGTTGACCGAGAAATCGGCTCCGGTGGCAAATCCCGACTCATCCGACGCCACCCACGCCACCATCGATGCGATGTCGTCCGGCGTGCCCAAGCGCTTGACCGGGATGCCGGCGATGATCTTGTCGAGCACATCCTGGCGGATGGCCTTGACCATGTCTGTGGCGATGTAGCCGGGGCTGACGGTGTTGACCGTCACGCCCTTGTTGGCGACTTCCTGCGCCAGCGCCATCGTGAAGCCGTGCATGCCGGCCTTGGCGGCCGAGTAGTTGGTCTGGCCGAACTGGCCTTTTTCGCCGTTGACCGAGCTGATGTTGATGATGCGGCCCCAGCCTTTTTCCAGCATGTCCTCAATGACCTGCTTGGTGACGTTGAACAAGCTCGTGAGGTTGGTCTCGATCACAGCGTCCCAGTCGGCACGGTTCATCTTGCGGAACATGCCGTCGCGGGTGATGCCGGCGTTGTTGACCAACACGTCGACCGGGCCGAATTCAGCCTTGACCTTCTGGAACGCAGCAGTGGTCGAGTCCCAGTCGCCGACATTGCCCACCGAGGCGTGGAAGTGGTAGCCCAGCGCGGTTTGCTCGTCGAGCCACTTCTTGAAGTCCCGGCTCGGGCCGCAACCGGCCACCACGGTAAAACCATCCCGGTGCAGGCGCTGGCACATGGTGGTACCAATGCCACCCATGCCACCGGTCACATATGCGACTTTCTTGCTCATAGATCTGACTCCTCTGTGTTGTTCTGAATGGGCACTCAGCGGCTAGGCTGGGCCCTGACAGGCTTCGGGGTCAACCGGGTTGTCACCGAAGCCCGGTGTGGTTTCAACGCTCCAGGGCCATGGCAATCCCCATGCCGCCGCCGATGCACAGGCTGGTCAGGCCCTTTTTCGCATTTCGCTTCTGCATTTCGTGCAGCAACGTGACCAGCACACGGCAGCCGGACGCGCCGATCGGGTGCCCGATGGCGATGGCGCCACCGTTCACATTGACCTTGCTGGTGTCCCAGCCCATTTCCTGGTGCACGGCGCAGGCCTGAGCAGCAAACGCCTCGTTGATTTCCATCAGGTCGAGGTCGGCTGCTTTCCAGCCCGCCCGCGCCAGCGCACGCTGCGATGCCGACACCGGGCCCATGCCCATGATGGCGGGGTCGAGCCCGGAGCTGGCGTAGCTGGCGATGCGCGCCAGCGGCGTCAGGCCGAGTGCGGCCGCGCGCGAGGCGCTCATCACCAGCACCGCAGCGGCGCCGTCGTTGATGCCGGAGGCGTTGCCAGCGGTCACGCTGCCGGCCTTGTCGAACGCCGGGCGCAGGCCGGCCAGGCCTTCGGCTGACGACTTGCGGTTGACGAACTCGTCGGTACCGAACAGCACCGGGTCGCCCTTGCGCTGGGGAATGCTGACGTTGACGATTTCATCGTTGAAGCGGCCGGCCTCCTGCGCCGCGGCCGCTTTCATCTGCGAGGCCAGCGCCAATGCGTCCTGCGCTTCCCGGCTGATGCCGAACTTCTTCGCGATGTTCTCAGCAGTGACGCCCATGTGGTAAAGGTTGAAGGCGTCGGTCAGGCCGTCGCGCAGCATGGTGTCGAGCAGCTTCCAGTCCCCCATGCGCACGCCGTCGCGCGAGCCAGGCAGCACGTGCGGCGCGATGCTCATGTTCTCCTGGCCACCGGCCACGACGATGTCGGCGTCGCCGTCGCGGATCGCCTGCGCCGCCAGAATCACCGACTTCAACCCGGACCCGCAGAGCTTGTTGATCGTCATCGCCGGCACGGTGTTCGGCAGGCCGGCACCGATCGAGGCCTGGCGCGCCGGGTTCTGCCCGCAATCGGCCTGCAACACCTGGCCCATGATGACTTCGCTGACTTGATCAGCGGAGAGCCCAGCGCGTTTCAGCACCTCGGCGATGACGACCGAACCCAATGCCGACGCCGGCACCTTGGCCAGGCTGCCGCCGAACTTGCCCACGCCAGTGCGGGCGGCCGAAACGATGACGATGTCTGTGCTCATGATGAGTTCCTGAATTGAGATGAAATGACAGCACGGAGTAAGCGAACGCAGCCGTGCACCTTACTGCGAACCAAGAGACGACGCGTTGACATGTGTCTAGCCGTCGTCAGATTTTCTGCCTGACGTAGCGGCCTGGCGCCGGTTCGATGACCGGGTGGCGGCGGCTGCCGGCGGATTTCGGCGCCGGAACCTGCCGGCCGGCATGGCTGGCCAGCCACGAGGTCCAGTCGGTCCACCAGCTGCCGGGATGTTCCGTCGCCTTGCCGAACCAGCTCTCGGCGCTGGCCGGCACGGCCGTGGTGCCGCCGATCCAGTGGCTGCGTTTCTTTTTTGCCGGGGGGTTGATTACCCCGGCGATGTGGCCCGAGGCGCCGAGCACGAAGCGCTTCTTGCCTTTCAGGACCTGCGTGGAGCGGTACGCCGACTGCCAAGGCACGATGTGGTCTTCACGCGAGGCATAGATGTACGCCGGTGTGTCGATCAGTGACAGGTTCAGCGGCTGGCCGCACACCGTCAGGCTGCCCGGCTTCATCAGGCGGTTCTCCAGGTAGGTGTGGCGCAGGTACCAGCAGTACATCGGCCCGGGCAGGTTGGTGCTGTCGTTGTTCCAGTACAGCAGGTCGAATGGCGGCGGTGTCTCGCCCTTCAGGTAGTTGCCCACCACGTAGTTCCACACCAGGTCGTTGGGGCGCAGGAAGCTGAAGGTCGACGCCAGCTCACTGCCCTTCAACAGGCCGCCGCCGTTGGGGCTGTCGGCGCCGATCGAGCGTTCGCGCATCCGCACCATCGCCTCATCGATGAACAGGTCGAGGACGCCGGTGTCGGTGAAATCGAGCAGGCTGGTCAGCAGCGTCACGCTGGCGGCGGGCTTTTCGCCGCGCGCGGCCAGCACCGCCAGCCCAGTGGCGAGCAAGGTGCCGCCGATGCAAAAGCCCAGCGTGTTGATCTGCTCGGCGCCGGTAATGTCGCGCGTCACCTCGATCGCGCGGATCACTGCGTCCTCGATGTACTGGTCCCAGGTCGCCTGCGCCAGGCTCTCGTCGGCGTTGCGCCAGCTCATCACGAACACCCGGTGGCCCTGCGCCACGGTGTAGCGGATCAGCGAGTTGTCGGGTTGCAGATCGAGGATGTAGTACTTGTTGATGCACGGCGGCACGAACAGCATCGGCCGCTCATGCACCTTGGGCGTGAGGGGGTTGTACTCAAGGAGCTGAAACAGCTCGTTCTCGAACACGACCGCGCCTTCGGACGTGGCCACATTGCGGCCGACTTCGAACAGGCTTTCATCGGTCTGCGACACATGGCCCTGCCGGATGTCGTGCCACAGGTGCTGCAGGCCCTGCGTGATGCTTTCGCCTTTGGTCTCAAGCGCCTTGCGCTGCGCCTCGGGATTCAGCGCCAGGTAGTTGCTGGGCGCCGCGGCATCGATCCACTGCTGCACCGCGAAACGGACGCGCTGCTTGCCCTTCTCGTCACATTGCAGCTGATCGGCCATGCCCAGCAGCGTGCGGGCGTTCAGCAGGTAAAGCTGGGCAGTGAACGCGCTGGTGGGGTTTTCCGCCCAGTCGGGCGCGGCGAAGCGGCGGTCACCCAGCACCGGGGTCGGCACCGTCGGTACAACGGCCTTGTCGAGCGCCGCGCCGGTCATGGCCTGAAACTGCTGCAGCGACTGGTTCCAAAGCGCGGTGGCCTGTTGCAGGTAGTCGGCCTGCAGCTGAGTGAGCGACGCCATCGGCGCGGGGTTGGCAGTTTCAGGCTTCGCTTTCACTTGTATCCTCTTTCAGCCGCCGACGTGACCCGTTGGCCTGACTGTGATCCGGATTGTCGCGTGCGCGGCTGACCGTGGCATGACGAAAAACCGACACTGGCCATTCACAACCTGACCCTGACGGATCCCGCGATGTACCTGGTGGCGATTGCATGGATGTATGTGGTGGTGATGATGTCGGTGGTCGAAGCCACCAGCACGAACGGCACCGTCCTCGGCGCGATTTTCACCTTTGTGCTCTATGGTGCCCTGCCGCTGTCGGTGGGTCTGTACATCCTGCGCACGCCAGCGCGCAAACGGGCGCGGCTTGCCGCTGACGCGCCCGCCGCAGCCACCGCGACCGCCGAGACCTCATTGGCCGAGCCAGATGGCCGCGGCCATGCGCCCGGTGACACCGTCACGCCGGAACGAAAAGAAGCGTGATGCGTCGGAGGCGGTGCACCATGTTCCGCCACTGACGGCCTCCACGCCGCAGGCCGCCAAGCGGTCGCGCGCCAGGCCGGGCAGATCGGCCAGCCACTTGTTGGCCGTCAGCGGCACGAAGCGTGGGACTGGCGCCTCCGCGTCGGGCGCCTGAGCAGTCGCCGGATCGACCCCAAACGCCTGCAGCACATCGGCACCGACTTCGAAGCGCCGCGGTCCGATGCACGGCCCGAGCCACACGGCCACCTGATCCGGCCCGCACCCGCTGACCTCACACAGCGCCGCCAGCGTGGCCTCCAGCACGCCGGCCGCGAGACCTCGCCAGCCCGCATGCACCGCGGCCACTGCGCCGGGCGCAGCAAGCAGCAGCGGCAGACAGTCGGCCACCTGGATGCTGCACACCACACGCGGCTCGGTGGTGACACAGGCATCGGCGTCGTGCTGCGGCGCACCGGGGGCTGCATCTGCTGCGGTCAAACGGACGACGCGAACGCCGTGCACCTGGTTCAGCCGCACCAGCGGCGCACCGACCGCGGCAGCCAGCCGGGCCTGGTTCTGCACCACCGCGGTAGCGTTGTCGCCCAGGCCATCGCGCAGGTTCATGCTGTCGAACGCACCGGTGCTGACACCGCCACGCCGGGTGGTCATCAGCGCGTGCACGCCATCGAGGCGCCAGCCGGGGCGCAGCCAGTCGGAGTCGAAGGTCATAAGGGTATGCGGCGGCGCCATCGTCTCGACGGCAGCCGATGATGTCATGCGGCAAGCCCGTTGACAGAGCACTTCCACATCGCGCCGCTACACTGAATGGCATGTACTCCGCACGCAGCATTCGCCATTGCAAAAGCTGCGGCGCCGCCGCCGAATACCGGGTGCCGACCGACGACAACCGCCCACGCGCAGTCTGTACCGTGTGCGCGTCGGTGCACTACGAAAATCCGTGCAACGTGGTCGGCACGATCCCGGTCTGGGACGATCAGGTGCTGCTGTGCCGCCGCAACATCGAGCCCCGCTACAACTACTGGACGCTGCCGGCCGGCTTCATGGAACTCGACGAGACGCTGGCCGAAGGCGCGGCGCGCGAAACCGTCGAGGAAGCCGGCGCGAACATCGAGTTGCAGCCGCTGTTCACCTTGCTCAATGTGGTGCGCGCCGGTCAGGTGCACCTGTTCTACCGCGCGAGACTGATTGACACCCAATTCGCGCCCGGGCCAGAAACCATCGAGGCCCAGCTGTTCCGCGAACACGAGGTGCCATGGGACGACCTGGCCTTCAAGACGGTGCATCAAACGCTGAAGCTGTATTTTGACGACCGGCGCCGGGGTCAATTCGGCTTCCACTGTGCCGATATCGGGTGAACGACGGTTCACCGGCATGCCCGACTCCCTTTCCGAAATTTCCCCCACCACACCGGTCGGGCCGGCCTCTGGCGCCACGGTGCAGCGCCTGCGCGAAGACCTGATCCATCCGGATCCTTTGCTCGACTGCCTGGTTGAAATCTGCCGTCTGCAGGGCCACGCCACCACGCGCGCCGCGCTGTCGACCGGCCTGCCGATCGGCCCCGACACCGTCGGCCGCTTGCCGCTGGATCTGGCCGAGCGCGCCGCCGCCCGCGCCGGCATGGCGACGCGATTGCAACGGCTGGCGCTCGCCGACCTCGACGCCGCCACCCTGCCGGTGCTGCTGATCCTGCGCAACGACCAGGCCTGTGTGCTGCTGGGCTGGGAGGGCGCTGGCGACGCGCAGAGCGCCCGCGTGCTGCTGCCTGAGACCGGCCAGGGCACGGTGCGCCTGTCGCGCGCCGACCTGGAGGCGCGCTACAGCGGCGTCACGCTGTTCGTGCGACCGCATTTCCGCTTCGATGCCGGCACGCCGCCCGCTGCAGACCGGACCAGCGGCACCCGACACTGGTTCTGGAGCGCGCTGCTGGCGCAGCGCTTCGTCTACCGCGATGTGTTGTGGGCGGCGCTGCTGATCAACCTGTTCGCGCTCGCCTTCCCGATGTTCTCGATGAACGTCTACGACCGAGTGGTGCCGAACAACGCCTTCGAGACCTTGTGGGCCTTGGCCGTCGGCGTGCTGCTGGTGCTCGGCGCCGACCTGTTCATGCGCCTGCTGCGCAGCCACTTCGTCGACGAGGCCAGCGCGCGCATCGACGTCACGCTGTCGGCCACGCTGATGGAAAAAGTGCTGGGCCTGCGGCTCGAACACCGGCCCGAGTCGGTCGGCTCGTTCGCGCAGAACCTCCGCGGCTTCGAGCAGGTGCGCGACTTCATCGCCTCGTCCACCGTCACCGCGCTGATCGACCTGCCTTTCGCGCTGCTGTTCGTTGGCGTGCTGGCGTGGATCTCGCCGTGGCTGGCGCTGCCGGTGCTGATCGCGTTTGGGCTGATTCTGGCGCTGGGCTATTCGCTGCAGCACCGACTGCATGCGCTGTCGGAGACCACCTACCAGGCCAGCGCGCAGCGCAACGCCACGCTGATCGAAAGCCTGTCGGCGATCGAGACCATCAAGTCGCAAGGCGCCGAGAGCGTGATCCAGTCGAAGTGGGAGCGCGCCAACCTGTTCCTGGCCAGCACCAACGTGAAGATGCGCGGGCTTTCGTCGGGCGCGATGCTGGCCACCAGCACGCTGACGCAGCTGGTCGCGGTGGCGATGATCCTGATCGGCGTCACCCTGATCAGCCAGCGCGAGCTGACGATGGGCGCGCTGATCGCGGCCAGCATGCTGTCGGGCCGCGCGCTGGCGCCGGCCGGTCAGATCGTCGGGCTGCTGATGCAGTACCAGGGCGCGCGCACCGCGCTCGATTCGCTGAACAAGATCATGGCCAAACCGGTCGAGCGGCCGGCTGGCGAAAGCTTCATCCAGCGCCCGCAACTGCGCGGTGACATCGAGTTCCGCAACGTCAAATTCTCTTACCCGAACCGATCCGATTCAGCCATCGAAGGCATCAGCTTCAAGATCAGCGCTGGCGAGCGCGTCGCGCTGATCGGCCGTGTCGGCTCGGGCAAGAGCACGATCCAGCGGCTCATCATGGGCCTGTACCAGCCGACCGACGGCGCGGTGCTGCTCGACGGCATCGACCTGCGCCAGCTCGACCCGGCCGATGTGCGGCGCAATGTCGCGAGCGTGGCGCAGGACGTGACGCTGTTTCTGGGCACGCTGCGCGAGAACATCACCTTCGGCCTGCCCTATGCCGACGACTCGGCCGTGGTCGCGGCGGCCGACGTGGCCGGCCTCACCGACTTCATCAACCGCCACCCGCGCGGGTTCGACATGCCGGTGGGCGAGCGCGGCGAATCACTGTCGGGCGGCCAGCGCCAGGGCGTGGGTCTCGCCCGCGCGGTGCTGCACAACGCGCCGCTGCTGCTGCTCGATGAGCCGACCAGCGCGATGGATTTCTCGACCGAGGCCCAGATCACGACCCAGGTCACGGCCTTCGCCAGCGACAAGACGGTGGTGCTGGTGACGCACCGCACCTCGATGCTGGCGATGGCCACCCGCGTGATCGTCATCGACGGCGGCAAGGTGGTGGCCGACGGCCCGCGCGACCGCATCATGGAAGCGCTGTCCAGCGGCCGGATTGCGAGGGCGGCATGAACGCGATCCTGAAGGCCCTCACCGCACCCTGGGGCCCTGCCGATGCGGCCGCCGACGCCGCGGGCTTTCGCAGCTTCGAGCACCAGGCCGAGGTGGTGATGTCGCGTGCCCGCACCCAGCGGGCGCAGCTGATCGTGCGGGCTGCCCTCGTGGTCGTGATGCTGCTGGTGCTGTGGGCCTGCTTCGCACACGTCGAGGAGGTCACCCGGGGCGACGGCAAGGTGATCCCGTCGAAGCAGTTGCAGGTCGTGCAGTCGCTTGACGGCGGCGTGGTGTCCGAGATCCTGGTGCAAGAAGGCCAGGTGGTCGAGGCCGGCCAACTGCTGCTGAAGATCGACGAGACGCGCGCCACCTCGGGCGTGCGCGAGAGCGCGGCACAGGGCTTCGCGCTGCGGGCCCGCGGTGCGCGCTTGCGCGCACTGGCCGAAGGCGCGCCGTTTTTGCCGCCAACCAGCAGCAGTCCTGAAGAGCAGCGCATCCTCGACGAAGAGCGTGCCTTGTACGAAACCCGGCGCTCTGAGTTGGGCACGATGATCGCAATCAACCAGCAACAGCTGCAGCAGCGTCAGCAAGAACTCAGCGAGATGCGGGCGCGCAAGGCTTCAGCCGAACGCGGGCTGGACCTGGGTCAGCAGGAGCTCAACAAGACTCGGCCGCTGCTGGCCACCGGCGCGGTGTCCGAGGTGGACATCCTGCGGCTGGAGCGCGAGGTGTCGCGCAGCCGCGGCGAGATCGAGCAGTCCAGCGCGCAGATCGCCCGCGTGCAGGCAGCGATCGGTGAAGCGCAGCGCAAGATCCAGGAGACCGAGCTGACCTTCCGCAACGAGGCGCGCAAGGACATGGCCGATGTGATGGGCAAGCTGAACGCGCTGAACGAAGGCGCGGTGGCACTGGCCGACAAGGTCGACAAGTCACAGGTCAAGAGCCCCGTGCGCGGCCGGGTGCAGCGCCTGCTGGCGAACACCGTGGGCGGCGTGGTGCAGCCTGGCAAGGACCTCGTCGAGGTGGTGCCGCTCGACGACCAGCTGATCCTCGAAGCCAAGGTGCAGCCGCGCGACATCGCCTTCATCCACCCGGGGCAGGACGCTACGGTCAAGTTCACCGCGTACGACTTCTCGATCTACGGCGGCTTGGGGGCCAAGGTCGAAAACATCAGCCCCGACACCGTCGTCGACGAAAAGGGCAATGCCTTCTACCTCGTGCGGGTGCGCACCACACAGGCCAACTTCAGCGAGAAGCTGCCGGTGATCCCCGGCATGACCGCCGAAGTCGACATCCTGACCGGCCGCAAGACGGTGATGTCGTACCTGCTGAAGCCGGTGCTCAAAGCCAAGGCCTACGCGCTCCGCGAACGTTGACCGTTTCCTTATCGTCACGAATCGGCTGCCTGAAGTGACGCACGTCACAAACGGCAGCCCTCGGATGCACCCAGTGCAGACTGAAGTCACTATGCTCGGCACTTCCTCTGATGGCGCCAGTTGCGCCCACCCAGCACTGACCCGGTGCGAGACCTGACGGACCTCACCATGCCCACCATCCTCCTGACCGACCACGGAAAAGTCACCGGCTTGTGGGGCCACGCCATCATCAAGGGCGCCGATGGCCGTGCGCACCCTCTGAAGCTGGGCGACATCGTCAGGCGCGGTGATGTGATCCTGACCACCCAGGACGGCATCGTCGAGTTGACGTCTGACGGCAGCGCCGCGCCGATAGCCGCCACCGCGGCCACCGTGCCGGTGGAAACGCCAGCGGCCGTGCCAGCGTCGCGCACAGACATCGATCAAGTCATCGAAAAGCTGGCGCAAAACGACGCCGATGCGGCCACCGCCGCCGGTGTCGTCGGCGGGGATGGCGGTGAATTCCTGCCGGGTCTGCGCGTCGATCGCATTTCGGAGCCGCTGACAACGCTGCGTGTCGGCAACAACCAAGAAACAGATCCCAACGGCACCCTGCCCACCGCTGCGGCCAACCCGTTGGCCGCAGCCGGGGCCAACATCGCGCCTTCGGCTGTGGACAGCTCCATCAGCGGCCCCGAGAACACGACGCTGCCGGTCGCGCTGCGCGGGATCGACAGCGACGGCAACGTCGTCAGCGTCACCCTCACCAGCGTGCCGACCGGCGGCACGCTGCTGCTGGCCGATGGCAGCACCGTCGTCAGCGCAGGGCAGACGTTGACGCCCGCCCAAGCCGCGGGCCTGCTGTTCAAGCCCGCGATCGACTTCGTCGGTCAGGCCGCCATCACCTTCTTCGTCACCGACAACCAGGGTGCGACGTCAAACGGCGCCACGGTGTCGCTGAACGTGGTCGACACCAACCCGCCATCCGCCAACCAGCCGCCGGTCGCGGTCAATGACAGCGCCACAACGGCCGAGGACACGCCCGCCAGCGGCAACGTGCTCGGCAACGACCGCGACCCCGAAGGGCTCGCGCTTACCGTCACACAGTTCAGCCTCAACGGCGTGACCTATGCCGCTGGCGCCACCGCTGTCTTGGTGGGCATCGGCAGCCTCACACTGGCCGCCAACGGCGCGTACACCTTCACGCCGGTCGCCAACTACAACGGCCCGGTGCCGGTGGCGACTTACACCGTCAGCGACGGCACTGCCAGCATCTCGGCAACGCTCACGCTCAGCGTCAGCCCGGTCGCTGATCCGCCGGTGGCCGCGCCCGACACCGTGACCGCCACCGAAGACAGGCCGGTCACCTTCGACACGCGCCGCAACGACAGCGACGCCGATGGCAGCCCGCTCGCCATCACTGCCATCGCAGGGCAGCCGATCGCGGCCGGCAGCCCGGTGACGCTGCCACAGGGCACGGTCGCACTCAACCCCGACGGCACACTGACCTTCACGCCTAACCCCAATTTCAACGGTCCAACGGTGTTCGGCTACACCGTCTCCGACGGCACCTCGACCAGCAGCTCGCAGGTGACGATCAACGTCGCACCGGTCAACGACGCACCGGTCGCGGTCAACGACCTCGCCTCGACGCCGATCAACACGCCGCTTGCCAACATCAAGGTGCTGGCCAACGACCGCGACCCCGATGGCGACCCGGTCAGCGTGTCGGCGGCCACGGTCGATCCGGCGCGCGGCACGGTGACGGTCAATCCGAACGGCACGCTGTCGTTCACGCCCGCCGCCGATGTCAGCGGCCCGGTGCTCATCAGCTACACGGTCAGTGACGGACAGGGCGGCGTGGCAACGGCCACGGTCACCGTCAACGTCGGGCCGAACGCGCCGCCTGCCGGTACTGACAAAACAGTGCTGCTCGATGAAGACGGCTCGCGTGCTTTCGGCGCCACTCACTTCGGCTTCACCGATGCCGATGCCGGCCAGACGTTCGCCAACGTGCGCATCGATCAATTGCCCAGGGATGGCTTGTTGACGCTGGGCGGCGCGCCTGTCGCCTCAGGTCAGGTGATTGCCGTGGCCGATCTGCCCACCCTGGTGTTCACGCCCGCACCGAATGGCAACGGTGCGGGCTACGCAACTTTCATGTTCAGCGTGCAAGACAGCTCGGGCGCGTTCGACGCGACGCCCAACCAGATCACGCTCGACGTTCGGGGCATCCCGGATGCGGCCGTCATCGGCGGCAACGCCAGTGGAACGGCGGTCGAGGACTCGGCCACAACCGCCTCGGGCACGCTCACCGTCAGCGACCCGGATTCGGGCGAGGCGGCTTTCAATCCGCAAACCAGTGTTGGTGTGCCCAATGGGCACGGCACCTTCAGCATCGATGCCAACGGCGCGTGGACGTACCTGCTGAACAACCTCGACCCGGCGGTACAAGCGCTCGGTGCCGGGCAGTCGCTGCCGAGCGAGTCCTTCACCGTCACCACGATCGACGGCACATCGCGAGTCGTCACCATCAACATCACCGGCACCAACGACGCGCCGATGGCTCAGGATGCACGCTTGTCGGTCACCGAGGATGCGCCCGTCGTCAACGGCAACGTCAGCGCGACCGACATCGATGCGAACGCTGCGCTCAGCTACAGCCTCAACGGCGCACCGCCTGCGGGCTTGACGTTCAATCCGAACGGCAGCTACAGCTTCGACGCGTCGAATGCGGCTTACCAGTCGCTGGCCGCAGGTCAGCCGCTGGTGCTGACCATTCCGTACACCGTCACCGATGACCGAGGTGCAACTTCGATCGCCAATCTGCTCATCACGGTCACCGGCACCAACGATGCGCCGGTGGCCGTCGCCGCACCGGCGAGCGGTGATGAAGACTCGACAGGCGTCGCGGTGCAGCTCGGCGGCAACGATGCAGATGGCACGATCACCAGTTACACCATCGGCTCGCTGCCCCCCAACGGCACGCTGTTCTTCAATGGCTCGCCGGTCACGGCAGGCCAATCCATCCCCGCCACTGCGGGCTCGGCCACGCTCAGCTTCGTGCCAGCCGCCAACTTCAACGGCAGCACGAGTTTCAATTTCAGCGCCACCGACAACGAAGGTGCCACCTCGCCACCGGTGACCGCGCCGATCACGGTCGCCTCCGTCGGTGATCCAGCGGTCATTTCCGGCACTGCCAGAGGTGCCACGGTTGAAGACACGGTGCGGTCTGCCAGTGGCCAGCTCAACGTCTTTGATCCGGACACAGGCGAGGCCGCGTTCAACCCGCGGAGCAACGTGAGCGTCGTCAACGGTCACGGCAGCTTCAGCATCGATGCGGCTGGCGCGTGGACCTACACGCTGAACAACGCCGACCCCGCAGTGCAGGCGCTCGGCGCAGGGCAACGATTGCCCGACGAGACCTTCACCGTCACCACCATTGACGGCACCTCGCAGGTTGTCACCGTCACCATCACCGGCACCGACGACGCGCCGGTGATTTCCACCGGCAGCGGCTCGGTGGTCGAGAACACGCTGCCTGCGGTCAGCGGCACGCTGAGCGCGAGCGATATCGACAACCCCGCACTCGCCTTCAACCCCGGCACCGTCAGCGGCAATTTCGGCGCGCTTGTGCTTGCGCCGAACGGTGCGTGGACCTACACCCTCGACAGCCGCGCCGAGCCCTTGTCCGCAGGCCAAACAGCAGGCGACACGATCACCGTCACGCTCAACGACGGATCGACGACGACGGTGACGATCTCGATCACCGGCACCAACGACGCGGCGGTGATCGGCGGTGTGGCCACCGGCAGCGTGACCGAGGACGGAACGGCCACAACCAGCGGCACGCTCACCGTCACCGACATCGACAACCCCGCCACGTTCGTCGCCGCCACCGCGGCAGGCACCTACGGCGACTTCACCGTCACTGCTGCGGGTGCCTGGAGCTACACGCTGCGCAACGCCGATGCCAACGTGCAGGCGCTGACCAGCGCGCAGCGTCCGGTCGAGAGCTTCACGGTCACCTCAGCCGATGGCACCACGAGCACCGTCACCGTCACGGTCAACGGTGCGAACGAGCCGCCGGTGGCGATCGTCGCGCCAGCCAGTGGCAACGAGGACTCCGCGGGCATCCCGGTGCTGTTGGGCGGCACGGACATTGACGGCAGCATCGCGAGTTTCACCATCGGCTCGCTGCCTGCCAATGGCACGCTGTTCTTCAATGGCTCGCCGGTCACCGTCGGACTCCTTATCCCCGCCACCGCAGCTGCGGCCGCGCTCAGCTTCGTGCCCGCCGCCAATTTCAACGGCAGCACGTCGTTCGATTTCACCGCCACCGACAACGAAGGCGCGGTCTCGCCACCGGTGACCGTGCCGATCTCGGTGGCGGCGCTGGCCGACGCTGCGGTCATCGGTGGTGTCACCACCGGCGCGACGGTCGAAGAGACCACCTTGACGACCGGCGGCACGCTGACGGTCACCGATCCGGATGCAGGCGAAGCGGCGTTCAATCCTCTGCCCCTGGTGGCAGGCGCGCACGGCACCTTCAGCATCAACGCAGCGGGCGTGTGGACCTACACGCTCAACAACGCCGACCCGGCCGTTCAGGCACTCGGCGCTGGCCAGACGCTGCCGAACGAGATTTTCACCGTCAGCACGATCGACGGCACGTCGCAGGTCGTCACCGTGACCATCACCGGCACAAACGACGTGCCGGTCGCGCAAGGCGCCAGCATTGCAGTCACCGAGGACGCACCGCTGTTCACCGGCAACATCAGCGCGACCGATGTCGATGCGAATGCGGTGCTGAGCTTCGGTCTGAATGCGGCGCCACCGGCCGGGCTGACCTTCAACCCGAACGGCAGCTACACCTTCGATGCGTCGAACGCGGCGTACCAGTCACTGGCGGTCGGGCAGCAGCAGGTGCTGACCATCCCGTACACCGTCACCGACGACCGCGGCGCCACCTCGACGGCCAACCTGGTGATCACCATCACAGGCGCCAACGATGCAGCGGTGGTCTCTGCCGGTACCGGCAGCGTCACCGAGGACTCGAACGTGATCGGCGGGAACATCGCGACCTCCGGCACCTTGACCGTGACCGACGCCGATGCAGGCCAAGCCACCTTTCAAGCGCAGGCTTCGACGCCAGGCGTCTACGGCAGCTTCACGCTCGGCGCCAACGGCGCTTGGACTTACGCCGCGGCCAACAGCAATCCGGCCATTCAGGCGCTCGGCGCCGGTCAGACTCTGACCGAGACCTTTCAGGTTCGCAGTGCCGACGGCACGACTTCTTCGGTCGTCGTCACCATCAAGGGCACCAACGATGCCCCCGTCGCACGCGGTGACGAGGGAACCGTCACAGCAGCGCAAACACTGATCGTCTCGACGACCGAAGGCGTGATCCAGTCAACTTCGGTGGCTGCGGGCCGTGACACCGACGTTGACGGGGATGTGCTGTCGGTCACGCGCGTTTCGGCCGGCACCGGTGCGCCCACCACGGCAGTGCCGAGTGGCGGCGTCACCATCGCAGGCACCTATGGCGATCTGCTGCTGCGCAACGACGGCAGCTACAACTACAGCGCGAGCCGGGCCGATGCGGTGGCCACCGGCACGCAGGTCAACGATGTATTCACCTACCAGGTGTCTGACGGCAACGGCGGGCTCGCCACCGCATCGCTGACCTTGCAGGTCGGCGGCACCGCCGACACGCTCAACGCCGCACCGCCGACGACCACGGCGCTCACCGCCACGCTGGGGCTCAACGGCGAGTACTACGGCTACAACGACTTCAACCCGGGCCCGACCAGCCCGAACCGGCGGCACGCCGATGACGGCCTCTACGGAAATCTCGATCGTGCCGACGATGTGATGCGCATCGTCAACGGACGCAATGCGGCCTTCGCCCCCCCCGGCACTTCCGGCATCGTCGGCAGCTCACTGGCCGCGGCGGCCGACACTGCCGATGCGCGCTTCACCGCGCGGGCCATCGACTACGGCACTTCGGTCACCGTCAGCGGGACATTGGGTACCAACCCGAACGTCGCTGCAGGCGGCTCGACCGCGGGCCTCACCAATGACAACAGCCAGTTGTTCAAGTTCCTCAACCGCAGCGGCGGAGGCGATGCCGGCACGATCACGGTAGGACGCGGCACTGGCGACAACGACCAGATCGGCGGTGGCCCGACCAGCGGACTCGGCCGCACCAGCGATGCGGCCATTCGCATCACAGGCCAGGCTTATCTGACGGCAGGGCTGTACGACATCCGCGTCTTTGCCGACGACGGCTTCCGGCTGAAGTTGGACGATCAGACGGTGGCTGTCTTCGACAACATCCAGTCGCCAACCACCCGTGTCTACACCGGCGTGCCGATCGAAGGTGGGCTGACGCCGCTGGAACTGCTGTATTGGGAGCAAGGCGGCAATGCAGTGTTGCGCGTCGAGTTCAAACTCAGCGGTGCCGACCCCGCCACCTACCAAGTGCTCGGATCACAGAACCTGCCGCTGTTTACCGACGCCAGCGCGAAGTCCTTGGGGCTGACTGACCTGCAAGACATCGTCGCCGGCCCGACGGCGGGCAGCTACCTGGTGCGCACCGGCTCACTGCTTGACGGTGGCAATGGCGACGACACGCTGAACGGCAGCGCCGGCCGCGATATCCTGATCGGCGGGCTCGGCAAGGACACGCTGAACGGTGGGGCCGGCGACGACCTGATCCGTGGTGGCG
>JANMXL010000092.1:0-4798 GCA_031380885.1 Burkholderiales bacterium | reverse complement strand
TTGCCCGCGGATCCTGAGAAGCGGGTGCCAATTCGGCGTTCACGCTGAATTGGTTGTGGCTGCAACGAACGTGACGGGGCGGAAAACGGACGGACGATTCACTGGAAAATTGACTTTCTCTAAAGAAAGTCGTGTTTCCTTCCCGTGCCTTTCCCCTCGCAGGCCCAAAGCCACCTTCGGCATCCATTGACCGCACTGGTCGGCAGTGCGGTCAACGTTCGCGTCGTGCGCGCTTTGGCCACAGACAGGGCTCCGCAATCGGCGCCGCAGTTGGCGGCGACGGCTGGGCTCACGCCGCAGGGCACTCGGGGCGTGCTGGACGTGCTGGCCCGCCAGCGGTTGGTCAAGGCCCATGGCTCGGGGCGCACGCAGCTCTACGAGCTGAACACAGCGCATCCGCTCGCGTTGTCGTTGGCCGCCCTGTTCCAGCACGAGCAAAGTCGATGGGATGCGCTGATGAGTGCGATCCGCGACGTACTCGCGCGTCACGGCGCTGCCGTCAGCGCGGCATGGCTCTACGGCAGCGTGGCGCGTGGGGACGACTCTCCCGCCAGCGACGTAGACATCGCGCTCGTCGTCAGGTCTCATGCCGTGGCCGACCAGGTTCGTGAGGCACTGATGCCACTGGAAGACGCGCAGCAGATCCGCGTTTCGCTCACGGCCCTGACGAGCAAGGAACTGGCTGCGCTGCCTGAAGACGACCCCTGGTGGGTCAACGTCGTGCGGGATGGCCGCGTCCTCAAGGGTGCGGCGCCAGATCAGACCCGACGGCGCCTGACCCGGGCGGCAGCATGACGGGCAAAGGGCCACGCAAGGGATGATGCATGGCGTCCCACCAGAGTGAGGCGCTTGTTGGCAGCATGAACCTGCGCTGATTCATCCTCTGCGTTAACATATTGGTGTCAAAACACCAATGCGAGGTTGCGATGAGCCGTCTGACCATCACCTTGTCTGAAGCCCGTTACCGGGCGCTGAAGGAAGCGTCTGCGCAGCGCGACAAGACCATCGGGCAACTGATCGATGAAAGCCTGGACTTCTATGGCATCAAGTCGCGTGAAGACGCGCGCGACCTCGTGCGCAGGGCTCGGGCGCGCAGCACCTTGACCGACCAGCAGGCGCTGGCCGTGGCTCAGGAGCAGGTTCGGGCTGTGCGCCGCAAGCCTTGAACCGTCAGCAATGAGTCGGTCGGCGGTCATCGTCGATACCAACGTCGTCGTGGCCGGTTTGCTGACGCAAAACGATGCGTCACCCGTTGCCCGCATCCTGGACGGCATGCTGAGCGCCGCGTTTCCCTTTGTCATGTCCGAGGCGCTGCTGGCCGAATACCGCACCGTGCTCGTGCGGCCGGTTCTACGCAAGCTGCACGGCCTGACGGTGGCCAAGGTCGACTCGGTGCTGACCGACATCGCGCAACACGCGATCATGCTCACGCCGGTTGCCGGCCCGCCTGCGCCCGATCCGGGCGACCAGTTGCTGTGGGAGTTGCTGGCTGCGCGTGCGGATGTGCTGCTGGTCACGGGCGACAAACTGTTGCTGCGCGACGCCGGGATGAGAGGCCGCGTGATATCGCCGCTGGCGTTTGTGGCCGGGCTGTAGCCAGCGGTGGCTACAGCGACCCTGGGTGCGCTCGCGACAGCCCGATGGCAAACCCCACCGCAGAGTTTGCTAGCTGGGAAAGTGTCATTTTTTTGGACGTCCATTCCACCAACAATTAAACAAACACGGGGCCAAAGCTCAAAAATCAGCCCGTCTTTCATTTCCACTTGCATTCAGCGGTAATTCATCAACGCGTTTTAGGCTCACCCGTCTCTGCTTTTGCGTTGGCGCCAGCCGACATCGCTTCCACCAACGTCCTCACGTTGTGCTCAAACATCTTCAGATAAGTGTCGGCCTCGGTGCCGGGCAGTGACAACGCGTCGGAATACAGCTTGCCACCGACTGTCAGGCCGGCTTCACGGGCGATGCGTTCAATCAGCCGCGGGTCGCTGATGTTCTCGACCAACAGCGCGCTGGCCTTGGCTTCGCGGGCCTGGCGGACGATGCGGGCCACCGCTTCGGCCGATGGTTCGCTGCCGGTGGTCCAGCCGCGTGGTGCGATGAAGGTGATGCCGTAGGCGGCTGCGAAATAACCGAAGGCGTCGTGCGAG
The DNA here is from genome assembly GCA_031380885.1 of Burkholderiales bacterium. GTDB lineage: Bacteria > Pseudomonadota > Gammaproteobacteria > Burkholderiales > Burkholderiaceae_C > PBB1. The sequence goes on along the minus strand of JANMXL010000092.1, from coordinate 2,651 downwards.
GTGATGACGCGGCGGCGCTCGGCGGGCAGGGCGGCGATGCGGGCGCGGGTGTCGCGGTCGAGCGCGGCGAGGCGCTGCTGGTAAGCGGCGGCGCGGGTTTCGACCTCCGCCACGCGAGTGGGCGACTTGGCGGCGAGTGCGGCCACCAGCGCCGCGCGGATGTTGTCGGCATAGCGTGTGCCGTTGGCCAGGTCTTGCCACGCGTGCGGATCGGCGCCGCCCGACAGCTTCCGCATCGCGACGCCGCGGCTCGCCACGGCGATCGGGCCGCGGTAGCCCGAGGCGGCGATCAGGCGGTCGATCCAGCCCTCAAAGCGCAGCCCGTTGGTGATGACCACGTCGGCGCTCGCCACGCGCCGCACGTCAGAGGGCGTGGGTTCGAACACATGCGCGTCGGCATTCGGGCCGACCAGCGCGCTGACCTCGACCGCCGTGCCGCCGACCTCGCGGGCGATGTCGGCCAGCACCGAGAAGGTGGCGACGACCTTGAGCACCGGCGCTGTCTCGGCGGCTTGCGCCTGAGGCCACGGCGTGAACGCAGCGCCCGCAGCGGCACTGCCGAGCCCACACAAAAGCTGGCGCTGGAACGCGCGGCGCGTCGAATCAACTTTCATGGTCATCCTTCGCGGTGCGCCCGTTGCGACAACTGTCGCGCGAGCAGGCTGTCGCGCCGGCCAATCAACAGCGAGGCCATGTAGAAACTGCCGGCCAGCAGCACGATGGCCGGGCCCGACGGCAGGTTGGCGTGGTACGACAGCAGCAGCCCGCCCCAGCCGCTCAGCACCGCAAACAGCGCGGCCACCGCGGCCAGGCTCCACACCTCGGCAGCCCAGAAGCGGGCGGCGGTGGCGGGCAGCATCATCAAGCCGACCGCCATCAGCGTGCCCAACGCCTGGAAGCCGCCGACCAGGTTCAGCACCAGCAGCGTCAGGAACAGGCCGTGCACCCACGCACCGGCCTGGCCCAGGTGGCGCAGGAAGCCGGGGTCGAAGCACTCGACCACCAGCGGCCGGTAGACCAGCGCCAGCACCAGCAGGCTGGCGGTGGCGATGCCGGCAATCAGCAGCAGCGAGGCGTCGTCGACGGCCAGCACGGTGCCGAACAGCACGCGCATCAAATCGACGCTGTTGCCGCGCATCGAGATGATCATCACGCCGGCGGCGAGTGCGATCAGGTAGAACGCCGCGAAGCTGGCGTCCTCGCGCTGCGGCGTGAGGCGCGCGACCAGCCCCGCCAGGCCCGCCACCGCGACGGCGGCCACAAAGCCGCCGATGCTCATCGCCCACAGCGAAAAGCCGAACATCACGAAGGCCAGCGCCGCGCCGGGCAGCAGCGCATGCGCGATCGCATCGCCGACCAGGCTCATCCGGCGCAGCACCAGCAGCGTGCCAATCGGCCCGCAGCTCAGGCCGAGTGCCAGGCAGGCGACCAGCGCGCGGCGCATGAAGCCAAACTCGACGAAGGGCTGGATCAGGAACCCGTGCACCGACATCAGCAGCGTCATGACGGCCGCCGTGATTCAGCGACCGCATGCGGCACCGCGCACCAGTCGGCGTGCTCGTCCCATTGCTCGGCCATCTGCTGCGCGCGCATCAGGTGGCGCGGCACCAGCACCTCGGCAGTCGGGCCATGGGCCACACATTCGCGCGCCAACAGCAACGACAGCGGAAAGTGTTCGCGCACCTGCGCCAGATCGTGCAGCACCGCGATCACGGTGCGGCCTTCGGCATGCCAGTGCTGCACCAGCCGCATCAGGTCGGCGGTGGTGCGGGTGTCGATCGCGTTGAACGGCTCGTCGAGCAGGATCACTGGCGCATCCTGCATCAGCACCCGCGCGAACAGCACGCGCTGGAACTGGCCGACCGACAGCTCCGAGATCAGCCGCTGCTCGAAGCCGCTGAGCCCGACCAGCGTCAACGCACGCAAGGCCGCCTGCCGCTGCGCCGCCGTCGCGCCGCGGAACCAGCCGATGCGCGGCCAAGCGCCGAGCATCACCACATCGAGCACGCCGAGCGGAAAGCTGCGGTCGATGCCCGACTGCTGCGGCAGGTAGGCCAGCCCACCGCGCTTCAGGCCACCGGTGCGCACGCGGCCGGTGCTGGGCTGCACGCGGCCGGTCAGCGCGTCCAGCAGCGAGCTCTTGCCGGCGCCGTTCGGGCCGATCACCGCGGTGAGTGAGCCCGGCTCGAAGCGGCAGCTGACGTGGTGCACGGCAGGGTGCTGGCGGTAGCTGACCGTCAGGTCTTCGACCGCGATGGCCGGCGGCTTGACCGCCGACGCATCGGCGCGCGCGTGAATGACTGACTCGACGGTGTTCATTGGACTGTCCTCCGCGCTGCGCTCTGCGGTATGAGCGCTTGGGAGCGGCCCGGCGCGCTCATGGCGTGCCCGACAGCGCCCAGGCGACAGCCGCCCACAACAAGGCGCTGAGTGCCACGGCGCCCGCCAGCCGCAGCGGGGCGGCGCTCATCAGCAGGCTGCGGCGCGACGCACGGGCCGGGCTGGCCAGCGGTGGGGGGGCCGCGTGCGTGTGGGTGCTGTGGTTGTGACCGGCCGCGTGGCCATGCGCGTGTCCGTGATCGTGGGCATGCCCGTGGGCGTGTTCGTGTGTGGTGTCAGGCGTTTGCGCGCCGGTTTGCGCCGAGACGGGC
>JANMXL010000080.1:0-2797 GCA_031380885.1 Burkholderiales bacterium | reverse complement strand
CGACAGCACCAGCCGGTCGGGCCGCAGCTCGGCGATGTCTTGCAACGACAGCTCGTCGTTGCGGAACACGCGCACGTCCTCACCCAACTCGGCGAAGTACTGCACCAGGTTGAAGGTGAAGCTGTCGTAGTTGTCGATCATCAGCAGCATGTGCGCGCTAAGCCTTTTGTTTCATTGGATGCTTCGAGGAGCATCTTGATTCCGTACCCACTTTGATATCCGGTTTAACCGGCGCTGGCGAAGCCAGTGCGCCGTACGGAGTGGGGACTGAAGCGCCCGCCTGGGCGCAATAGCTTGGGTCAGGCTGATGGTCTGCGCCAACGCCAACCGGAACGCACTGCTGAAATCAATCGCTTCGGCACCATGGCGGAATTATGGCCGCGTCGCCGGTCGTCTTTTGCGCCGTACTCTGCGGTCGGGATGGTGCTCAAAGATGCACTGGACAGCGCCGGTCAGCGCTTATTCGTACCAATAGCCGACCGGCTTGCCGTCGGTGCGCAACGAGCGAATTACCTGGCGCGTGATGATCTGGGCGGCCAGGCCGTCGATCTCGTCGCGCTGTGTTGGCGTCCACTGGCACAGTTTCTCCATGCCCTTCAGCAGGCCCAAGCGCAGGACTTGCGTGTCTTCGCCCATGCCGCCTTTCCGCTTCGTGCGCGGCACCCGGCCCATGCCGCTGTCGATCCCGCACGTCGGCCTGGTCGGCTGCGCCAGCCCGCCGAGCGGGTCGGGACCGGCGCCCGGCGGCGCGAACAAGCCCTACGAAATCGCCGGCCAGCGCTACGCTGCCGCTCCCAAGCTGCGCGCGGGTGCGCAACCCGGCCAACGGCCGCGAGGTGGTGGTGCGCGTCAACGACCGCGGCCCGTTCCACAGCGGTCGCATCATCGACCTGAGCTACACCGCCGCGCTCAAACTGGGCCCGCTGCGCGGCGTGGCGCCAGCAGACGCCCACGCAAGCGGTGGTGATCGAACGCCGCTGAGCGAATTACGAACGACTCTCTCTGATCAAGCAACACCGAAGCCTGGGTCTCCCGGGCCAAGGGTGGCGCCCCTCGGGGGCAGGAGCGCAGCGACTGGGGGCCCTATTTCCTATTTAGCTGTCGGCATCACGAACTCGGCGCCCTTGGCAATGCTCGCCGGCCAGCGCTGCATCACGCTCTTCTGCTTGGTGTAGAAGCGCACGCCCTCTTCGCCGTAGGCATGCATGTCGCCGAACAGGCTCTTCTTCCAGCCGCCGAAACCGTGCCAGGCCATCGGCACCGGGATCGGCACATTGATGCCGACCATGCCGACCTGGATGCGCCGCGCGAACTCGCGCGCGACGTTGCCATCGCTGGTGAAACAGGCCACGCCATTGCCGTATTCATGGTCGTTGACCAGCTTCACAGCCGCCGCGAAATCGGGCACGCGCACCACCACCAGCACCGGGCCGAAGATCTCTTCGCGGTAGATGCGCATGTCGGCGGTGACGTGGTCGAACAGCGTGCCGCCGATGAAGAAGCCGCCCTCGAAACCGGGCACCTGGAACGGTTGGCCGCTCACCGGGTCGACGCGGCCATCGACGACCAGCGTCGCGCCTTCGGCCACACCTGCGGCGATGTAGCCGGTGATGCGTTCGAGCGCCTCGCGGGTGACGATCGGGCCCATCTCGGCATCGAGCGCCATGCCGTTCTTGACCTTCAAGGTCTTTGCACGTGCCGCCAGCGCGGGCACCAGCTTGTCGGCCACGTCACCGACCGCCACGGCCACGCTGATCGCCATGCAGCGCTCACCGGCCGAGCCGTAGCCGGCACCGATCAAGGCATCGACCGTTTGCTCGAGGTCGGCGTCGGGCATCACGACCATGTGGTTCTTCGCGCCGCCGAGTGCCTGCACCCGCTTGCCGTGGTGCGCGCCGGTTTCGTAGATGTACTGGGCGATCGGCGTCGAGCCGACGAAGCTGATCGCCTTCACGTCGGCGTGCGTCAGCAGCGTGTCGACCGCCAGCTTGTCGCCCTGCACCACGTTGAACACGCCATCGGGCAGGCCGGCTTGTTTCAGCAGCTCGGCCATCAACAGGCTGGGCGACGGATCGCGCTCGCTGGGCTTCAGCACGAAGCAGTTGCCGGCGGCGATTGCCACCGGGAACATCCAGCACGGCACCATGACCGGAAAGTTGAACGGCGTGATGCCAGCCGCCACACCGAGTGGCTGGCGCAGCGTCCAGTTGTCGATGCCGGTGGAAACCTGCTCGGTGTAATCACCCTTCAGCAACTGCGGGATGCCGCAGGCGAATTCGATGATGTCGATGCCGCGGCTGACCTCGCCCTGCGCGTCGGTGAACACCTTGCCGTGCTCGGCGGTGATCATCGCGGCCAGCGTGTCGCGGTGCTGGTTCATCAGTTCGAGGAACTTGAACAGCACGCGGGCACGCCGGATCGGGGGCGTGTCGGACCAGGCCGGGAACGCCGCCTGCGCGGCAGCGACTGCGACATTCACCTCGTCGGCACTGGCCAGCGCGACCTGGCGAGCCACCTCGCCGGTCGTCGGGTTGTAGACCGGCTGGCGCCGCCCGCTGGCGCTGGCGACTGCGCGACCAGCAATGAAGTGCCCGATCTCGGCGGTCGAGGGCAGGGTGGCGGTCAATGCGTCGGGTGCGCCCATGGCGTGCTCCATGTTCCGTTCATCAGTGAGAAGAGTTTAGGAGCGCGACAATCGACCATGGCCTCTTCCACACCTTCTTCTTCCAGCGGCGCTGCCCCACTCGGCGAGCGCGACATTGACGAGCTGCAGGCCTTGCTCGACCGCGTGCCGGCA
>JANMXL010000069.1:0-1844 GCA_031380885.1 Burkholderiales bacterium | reverse complement strand
GATCAGCGCGCGCTTCTCGCGCTCGGCGGTGATCTGCGCCTGCATCGAATGCAGGATCGCTGCCGGCGGCGTCAGGTCTTTGATCTCGTAGCGCAGCACCTTCACGCCCCAGTTCGACGCGGCCTCATCAAGGGCCGCCACCACCGACATGTTGATGTGGTCGCGCTCCTCGAAGGTTTTGTCGAGTTCCATCTTGCCGATCACCGAACGCAGCAGCGTTTGCGCCAGCTGCGTGATCGCGAAGATGTAGTTGCTGGAGCCGTAGCTCGCGCGCATCGGGTCGGTCACCTGGAAGTAGATGATCCCGTCGACTTGCAGCTGGGTGTTGTCTTTGGTGATACAGACTTGGCTGGGCACGTCGAGCGGCACCTCTTTCAGCGAATGCTTGTAGGCCACGCGCTCGATGAACGGCACCACGAACTTCAGCCCCGGCGTCAGCGTGCGGTCGTACTTGCCCAGCCGCTCGACGACCCAGGCGTGCTGCTGCGGCACGATCTTGAAGGTCTGCGAAATGAAGATGGCCGCGATGACGGCAAAGACGATGGCAAGTTCCATGGGGGTGCTTTTCAGTGACGGAATGAGGGGCGCGAACTGCGGGGCCGAGCGCTGGCTGCTGCCTACGTCACGGGCTCGGCGACTGGCGCGACCACCAGCCAGTTGCCTTCTACGGCAATGACCTGGTGCTGCCCGAGGCTTGCCGCACAACCCGGCTTCAGCCGCGCTGTCCAGCCGGTGCCGCGGTAGGTGACGCGCGCAGTGCGGTCGGCGGCCCATTCGGTCACCTGCACCGCCTCTCCGATGTCGATGTTGACGTCGCGGTTCTCGCGCGCCGGCAGGCTGTGCGGATGACGCTTGCGCGACCAGTGCCACAGCGCGGTCGCGCCGCTGCCGACGATGGCGGCCACCACGATCTGCGCCGTGTCGTTCAGCCCGGCATAGGCGGCCACAGCGCCGCTGGCCAGACCGAGCGCGATCATCAGCAGGTAGAAGGTGCCAGTGGCCAGCTCGATCGCCACCGCGGCGCCTGCTGCCATCCACCAGAGCGTGGCCTGTGTCATGTCGATGTTGCTTTCAGGATCAGTGATCGAAAGGATGCGGCTCAGTGTAGATCGCGGTCAGGGCAACGCCCTAAACTTCGCGCTCCCTCCACGCTGCCCACCGGGACTGCCATGCTGCGCTTTCGCTTTCCGATCGTGATCATCGACGAGGACTACCGCTCGGAAAACACCTCCGGTCTGGGCATCCGTGCGCTGGCGCAGGCCATCGAGAAGGAGGGCTTCGAGGTGCTGGGCGCGACCAGCTACGGCGACCTGAGTCAGTTCGCCCAGCAGCAAAGCCGCGCCAGTGCCTTCATCCTGTCGATCGACGACGAAGAGTTCACGACTGGGCCGGAGCTGGACCCGGCGGTGCTGAACCTGCGCAAGTTCATCACCGAAATCCGCTTCAAGAACGCCGAAATCCCGATCTACATCTACGGCGAAACACGCACCGCGCAGCACATTCCGAACGACGTGCTGCGCGAGCTGCACGGCTTCATCCACATGTTCGAGGACACGCCGGAGTTCGTGGCGCGCCACATCATCCGCGAGGCCAAAAGCTACCTCGATTCGCTGGCACCGCCGTTTTTCAAGGCGCTGATGGACTACGCGCAAGACGGCTCGTACTCCTGGCACTGCCCGGGCCACAGCGGCGGCGTGGCATTTTTGAAGAGCCCCGTCGGGCAGATGTTCCACCAGTTCTTCGGCGAGAACATGCTGCGCGCCGACGTCTGCAACTCGGTGGAAGAACTCGGCCAGTTGCTCGACCACACCGGCCCGATTGCGGCGAGCGAACGCAACGCAGCG
>JANMXL010000049.1:0-11355 GCA_031380885.1 Burkholderiales bacterium | reverse complement strand
CACGGCAGCAAGACCTCGTCGACGGCGGCGTTCCTCGATGCGGTTGCGCCGCAGGTGGCGGTGTTCCAGGCCGGTCATCTGAATCGCTATGGGCATCCGGCTGAGGAGGTGCTGGCACGCTATCGCGAGCGTGGCATTGAGCGCATCGACAGCCCAGCGTGCGGCGCGTGGACCTGGCGCAGCGGGACTGATGTCGGCATTCAGCCTGCGGTGTGCGAGCGCGCCGAGGCACGTCGGTACTGGAATTGGCCGTCAGGCGCACCGCCATGACGCCGCGTGCGTGCATCATTGCGACCGCTGAAAATAACGCTGGACGCCCCGCTTTGGGGCACCAATGGCCTGAATGTTGCTACCGGGTGATGCAGGAGTGATGCCGATGAGATCGAGTTTCGATGAGATGCAGGTGACGGGCACCCAGGTGCGGGAGCACTACCGCGGCTATGAACAGTGGCTGGCGCAACAACCCTGCGACGTGATGAAGTCGCGCCGCGAAGAAGCGGAGATGATCTTCCGCCGCGTCGGCATCACCTTCGCGGTGTACGGCGCGAAAGACGAGGACGGCTCGGGCACCGAGCGGCTGATTCCCTTCGACCTGATCCCGCGTGTGATTCCGGCCCACGAATGGGCCGAGATGGAAAAAGGCCTGCGCCAACGCGTGGTCGCGCTGAACCGCTTCATCCACGACGTCTATCACGGCCAGGAGATCCTCAAGGCGGGCATCGTCCCGGGCGATCAGATCTTCAAGAACGCGCAGTTCCGGCCCGAGATGATGGGCGTCGACGTGCCTTGCGGCGTTTATTCCCACATCGCCGGCATCGACATCGTGCGCGCCGGCAATGCCGACGGCACGGGCAGCTACTACGTGCTCGAAGACAACCTGCGCGTGCCCAGCGGTGTCAGCTACATGCTGGAAAACCGCAAGATGATGATGCGGCTGTTCCCCGAGCTGTTCAGCCAGCACCGCGTCGAGCCGGTCGCGCACTACCCCGACATGCTGCTCGAAACGCTGCGTGCGGTGGCGCCGGCCTCGGTCAACGAGCCGACGGTGGTCGTGCTGACACCGGGCATGCACAACAGCGCCTACTTCGAGCACGCGTTCCTGGCGCAGCAGATGGGCATCGAACTGGTCGAAGGGCAGGACCTGTTCGTCAAAGACAACTTCGTCTACATGCGGACCACGCAGGGGCCGAAGCGGATCGATGTGATCTACCGCCGCCTCGACGACGACTTCCTCGACCCGACGGTGTTCCGCGCCGATTCGACGCTCGGCTGCGCCGGCCTGATCGGCGCTTACCGCGCCGGCAACGTGACGCTGTCGAACGCGGTCGGCACCGGTGTGGCCGACGACAAGTCGATCTACCCGTACGTGCCGAAGATGATCGAGTTCTACCTCGGCGAAAAGCCGATCCTCAACAACGTGCCGACCTACCTGTGTCGCGAGCCCGGCGACCTGCGATACGTGCTCGATCACCTGCCAGAGCTGGTGGTCAAGGAAGTGCACGGCGCCGGCGGCTACGGCATGCTGGTCGGCCCGGCGTCGACCAAGGCCGAAATCGCTGAATTCCGCGCCGTGCTCGAAGCCAACCCGACCGGCTACATCGCGCAGCCGACGCTTGCCTTGTCGACCTGCCCGACCTTCGTCGAGTCCGGCATCGCGCCGCGCCACATCGATCTGCGGCCCTTCGTGCTGAGCGGCAAGACGGTGCAGATGGTGCCCGGCGGCCTGACCCGTGTGGCGTTGAAGGAAGGCTCGCTGGTCGTCAATTCGTCGCAAGGCGGCGGCACGAAAGACACCTGGGTTTTGGAGGCTTGAGACATGCTGTCTAGGACTGCTGATCACCTGTTCTGGATGGCCCGCTACATGGAGCGGGCCGAGAACACCGCGCGCATGCTCGATGTCAACTACCAGACCTCGCTGCTGCCGCAATCCGCTGATGCGGCCGAGCAGGGCTGGAAAGGGCTGCTGAGCATCTCGGAGCTGACGGGCGACTTCGCCAAGCGCTACGGCAAGGTCAACGCGCGCAGCGTCATGGAGTACATGGTCAGCGACCCGGAGAACGGTTCCAGCATCCGCAACTGCCTGATGGCGGCGCGCGAAAACGCCCGCGCGGTGCGCGGCACGCTGACCACCGAGGTCTGGGAAACGCAGAACCAGACCTGGCTGGAATTTCAACGCATGGTTGCCAGCGAGGCCTTCCTGAAAGACCCGGGTGCCACCTTCGAATGGGTCAAATTTCGCTCGCACCTCTCGCGCGGCGTCACGGTGGGCACGATGCTGCAAGACGATGCCTTTCACTTTCTGCGCATCGGCAGCTTCCTGGAGCGGGCCGACAACACGGCGCGGCTGCTCGATGTGAGGTTCCATGCCGTCGAAAGCGAGTTCTACGGCGGCCCGGACGGCATGAGTCAATCGCAGAGCCAGTCTCAAGAGGGTGCACCGCCCAGCGGCCGCGATGTGGAGTACGACTTCTATCACTGGTCGGCGATTCTGCGATCGGTCTCGGGCTTCGAGGTCTACCGCAAGGTCTACCGCAACGTGATCCGGCCCGAGAAGGTGGCCGAGCTGCTGATCCTGCGCCCTGACATGCCGCGCTCGCTGGCCGCCTGCACGCAGGAGGTCTTGTCGAACCTGACGATGATCGCCAACGAGCAGTCCAGCGAAACGCTGCGGCGCGCAGGCCGCTTGCGGGCCGACCTGCAATACGGTCGCATCGGCGAAATATTGGCGACCGGTTTGCACGCCTACCTCACCCAATTTTTAGAACGTGTGGGAACGCTCGGCGTGGGCATCAGCCGTGATTTTCTTGTGCCCGTGGAGTCCTGATGTCTATTCATGTCGCGTTGAACCATGTGACGCATTACCGCTACGACCGGCCCATCAACCTGGGCCCGCAGGTCGTGCGTTTGCGTCCGGCGCCCCATTCGCGCACCCGCATCCTCAGCTATTCGATGCGCGTAGCGCCTGCCACCCACTTCATCAACTGGCAGCAAGACCCGCAGTCCAACTATCTGGCGCGGCTGGTGTTCCCGGACAAGACCACCTCGTTTCGCATCGAGGTCGATCTGGTCGCCGAGATGTCGGTGCTCAACCCGTTCGACTTTTTCCTGGAGCCGTCGGCCGAGCACTACCCCTTCAAGTACGACCCCGAGGTCGAGGCCGAACTGGCGCCGTACTTGGCGAAGGCCGAGGCCACGCCGCTGTTCCAGGCCTACCTCGACGCCTGCCGCGAGCGCTTCGCCGGCAAGAAGACGCCGATGAACAACTTCCTGGTCGAAGTGAACCAGCAATTGCAGAAGGACATCGGCTACACGATCCGCATGGAACCCGGCGTGCAGACGCCGGAAGAAACGCTGGTCAACAAGCTCGGCTCGTGCCGCGACACCGGCTGGCTGCTGGTGCAACTGATGCGACACCTCGGCGTGGCGGCGCGCTTCGTCTCGGGCTACCTGATCCAGCTGAAGAGCGATGTGAAATCTCTCGACGGCCCGAGCGGCACCGAGATCGATTTCACCGACCTGCACGCCTGGTGCGAAGTCTTCCTGCCCGGCGCTGGCTGGATCGGGCTCGACCCGACCTCGGGCCTGCTGGCCGGTGAAGGCCACATTCCGCTGGCCTGCTCGCCCGACCCGTCCTCGGCCGCACCGGTCAGTGGCGCCATCGACGAGTGCGAGACCGAGTTCGAACACAGCATGAGCGTCACCCGGGTCTGGGAGGCGCCACGTGTCACCTTGCCCTACACCGACGCGCAATGGCAGGGCATCGACGCGCTGGGTCACCGGGTCGATCTGGACCTGCGCCGCAACGACGTGCGCCTGACGCAAGGCGGTGAGCCGACCTTCGTGTCGGTGGACGACCGCGACGGCGCCGAATGGAACACCGAAGCGATGGGCCCGACCAAGCGGCTGCTCAGCGCCGACCTGATGGACAAGCTGCGCCTGAAGTACGGCGAGGGTGGCCTGTTGCACTACGGCCAGGGCAAGTGGTATCCCGGTGAGCAGCTGCCACGCTGGTCGCTGAACCTGTATTGGCGCAAGGACCGCGAGCCGGTGTGGACGCACCCCGAACTGTTCGCCAACGAGCGCAAGGACTACGAAGTCACCGATGCGCATGCGCACAAGTTCCTGAGCAGCGTGGCGCGTCGCCTCGCACTCGATCCGAAGCACGTGTTCCCGGCGTATGAAGACACCTGGTACTACCTGTGGCGCGAACGCAAGCTGCCGACCAACGTCGATCCGCTCGACGCGCGGCTGTCCGATCCGATGGAACGTGAGCGGCTGCGCAAGGTGTTCAGCCAGGGGCTGGAAAAAGTGGTCGGCCATGTGCTGCCGGTCGCTCGTGGCACGCTGGGCCAGCCGCGCTGGACCACCGGGCCGTGGTTCCTGCGCTCCGAGCGCTGCTACCTGGTGCCAGGCGATTCACCGCTCGGCTTCCGCCTGCCGCTGGACTCGCAGCCCTGGGCCAAGGAAGGCGACATGCCCTGGGTGCTGCCCGTCGATCAGACGCAGACCTTCGTGCCGCTGCCACCGTATCGGCGGCTGCGCTTTGCGGCCACACCGAACGGCACCACCGAGGGCCATGGCGCATCGTCAGCGGCCGCTGCGGCCAACGGTTCAACGGCGGCCGGTTTCGCCGAGCGCTCGCGCGCCGCGCAAGGCCCCGAGAAATCGGTGGCCAGCGCGCCGGCCAGCAGCCTGCGCGTGCCCGACAAATTCGAGTCGGCCGCCTGGATCAGCCGCACCGCGCTGTGTGCCGAGCCGCGCGGCGGCAGGCTCTATGTCTTCATGCCGCCGATGACGGCGCTGGAGGACTACCTGGAGATCATTGCTGCTGTCGAAGACACCGCGGCCGAGATGAAGTTGCCGGTGATCCTCGAAGGCTATGAGCCGCCGAAGGACCCGCGCCTGTCCACGCTGCGTGTCACGCCCGACCCGGGCGTCATCGAGGTCAATGTGCACCCAGCGCACAGCTGGGAGGAATTGGTCGAGCAAACGACGCACCTTTACCAGAGCGCGCATGAAACGCGGCTCTCGACCGAAAAGTTCATGGTCGATGGCCGCCACACCGGCACCGGCGGCGGCAACCACTTCGTGCTCGGTGGCGCCACGGTGGCGGATTCTCCGTTCCTGCGCCGGCCCGATCTGCTGGCCAGCATGGTGGCCTACTGGCACAACCACCCGGCGCTCAGCTACCTGTTCTCCGGTCTGTTCGTCGGCCCGACCAGCCAGGCGCCGCGCGTTGACGAGGCGCGCAACGACTCGGTCTACGAGATCGAGGTCGCGTTTGCCGAGCTGCAGCGCGTCACGCGCGAAAACGGTGCTGGTGACGAAAGAGCGTGCCCGCCGTGGCTGATCGACCGCCTGCTGCGCAACCTGCTGATCGATGTGTCAGGCAACACCCACCGCGCCGAGTTCTGCATCGACAAGCTGTATTCGCCCGACGGCCCGACCGGCCGGCTCGGCCTGCTGGAAATGCGCGCTTTCGAGATGCCGCCGCATGCCCGCATGAGCCTGACGCAGCAGCTGCTGATGCGCGCGCTGGTGTCGCGCTTCTGGAAGGAGCCTTACCGGCCGACGCGCCTGAAGCGGTGGGGCACCGAGCTGCACGACCGCTTCATGCTGCCGCACTTCATCTGGCAGGACCTGAGCGACGTGGTCGAGGAGCTGAACACCTTCGGCTATGCGATGAAGACGGAGTGGTTCGCTCCGCACCTGAACTTCCGCTTCCCGCGCCTCGGCGATTTCGCGGTGCTGGGCGTCGAGGTCGAGATGCGGCTGGCGCTCGAGCCCTGGCATGTGATGGGCGAGGAGGGCGCGTCCGGCGGCACCGCGCGCTGCGTCGATTCTTCGGTCGAGCGGGTGCAATTGAAGGCCACCGGCCTGGTCGGCGACCGCCATGTGCTCACTTGCAATGGCCGCGTCGTGCCGATGCAACCGACCGGCCAGGTCGGCGAGTTCGTTGGCGGCGTGCGCTACAAGGCGTGGAACCCGCCGTCGGCCTTGCATCCGACGATCGGTGTGCATGCCCCGCTGACCTTCGACCTGCTCGACACCTGGATGGGCCGCTCGATGGGCGGTTGCCAGTACCACGTCGCCCACCCCGGCGGGCGCAGCTACGACAGCTTTCCGGTTAATGCCTTCGAGGCCGAGGCCCGCCGTCTGGCGCGCTTCTTCCGCACCGGCCACACCCCCGGCAAGATGCAGGTGCCGAAAGACGAGCGCAACCCGAACTACCCGTTCACCCTCGACATGCGCCGAACCCCCGGCGCCTTCTGACCGGTACCAGGCCTCGCTGCCTCGCGTACGACAATCGATCACATGAAATCGGTTGTCTGACATGTTGACCCGCCTGCTGTCCGGCTACGCCTCGGTCGAAGGCCGCTACGACGAGTTGTTGTCGGCGCCGGGGTTGCCGCGAGTGCACTGGGATGCCTTCCTGCGTTCGCTGGCGGGGCGCGAGGGCATCGAAGTCAGCGAAACGCTGGCCTTGATGGAACGCGAGATCCGCGAGAACGGCATCACCTACAACGTCTATGCCGACCCGAAAGGCGCAGACCGGCCGTGGGAGGTCGACCCGCTGCCGCTGCTGCTCTCGGCCGCTGAATGGGACGAGATTGCCGCCGGCATCGCGCAGCGCGCCGACCTGCTGAACCGCGTGCTGGGCGACATCTATGGCCCGCAGGAGCTGCTGCGTTCGGGCGCGATCCCGCCGTCGATCATCTTCGGCCACAGCGGCTACCTGCACCAGGTGCAAGGCATCCGCCCGGCCGGTGGTGTGCACCTGTTCAACTACGCCGCTGATCTGGCGCGCTCGCCCGATGGCCACTGGTGGGTGGTCAACGACCGCACACAAGCGCCTTCAGGTGCGGGCTATGCGCTGGAGAACAGGCTGGTGGTGTCGCGTGTGTTCCCGCAGATGTTCAAGGAGCTGCATGTGCAGCACCTGGCGGCGTTCTTCGCGGCGCTGCGCGAGTCGATCATGCGCTGGGCACCGAAGGACCATGCCGATCGTGGCTACGAGCGCGCCAAACCGTTGGTCGTGCTGCTGACGCCGGGGCCTTACAACGAAACCTATTTCGAGCACGCGCTGCTGTCCCGTTACCTCGGCTTTCCGCTGGTCGAAGGCAGCGATCTGACGGTGCGCGATGGCTGCGTCTGGATGAAGACCGTCGAGGGTCTGAAGCGCGTCAGCGGCATCTTGCGGCGCCAGGATGACGACTACTGCGACCCGCTGGAGCTGCGCTCCGATTCGGCACTTGGCATCCCCGGCCTGACCGATTGCGCGCGCCGCGGCACGGTGCTGTTGGCCAATGCGCTGGGCTCGGGCGTGCTGGAGTCCGGCGGCCTGCTCGGCTACCTGCCCAAGCTCAGCGAGCAGTTGCTCGGCGAGCCCTTGCGCTTGCCGTCTGTGGCCACCTGGTGGCTGGGCGAACCGGCCGCACTCGACGATGCCTGGCGGCGGCTCGACAAACTGATCATCAAGCCGCTAGAGCGCTCGGCGCAGGAGCCGGCTGTGTTCGGCGCCGATCTGTCGGTGGCCGAGCGTGTGGCGCTGCGCGAGCGCGTGGCCGCGCGGCCGCAGCGTTATGTGGCGCAGGAGTGGGTGCATGTGTCGCAGGCTCCGGTGCTGGAGGCCAGCGGCGAACCCGGGCGTGGTGAGCAGATGAGCTCGCGCACCGTCGGGCTGCGGGTGTTCGCGGTGGCCACGCCGAACGGGTACCACGTGCTGCCCGGTGGGCTGACCCGGGTGGCTGGCGACGACCATTCGCGCGTGATTGCGATGCAGCGCGGTGGCCGCTCGAAAGACACCTGGGTGCTGTCCGACGCGCCGGTCAATGCCTCGTTCTCGCTGCTCAGCCGCACCGTCAAACCGGAAGACCTGGTCGCCTCGCGCGCCAATGTGCCGTCGCGCGCGGCCGAGAACCTGTTCTGGTTCGGCCGCTACGGCGAGCGCTGCGATGCCACCGCGCGGCTGCTGCGGGTGGCGATCGCCGATGTGCTCGACGATTCGCGCAAGCCCAGCGACGGGGTGCCACCGACGCTGACTCTCGCACAGCGCTTCGGCCTGATCGACTCCGTCGAGCAACCGAGCACCGACCTGCTGCGCGCCGCGACCCATCCTGAGGAGGGCTTGAGCGAGCGCTTCAGGCAGCTCTCACGCGTCGCCTTCAACTTGCGCGACCGGATGTCGGCCGACCATTGGCGGTCGCTCAACCAGCTGATCTCCGACCCGGTGTTCCAGCGCGGCCTGTCATCGACCCACCTCGGGCTGCCGCTGGCGATGGCCTGGCTGGACCGCGCGGTGACTTCGATGATGACGCTGTCGGGCTTCGTGCTCGACGGCATGACGCGTGGTGTCGGCTGGCGCTTCCTGTCTATCGGCCGGCGGCTGGAGCGGTTGTCGACGCTGTGCCAGGTGCTGCAGGTCGCCACCGGCGAAGGGCGCACCCATGGGCTCGACTGGCTGCTCGAATACGCCGACTCCACCGTCACCTACCGTTCGCGCTACCTGGTCGCGCCCGAATGGCTGCCGGTGCTGGATTTGCTGCTGCGCGATGAGGTCAACCCGCGCTCGCTCGCCTTCCAGGTCAAGGGATTGGCCGAGTACATCGCCAAGCTGGAGCTGAGCCATGGCCGCTTCGCGAGCGACGTGCTGGCACCGGCGCACCACGCGCTGCGCAACCTCTCCAGCGTCGACCTGCATCCGGAAAGCGAGGCGCTGGCCGAGGTCATCTTGGCGCTGCAGCGCGCCGCGCGTGCGGTGTCTGATGAGTTGACGCTGAAGTTCTTCTCGCACGCCGCCTCGCGCAGTGTGCTGTCGCTGGTGGCCTGATGTCTCAACAGCAGCAACAGGGCCAGCAGCAGTCCCAACAGCAGAATCAGCAGCAAGGCGGCTTCGACCGCTACACCGTCGAGCACGAGACGCGTTACGCCTACACCGCGCCGGTGTCGCAGTCGTGGCAACTGGGCAGGCTGACGCCGCGCAGCCTGCCCTGGCAGCGCCTGCTGTCGCACAGCGTGCAAATCGATCCGCCGCCCGATGAGCGCCATGAGGCCGTCGACAGCTTCGGCAATTCGGTCTCGCATTTCGGCCTGCACGGCGCACACCGCCAGCTGCGCGTGCGCATGCAGTGCCAAGTCGAGGTCGGTGAGCGCCCG
Organism: Burkholderiales bacterium; assembly: GCA_031380885.1. GTDB lineage: Bacteria > Pseudomonadota > Gammaproteobacteria > Burkholderiales > Burkholderiaceae_C > PBB1. The sequence continues at coordinate 2,199 of JANMXL010000049.1, read as the reverse complement.
GTTGCACACACCCACTCGACCTTGACGGTCGATGAGGTGCGCGAAGCGCTGCGCCGGCCGTACGGCGGTGCCTGCGACCTGAACGCCGCACGCATGGCCGAGCCGACGCCCTTGGTGCCGCTGTCCGAGGCGGCACGGTGGTATGCCGAAGCGTCGCTGCAGCCCGATCGCCCCTGGTTCGAGGCCTTGAGCGAGTTGAACCACCGCATCCACACCGACTTCGAATTCGATTCGGGCGCCACCACCGTCAGCACCTCGGTCGACGAGGTGATGCAGCACCGGCGCGGTGTGTGCCAGGACTTCGCCCACCTGATGCTGGCCTGCCTGCGCGGCCACGGCCTGTCGGCGCGCTACATGTCGGGCTACCTGCTGACCCACCCGCCGCCCGGCATGCCGCGGCTGATGGGTGTCGATGCGTCTCACGCCTGGGTGGGTGCCTTCCTGCCCGATCACGGCTGGATCGAGTTCGACCCCACCAACGACCAGCTCGCCGACCGCCGCTACATCACGCTGGCCTGGGGCGCCGACTTTGCCGACGTGGTGCCGCTGCGCGGCGTGATCCTCGGCGGCGGCATGATGCAGGGCATGGACGTGTCGGTCAGCGTGATTCCGCAGGGCTGAGTCGCACGTCGAAGTCGCTGCGGCTGCACTGACGCCGAAGGCCGCAAGTTTCCCCGAGGTGGCAAGGCAAGTGGGCTGACTGGCACCATGGAACCGCAACGCTCGCGCTGACGCTCGAAGAGAAGTTGCAACGGGGCGCCGCTTTTGCCGGAAATTTAATGCCTGTTTCGCCCGGCAACTTTTCGAGAAAGTTTCAATGAGTCAAGCACTTGCGAGGACCCAACAGGGATGTGTTGTGGCGCAGCTTGCCTGCCTAAGCAGCATTGGCTGTCTCCCGAGAACACGTTAGCCATTTAAACAAACATGACTTCTATTGAACCTAAAAAAATTCCGCCCTTAGCCAAATGGCTTGCCGCTGGCATGAGTGCATTTATGTTTGCTTACGGCATCTTTATTATTACTACTCAGAACTATTATGGTCATACAAGCAAGCTCGGCGGTGCAGAGGTAAGTGCCGATGGTTTGGAGGCTATAGTGCTCGGAATTGCAACTATTATACTTGGGCTAACCCCAATGTCTCTGTGGGCAAAGTCTGGTAAAGCAGCAGGATTTTGGGCTGGTAGCTGTATGATATTAGGAATTCTATTATTTCTAGCACCGTTCTATACACACTAATGGCTAACCCATTCATCAAGCGGGACGAGCTAAAGCGCGCCCCTTATGTCGAACTACAAGGGCTTCCCCCGCTGTCAAGCAAAGCCAAGCCAAGACGAATCGCGGGAGCGATTCATCATGGAGTGCATTTGCTGAATACCGATCGCGCGTCGTGAGCGTTGACCACCGAGCAAGGTGCGGACTGGCGAAACTACAAACGGTCATTGATGCAGCGTCGATGCTGCGGACCCTGATGAAAGACGCGCGCGGGGGCCTCATTCGTTGGTCGAGGACGGCATTTGCCGCCTCCTTGAGTTAATCAGGCATTCCCCACGCAGGTCCAACCTTGAACTCATCAACGCTGGCCGTCACGTTAGGCAGCGCAGAAACACCTTCTTCTTACTCCCGCCGCTTCGGCGTCACTCGGTTTGTGGCAAGCTTGAGGTTGCAGCGGTCCGTACGACCCAGGAGCCACACATGTCCACCTCGCTAGAAGCAATCCAGGCCGAAGCCTCTCGCCTGTCCCCGACTGATCGATCCAGGCTTCTTGAGCACCTCATTGCCAGCCTAGAAGTCGATGATGAAGTAGAAGCTGCGTGGGAGGCAGTGGCCGACGAGCGGGAGGCTGACCTTGAATCCGAGAAAGTGCGCCCGGTAGCGTTCGAAGACGCCATCGCCCGACTCGAATCGCGCTTTCCTGGATGAAGATCACGCTGTTGCCGGGCGCAGAAGCTGAACCGCCCCGGATATCGCGGAGGCTCGTTGGGTTAAGTCAGGCTGCCACCTTGGCGGCCTGACTGGCGAGTTGACGGTAGTAGTTTGCCTCGGCCTCGGCGGGTGGGATATAGCCGATGGGTTCGAGCAGGCGGTGGTTGTTGAACCAGGCCACCCATTCCAGCGTGGCGAGTTCCACCGCCTCCTTGGTTTTCCACGGTGCTCGCCGGTGGATCATCTCGGCCTTGTAGAGCCCGTTGATGGTCTCAG
>JANMXL010000289.1:0-4115 GCA_031380885.1 Burkholderiales bacterium | reverse complement strand
CGCTGGATTGTCACCGATGCGCTTTCCTTTCATGTGGGCCTACAGTGCGGGCTCGTTGTGTGTTGCCCCGACGGATGGAGTTCAAGATGCCCAAGAAGCCCCTGCCCGACGCCGTGTCGCCCGAACATCCCGCAAGCCATCTGTTCGACGGCATGTTGGCCGCCACCGTCAAGGAATCGGCCCAGCAAATCTGGCTGGCCGGGCTGGGCGCGTTCGCCAAGGCGCAGGAAGAAGGCAGCAAAGCCTTCGAGGCGCTGGTCAACGAGGGCACCACGCTGCAGCGCAAGACGCAGACGGTGGCCGAGGAGAAATTGTCGACCGTGTCCGCGCAGGTGTCGGCGCGGATGGCCGAGGTCACCCAGAAGGTCGAGGAGGTGTCCGCCAAGGCCACTGGCCAGTGGGGCCGGCTGGAAACCATTTTCGAGCAGCGGGTGGCCAAGGCGCTGGCCCAGCTGGGCGTGCCGCAGGCGAGTGAGGTGCAGGCGCTCGCCGAGCAGGTTGAGCAGCTTCGTGCGCAGATCGCTGCGCTGAAGGCCACCGCCGCCCGGCCTGCGCGCAAAGCGCCGGCAGCGCGTGGCGCCACAGTGCGAGCGCCAGTGCCAGCGCCAGCGGCCGGCGCATTGAAACGCCGGACACCCAAGCCGTGAGGGTTCAGGCCGCGCCCGGAAAGAACCACAGCAGCGCCGCCGTCATCGTCAGGTAGCGGGCGAATTTGCCGATCGCCATGTACAACACGCACGGCCAGAACGGCAGCTTGAGCCAACCTGCCACCGCGCACACTGGGTCGCCGACCACCGGCAGCCAGGACAGCAAGCAGGCCTTGGCGCCGTAGCGTTCCAGCCAGCGCGTGGCGCGCTGATGGGCCACCGATGGCGTGTGTGCTGCCTTGGTGTGCGCTGGATGTCGGGCGTGGTGCCTGGCCTGCACCGCGTGGTAGGCCTGCCCCGCACCCAGGCCCATCCACCAGCTCACCATGCCGCCGAGGGTGTTGCCTGCAGTGGCGACGACCACCGCAGGCCAGAACAGGTGCGGGTTGAGTTTGACCAGGCCGAAGACGGCGGGCTCCGAGCCCAGCGGCAGCAGCGTGGCCGAGACGAAGGCGACGACGAACAGCGTGCTCAGCCCGAACTTCGGCAACGCGAGCGCCGCCATCAGCGACGCCAGCAAGGACTCGATCCAGGCTTCCATCGGCATGATTATCGAGACGCGAAAACCCGCCTCTTCTCGCCCAGATGCACAGCTATACTCTGCCTCCTTTTTGAGCAGACCGGCCCCGCCCCACGCATGAACATCGGCCACATTGAGTTGACAAACGGACTGTTTGTCGCGCCGATGGCAGGGGTCACCGACCGGCCCTTCCGTCAGCTGTGCAAGCGTCTGGGCGCCGGGTATGCCGTCAGCGAGATGGTCACGTCCCGCCGTGACCTGTGGCACAGCCTGAAGACCAGCCGGCGTGCCAACCACGACGGCGAGGTGGCGCCCATCTCAGTGCAGATCGCCGGCACCGACCCGCAGATGATGGCCGAGGCGGCTGCCTACAACATCGACCGCGGCGCTCAGATCATCGACATCAACATGGGCTGCCCGGCGAAGAAGGTGTGCAACACCTGGGCCGGCTCAGCGTTGATGCAGGACGAGCCACTGGCTCTCTCAATCATTCAGGCCGTGGTCGCCGCCTGTGAACCGCACCGCGTGCCGGTCACGCTGAAGATGCGCACCGGCTGGTGCGACACCGCGCGCAATGCGCTGGCGATCGCGCGCGACGCCGAGTCTGCCGGCATCGCGATGGTGACGGTGCACGGCCGCACCCGCGAGCAGGGCTACACCGGCCACGCCGAATACGACACGGTGGCGGCCATCAAGTCCGCGCTGCGCATCCCGGTGGTCGCCAACGGCGACATCGACAGCCCGGAGAAAGCGCGCGAGGTGTTGCGCCGCACCGGTGCCGATGCGCTGATGATCGGCCGTGCGGCACAGGGCAGGCCGTGGATCTTTCGCGAGATCGCGCACTTTCTGGCCACCGGAGAGCACCTGCCGGCGCCCGAGGTGATGCAGGCCAAGCGCTGGCTGCTCGACCACCTGCACGACCACTACAGCTTGTACGGTGAGTTCGCCGGTGTGCGCACCGCGCGCAAGCACATCGCCTGGGCGGTCAAGACCTTGCCCGGCGGCGAAGCCTTTCGCAACGAGATGAACCGGCTCGACAGCTGCGACACCCAGGTGCGCGCGGTCAGCGACTGGTTCGACGCACTGGCCGACACCCACACGCTGTGGCCCGCGAGCGTCCCTGCCGACGTCAACGCAGCCAACCACGCCTTCATTCGACGCATAGCATGAGCAACAAGAAGCAGATCGAAGAGTGCATCCGTGACGGGCTGGAGGGCTACTTCACCGACCTGGACGGCGTCGAGCCGGCAGCGATGTACGACATGATGCTGAAGGTGGTCGAACGTCCGCTGCTGCTGGTTGTGATGAAGCACGCCGACCAGAACCAGAGCCGGGCCGCGGAGTGGCTGGGCATCAACCGCAACACGCTGCGCCGCAAGCTGGTCGAACACAAATTGATCAAGTGAACCCCGACGCACCCGAGACCGAGCCATGCACGCATTGATTTCCGTATCCGACAAGACCGGCGTTCTCGAACTCGCGCGTGGCCTCCACGCGCTGGGCATCCAGCTGCTGTCCACCGGCGGCACCGCCAAGCTGCTGGCCGAGGGCGGTCTGCCCACAACCGAGGTGGCCGACCACACCGGCTTCCCCGAAATGCTCGACGGCCGGGTCAAGACGCTGCACCCGAAGATCCACGGCGGCCTGCTGGCGCGCCGCGACCTGCCCGAGCACCGCGCGGCATTGACGGCCCACCAGATCGACACGATCGATCTGCTGATCGTCAACCTGTACCCGTTCGAAGCCACGGTGGCGACGCCGGGTTGCACGCTGGAAGATGCGATCGAGAACATCGACATCGGCGGCCCGGCGATGGTGCGCAGTGCGGCCAAGAACTGGGAACACGTGGCGGTGCTGACCGATGCCTCGCAGTACGCCGGCGTGCTGGCCGAGCTGCAGGCCCACGGCGCAGTGCAGCGCGCCACGCGCTTCGCGCTGGCGGTCGCCGCCTTCAACCGCATCGCGAACTACGACGCCGCGATCAGCGATCACCTGTCGTCGCTGACGCTGGTGGACGGCGGTGAGCCGACCCGCGCCGATTACCCGGCACAGAGCAACGGCCGCTTCGTCAAGCTGCAGGACCTGCGCTATGGCGAGAACCCGCACCAGAGCGCGGCGTTCTACCGCGATCTGCATCCCGCACCGGGTTCGCTGGTGACCGCGACCCAGCTGCAGGGCAAGGAGCTGTCGTACAACAACATCGCCGATGCCGATGCCGCCTGGGAATGTGTCAAGTCCTTCGGCCCCGACGATGCGCCCGCCGCCTGCGTGATCGTCAAGCACGCCAACCCGTGTGGCGTTGCCGTCGGCGCGACGGCTGGCGAGGCCTACGCGCACGCTTTCAAGACCGATCCGACCTCGGCCTTCGGCGGCATCATCGCCTTCAATGTCGAAGTCGATGCGGACGCCGCCAAGCGGGCCACCACGCAGTTCGTCGAGGTGCTGATTGCGCCGTCGTACACGCCGGATGCCTTGGCAGTGCTGGCCGGCAAGACCAACATGCGGGTGCTGCAGATCCCGCTCGCCGGTGTCGATCGAAATGGTGCCACCGCCTGGTCGCGTGGCCGCAACCTGCAGGACATCAAGCGCGTCGGCTCAGGCCTGCTGATCCAGGGCGCCGACAACCGCGAGATCACCCGCAGCGAACTGAAGGTCGTCACGAAACTTCAGCCGACCGAAGCACAGTGGCGCGATCTGCTGTTCGCCTGGAAGGTCGCGAAGTACGTGAAGAGCAACGCGATCGTCTTCTGCGGTGGCAGCATGACGCTGGGCGTCGGCGCGGGCCAGATGAGCCGCATCGACTCGGCGCGCATCGCCGGCATCAAGGCCGCGAATGCGGGCCTGACGCTGGCCGCCTCTGCGGTGGCCAGCGATGCGTTCTTCCCGTTTCGCGACGGGCTCGATGTGGTGTGTGAAGCGGGGGCTACCTCGGTGATTCAACCGGGTGG
>JANMXL010000055.1:0-1982 GCA_031380885.1 Burkholderiales bacterium | reverse complement strand
CGCTGGTAGCTAAAAATCCCCAGCACGACGAAAGCCAGCATGACCATCGTGGCCATCACCGGGTTGCCGATCGAGACGCGGGTGAACCACATGGTCAGCGCGTGACGTTCGAGGCGGAGGCGCTCGGGGCGGAGGCGGCCGCGAGCAGTCGCACCCGCGTGCCATCGCGCAGCGCACCAGCCGAGCCGCGCAGCAGCACCGCGCCGTCGGTGACACCGCTGGTCAGCTCGACCACCGACTCGACTCTGCCGTCGATGGGCAATTCACCGCGCTGGCCGAGTGTGACTTTGCGCTGCTCGACACGGTCGCTGACCACCGCCAGCACATACGGCTGTGCCTGATCGACGCGCACGGCCGACAGCGGCACCGTCAGCGCGCTGCGGGTGCTCAGATCGATTGAGCCCGTCAGGAACAAGCCCTGGCGCAGGCCGGGCCGCGCATCAAGCCGCAGGTACACCAGCACCGCCCGCGTGCCAGCCTGCGTGCTCGGGTTGATGCGCATCACCCGCGCGGTAACCGGCCCGTCGAGGCCTTCAGAAGCCAGCCGCGCTGCCTGACCAATGGCCACGCGGCCGATCTCCTCGGGCGCCACCGCCGCCTCCAGCTCGATGCGCGACAGATCGACGATCTCGACCAGCTTCGCATCGACGGCGACCCGCTCGCCTGGCTGCACCAGCCGCTGCGACACCAGCCCCGAGATCGGGCTGACCAGCCGCGCATCGGTGCGTGCCTTGCGGGCCAGGTTCACCGCGGCCATGGCTGCTTCGAAAGTGGCGCGTGCCGCCGCCTCGTTGGAGATCGAGGTTTCCAGCCCAGTGGCCGAAATGAAGCCCTGCGCGACCAGCGCACGGTTGTTGTTCAGCGCGCGCTGCGCGATGTCGAGCTGAGCCCGCGCCGATGCCGCGTTCTGGTCGGCCTGCTGCACCCGCAGATCGACTTCCAGCGTGTCGAGCTGGCCGATCGTTTGCCCCGCCGTGACCGTGTCGCCTTCGCGCACCGAGAGCGTCTTCACCTCGGCAGCGACCTTGGCACGCACCACCGCGCTGTCCACCGCCTTCAGGCTGCCAGAGATCGGCAGCGTGCGATTGAAGGGCTGGACGCGGGCCACGACGACGTCGCTGGCGCGCAAATCCATCGCTTGCGGCGGCTTGGCCGGTGCGGCGGCCTCAGCCCGCTGCTGCGAACGCGCATACAGCGTGCGGGCCACAAAGCCCGCCACCAGCAGCACCGCAACCATCCCCACAACCCACCCCAACTTCAGGCGTCTCATCATCAGCTTTCAATCTTGCAAGTCATCGGCGTTTGGCAATATCGCTCGCGGGGTGGGCCGAGCGTTGAGTATCGATGGATGGCCATACCCCGGTTTAACACCGCAGTTTCAACCCATCTACAGGCAGCTAGTGATTATCGATGGCCGCGTGAGCGGCATCAGCGGTGGCAGGCGCGCAGGCAGAATCGACCGCATGTTCTCGCTGGACCGCTTTTCGTTCCACCAACTGCTGCTGGTCGCGTTCCTGCTGATCGCTGGTCTGCTGAGTGCGGCGTCGCTGCGCGGGCTGTTCACGATCGAGGCGCTGATCACGCAGAGCAGCGATGGCGCGCAGCAGGCGGTGTCGCTCGGCGCCGCGGCGCAGCGCCTGGCCGAGCGCAGCGTGACGATGGAGCGCGCGGCGCGGCAATATCTGGTGCTAGACGACCCGCTGCTGCGGCAGCGTTTCAACGAAGCGGCGAACGAGGCCGGCGACGCGCTGGATCAACTCGCCGCAGGCACCCGCGGCGTTGAGGCAGCAACCGGCGACCGGGAAGCCCTCGCCGACACATGGCGCAAAACGCTGCGGACCCTGCGCCAGCAGCTCAGCGGCGATGCCGATTCGCTGCGCGACCGTGAACAGACGCTGACTTCGGCCTTCCGCGAACTGGGTCAGATCAACATCGACCTGGCCGAGCAGGTGCGACTGGCCACCGAGTCGCGCAACGCGGCG
>JANMXL010000126.1:0-12471 GCA_031380885.1 Burkholderiales bacterium | reverse complement strand
CGCAGCGCCGCGCAAGGCGTTGTCACCGGCGACCTGGACCTGGGCGAACAGGCGCGGTTCTACCCGAGTGATGAGGCGATTGAGCGCTGGCGGGCGGCGGCGGAAGGGAGAAGGGCGCGGGTGGTGTATGAGGTGCAGGCGGGGTGAGGTTGGTCGGCCACCCCGTCTCAACATGTGAGCGCGCTGACGTTCTCGGTCGGGTTGAAACGCTTGTTGGGCGCGGCGAGAACTTGAAACGTTGCGCCGCTTTTGCCGGATATTTAAAGCCGTAGAAAATGCGGATGCGGTCGGAATTCGATTTCGAATCGACCACTTGCAATGACTCAGGGCCGCCGATCTAGGACGCAAGCTGCCTGTATCCCGAGAACACGTTTCGCATGTCTGAAGATCTCAAGTGCATGTCAGACCTCGAGCTCGCTAAGTGGCAATCGGGGTGGAAGGAGCGTACGCATAACGACATACTTGCCGAGCGTGAGTGGCAACGCCGCATGATTGCGCATCAATTGCAAGAGCAATACAAACTCGACGAGCGACTGTCCGAGGCCGAGCGAAATCACGCCGCTGCACTTGCGGCGGCCGCTGCAGAACATGCCGCGTCGATCGCCTCTAACTCTCGTTGGTGGTCGTTGGCCGCCGCTGTCGTGGGGGTGCTTGGCACATTGATGGGCGCTTGGCTCAGCCGGCCCGAGTCACACACGGGCAGCTCACAGCCTTTGCCCGCCGCAGCCAGTAGGCCTGCCACGGCTAGTTCTTCAACAGCTGTGTCACGGTAAACCTTTCGCGGGCGACTCAGTGAATCGCCCCGAATTCCTATCAGGCCCGTTGGTTTAAGACAGGCCCCCAGCGCCGGGCTGTCAAGGCGCCAGCACTTCCACACTCGGAAAGTACGTGCGAAACCGCCCAGCATCCCGCGTCAGCAGCGGCCAACCCTCCACGGCGGCATGCGCGCCGATGAAAAAGTCGGGCAGCACCTGCGTCTTGCGGCCGCCGCGTTGGCGGTATTGGGCGAAAGCCCGGGCCGCCAGGAACAGCGCCGGGCGCGGGATGTCGCGCAGTTGCAGGTCCAGCGTGGTCACGGCGCGGTCCAGCGCTTCCAGCGTTGAGAACGACAGCGAGATTTCCGCGTAGATCACCGGGTTGATCGCCAACTGGTGCAAGCGGGCCTGCGCGCGCATCTGGGCTATCGACCATGCCGCCCACTGCGGGTCGTCCTGCAGCACGTCGACCAGCACGTTGGTGTCGACCAGCAGCATCAGTCGTCGGCGCGCAGCAGCTTCATCAGTTCGGCGGTGCGCCAGCGCACATCGGCGCTGCCACGTACTGCGTCGAACCGGTCTTTGGCCTTTCGGCGCGTGCCTTTGGCGGCGCGTGCCGCGTGCAGCACCACCTCGCCGGCCGCGTTCACCGAAAACTCCACCGGCGCGCCGGGCAACAGCTGCAATTCGTCGCGTATCCGCTTCGGGATCGTGACCTGGCCCTTGCTGGTCAACACGGTCGACATGCGCGTCTCCTCAAAAGTATTACCTGTTTTATGATGGTAATACATCTGACGACATCACTGCGTCTGGCCGCCCCGTTCAATCCCAGGCCTACGCTCGCAGTGATCATCGGAAGTTGAGCCTTTCAGGAGCTGAGTTGTGAGCGTTGATGCTGAACATGGGGACGTGGTGAGGATCGATGCGGCTGCCGACAACGCAGAGTCGCCGTGGCCAGCCCACCGCACCGTCGCCTTGCTACCCGGCTCGCTGCCGCAAGGCGGCGTCGTGCCCGACACGCCGATCCACGCCTTCGTCGCCCCGCCGCCACAGCTCTCCTTGCGAGCCGATGGCGGGTTGCGCCCGGAGCGTCTCGACATCGAACTCGGCGGGCTGCTTGCGTTCGAGATCCGCCACCTGCTGAGCGCCGCCGAGGCCGACGCGGTCGTCGCAGCCAGCGAACGGTTCGGCTACCGCGACGAAGCGCCCGGCATCGCGACGCCGCCCGGCATGCGCATCAACAAGTCGGTGCACTGGGTGGCCGACCCCGAGTTTCTCGGCCCGGTGCTGGCGCGCATGGCTGCGCTGTTGCCGGCGCGCATCGATGGCATGACGCTGCACCCGCGCCTGTCCGAGCGGCTGAACATGTACCGCTATGACGACGGCGATGTGTTCAACCGCCACACCGACGGCGACTGGCCCGGCTATTCGCTCGACGCGGAGCGGCAACGCATGCTGCAGTGGCCTGCGCACCTGCGCTCCTGCCTGACGATGCTGCTCTACCTGAACGGGCCCGACGACGGCGTGCAAGGCGGCGACACGCGCCTGTACCGGCCCGACGGCAGCAGCCACGACGTGCGGCCGGCCAAGGGCTCGGCCCTGTTCTTCCGCCACGGCTTCGGGCCGCCATCGGTGCTGCATGTGGGCGGCCCGGTGCGCGGCGCGGTGTCGAAATACGTGGCGCGGATCAACGTGATGTACGCGGCGGCAACGCCGTAGCGCAGCCCGCGCCGGTGTTCACAATGGGCGCGCTATCGTGGCGGAGCCCGTGACACGATGCCCTGTGCGGCCAACGCCGCTTTTGCGCGGCGCGTGTCGACTCGCCGTCACCTGATTTGTCCCCATCGAGGAGCTTGTATGAAAACCCGCGCAGCCGTGGCCTGGAAGGCCGGCGCCCCGCTGACCATTGAAACCGTCGACCTCGAAGGCCCACGCGCCGGCGAGGTGCTGGTGGAGATCAAGGCCACCGGCATCTGCCACACCGACCACTACACGCTCTCGGGCGCCGACCCCGAAGGCCTGTTCCCGGCCATCCTGGGCCACGAAGGCGCCGGCGTGGTGCTGGAAGTGGGTGCGGGCGTCACCAGCCTGAAGCCGGGCGACCACGTCATTCCGCTGTACACGCCCGAATGCCGCGGCTGCAAGTTCTGCCTGAGCCGCAAGACCAATCTGTGCCAGTTGATTCGCGGCACGCAGGGCAAGGGGCTGATGCCCGACGGCAGCAGCCGGTTCAGCTTGAACGGGCAACCGATCCTGCACTACATGGGCACCAGCACCTTCGCCAACCACATCGTGGCGCCCGAGATCGCGCTGGCCAAGATCCGCCCCGACGCGCCTTTCGACAAGGTCTGCTACATCGGCTGCGGTGTCACCACGGGTGTGGGCGCGGTGATCTTCACAGCCGGCGTGGAAGCCGGTGCGAATGTGGTGGTGTTCGGGCTGGGCGGCATCGGCCTGAACGTGATCCAGGGCGCGAAGATGGTGGGCGCCGACAAGATCATCGGCATCGACCTGAACCCGGCACGCGAAGCGATGGCGCGGCAGTTCGGCATGACGCACTTCATCAACCCGAAGGACGTGCCGAATGTGGTCGACGCCATCGTGCAACTCACCGACGGCGGTGCCGACTACAGCTTCGAATGCATCGGCAGCACCACCACGATGCGGCAAGCGCTGGAGTGCTGTCACAAGGGCTGGGGGCGCAGCATCATCATCGGCGTGGCGGCGGCAGGGCAGGAGATTGCCACTCGTCCGTTTCAACTCGTCACCGGTCGCAAATGGGAAGGCAGCGCCTTCGGCGGCGCGCGCGGCCGCACCGATGTGCCCAAGATCGTCGACTGGTACATGGAGGGCAAGATCAAGATCGACCCGCTGATCACGCACACGCTGAAGCTCGAAGACATCAACCACGGCTTCGAGCTGATGGAGCGTGGCGAGAGCATTCGCTCGGTCGTCGTGTACTGACGAGCCCACCATGCTGGCCGCCTTCGTCACCCATGCGGACTGTCTGCGCCACGAGATGGGTGCAGGCCATCCGGAATGCCCAGAGCGGCTGGCGGCCATCCACGACCAGCTGCTGATCAAGGGGCTGCTCGACTACATGGTGGCGTACGACGCGCCGCTGGCGACCGAGGAGCAGCTCGTGCGGGCGCACTCGCTGGGCTATGTGCGCGAGCTGATCGGCTTGTCGCCCACCACAGGCCACCGCCAGATCGACCCCGACACGTCGATGAACCCGTACACCATCACTGCGGCGTTGCGCGCGGCTGGCGCCGCGGTGCTGGCGACTGATCTGGTGCTGAGCGGCGAAGCGGCCACCGCGTTTTGCAGCGTGCGCCCGCCCGGCCACCATGCGACGCGCGATGCCACGATGGGATTCTGCTTCTTCAACAACGTCGCGGTCGGCATTCGCCATGCGCTGGCAGTTCACGGCCTTGAGCGCGTCGCGCTGATCGACTTCGACGTGCACCACGGCAACGGCAGCGAAGACATCTTTCGTGGCGACGATCGCGTGCTGATGTGCTCGACCTTCGAGCAGGGCCTGTACCCGTTCTCCGGCGACGACGCGGTCGGGCCCAACATGGTCAACGTCGGGCTGCCACCACGCTCCGGTGGCGACAAGTTTCGTGCGGCCGTGACGAATCAATGGCTGCCCGCGCTCGACGCCTTCGCGCCGCAGCTGATCTGCATCTCGGCCGGCTTCGACGGCCACCGCGAAGACGACATGGGCAACCTCGCGCTGGTCGAGGCCGACTACGCCTGGGTCACCACGCAGATCATGGCGGTCGCCCGCAAGCACTGCCAGGGCCGCGTGATCTCCTGCCTCGAAGGCGGCTATGCGCTGAGTGCGCTTGGGAGAAGTGCGACGGCCCATGTCCAGGTGCTGATCGGCGCCGACTGAGCCCGATGAACAAGCACTACCTGACGCCGCTGTTCGCCCCCCGATCGATCGTTGTTTTTGCGGGCCGGCACGGCGACGACCTCGGCCGCACCGCGCTCGGCAGCGCCGTCAGCGAAGCGCTGCGCGCGCAGCGCTACGACGGCACGCTGCGATTCGTCGACATCCACACCAGCGGCACGCTGGCCGACTTGGCCCAGGCGCAGGCCGATCTGGCCCTCATCGCGCTGCCGCCTCAGGACGTGGCTGCTGCGCTCGAGATGGCGGGCCGCATGGCGTGCCGCTCGGCGCTGGTGATCAGCAGCGGCATCGATGCCGAGCACGCGACCGAGCTGAAGCGCATCGCCAAGCGCGAGGGCATGCATCTGCTCGGGCCGAACAGCCTGGGCTTGCAGCGGCCGCAGGCCCAGTTGAATGCCAGCGCGGCCGGCCCGCTCGCGACGGCCGGCTCGCTGGCACTCGTCTCGCAGTCGGGTGCGTTGACGTCGTCGATGCTGGACTGGGCGAGCCAGAACGGGGTGGGCTTCTCGGCCGTGGTGTCGCTGGGTGCGAACACCGCGGTCGACATCTCGCAGGTGCTCGATTACCTGGCGAGCGACGCGCAGACGCAGAGCGTCATCGTCTACCTCGAAGGCATCGTCAGCGCGCGCCGCTTCATGAGCGCCTTGCGCTCGGCCGCCAGCGCCAAGCCGGTGGTCGTGCTGAAGGCGGGTCGCAAGCCGGCCGGCAACGCCGCCGCGCACACCCACAGTGGCGCCACGGTCGGCAGCGACGAGGTGTTCGATGCGGCGCTGCGCCGCGCCGGTGCAGTGCGCGTGCGCTCGTTCGTCGAGCTGTTCTCGGCCGCCAAGTGCCTGGCGTCGCGCTACCGGCCGGTGGGCAAGCGGCTGGCCATCGTTACCAACGGCGGTGGGCCGGGTGTGCTGGCGGCCGACTGGGTCAACGAGATCGGGCTCGAACTCGGCAGGCTCTCGGCCGAGTCGGTCGCGACGCTGAAGCCGGCGCTGCCGCCAGCGGCGTCGCTCGCCGACTTGATCGATCTGTCGGAAGACGCCGGGGCCGAGCACTTTCGCCTGGCCCTGGCCACCGCGGGCAGCGACGCGCAGATCGACGGCGTGCTGGCGATCTATTCGCCCAAGCCGGGGGCCGATGCCCGCGCGCTGGCGAATGTGCTGGCTGCGCTGCGGACGTCGTTCGGCAAGCCGCTGCTGGCCTGCTGGATGGGCGACGCCTCGGTCGGCGCGGCGCGCAGCGTGCTCAGCGAAGCGGCGATCCCGAACTTCCGCACGCCTGAAGCGGCCGTCGGCGCCTTCGCGAACATCGCGACCTTCTACCAAAACCAGCGCCTGCTGCAGCAGACACCGCCGCCGCTGTCGGCGCTCTCCAAGCCCGATATCGAAGGAGCCAGGCTGGTGATCGACAGCGTGCTCGCCGAGCGACGCTGCGTGCTGACCGAGATGGAGTCAAAGACGCTGCTGTCGGCGTTTCACATCCCGGTCACGCAGACCCTGCTCGCGCGCAGCGCCCACGAGGCGATGATGATCGCGACGCAGCTGGGCTTTCCGGTGGCGCTGAAGATCGACTCGGCCGAGATCAGCCACAAGTCCGATGTGCAGGGCGTGGCCCTCAACATCATGACCGGTGCCAGCGCACGTGACACCTACACCGACATGGTCGAGCGCGTCACCCGCTTGATGCCGGCCGCGCACATCAACGGTGTGACGGTGCAGAAGATGGCCCGTGCGCAACGCGGCCGGGAGGTGTCGATCGGTGTGGTGACGGACGACCCGTTCGGGCCGGTGATCGTGTTCGGCGCGGGCGGCGTGATGATCGAGCTGATCGACGACCGCGCGATGGAGCTGCCGCCGCTGAACCAGTTTCTGGCCCGGCACCTGATCGAACGCTCCCGCGTCGCCGAGACACTGGCCGACTGGCGCGGTGCGAGCGCGGTCGACATGGCCTCGCTGGAACAGGTGCTGCTGCGCGTGTCGGAGATGGTGTGCGCGCTGCCGCAACTGCGCGAGATGGACATCAACCCGGTCATCGTCGACGAATCCGGCGCGGTCGCGGTCGATGCACTCATCGTCATCGACAACCTGCCCCCCGCCTCGATCGGCCCTGCGAACCACTACGGCCATCTGGCCATCCTGCCCTACCCGACGCGCTATGAGCAGGTCTGGCCGCTGCGCGGCGGCGACTCGTACGCGGTGCGCCCGATCCACCCCGACGACGCGCAGATGCTGCAGCAGCTGGTGCAACAGCTCTCGCCCGAGAGCCGCTTCTTCCGCTTCGCATCGGCGTTCAACGAGTTGCCACCGTCGATGCTGGCGCGCTTCACGCTGATCGACTACGACCGTGAGATGGCGCTGGTCGCGGTGGTGAAGGATCGCGGCGCGGCGGCGGGTGGTGCCATCGTCGAGACCGAGCGCATCGTCGGCGTGTCGCGCTACATCACGAATCCCGACCAGACGAGCTGCGAGTTCGCCTTGCTGGTCGCCGATGAGTTCAAGGGCAAGGGCCTGGGCTCGCGTTTGATGGAAAGCATCATGGACGTGGCACGCGACAAGGGCCTGGCCGAGATCGAGGGCCTGGTGCTGGCGAAGAACAGCGACATGCTCGACCTGATGAAGAACCTCGGGTTCACCTCCAAGCGATACGCCGAGGACCCCGACTTCAACCTCGTCACGCACGCGCTGTGAACGCACCGAGTGCCGGCCTTGCACTGCAGTTGGCGCAAGGCAGCTCGCGTCAGGCCGTCAGGTTGATGCGCCTGAAATCATGCTCCGGCATCGGCCACAGCCATCATGCGATGGAGCGCACCACGCCGCCGTCGACACGCAGCGACGTGCCCGTGGTCGCCGATGCGCGTTCGCTGCACAGGTAGGTGATCATCGCTGCCACTTCTTCGGTGCTGGCGAACCGCTGGATGATCGACGATGGCCGCGCAGTGGCAAAGAACTCGCGCTCGACCGTGGCCACGTCGACGCCGCGCTGCGCTGCGAGATTGGCGACGAAGGTGCCCACGCCTTCAGAGGCCGTGGGTCCGGGCAGCACGCTGTTCACGGTGACGCCGGTGCCGGTCAAGGTTTCAGCCAGGCCGCGCGCCACGGCCAGCTGGGCGGTCTTGGTCATGCCGTAATGGATCATCTCCGCCGGGATCTGCAGCGCTGACTCGCTCGACACGAAGATGATGCGACCCCAATTGTTTGCGCGCATGCCGGCCACGTAGTGACGCGACAGGCGGATGCCGCTGAGCACATTGACTTCAAAGAAATGCAGCCAGTCCTCGTCGGTGATCTCCGCGAAGGGCTTCGGCTCGAAGATGCCGAGGTTGTTGACCAGGATGTCGACGGTACGCAACCGCTCGAACAGTGTGTTGCAGCCCTCAGCATGCCCAAGATCGAGCGCGATGCCGTCGATGGTCGCCGCCGGCAGCTCGGCGCGCAAGCGCGCCACGGCCGCCTCGACGCGGTCGGCGGTGCGGCCGTTGAGCGTGACGCGCGCGCCCTCGCGCGCCAGCTCCCGCGCGGTGGCGTAACCAATGCCGGCGGTGGAGCCGGTGACGAGTGCCTGCTTGGCAGAAAGGCCGAAGTCCATGTGATCTCCTTCGATGTGAACTCGCCTTGTCAAGCAGGGGGCGACAACCTGGGTGCACCAGCGCCATGACGCAGGCGATGGCATCGATCAACTGTAGGTGATCTGCCTACGCCAGCTGCCAGGGATTGCCGCCTTGCGGCATCGAACTGCGAACACTGCAGCAGCTCCACGCTGCGACCGAAACTCCAGGTGTGAGCCCGTGGGCGCCGCGGATTCACGCGGTTCCCCAAGGGTTGATTGACCTGCCGTTCCAAGGACAAGCGCCATGCGCTCGATCCTGATCAAAGCGTCGCGCCGACGCCCGAGGCTCGTTTCACCGGCGGCTGCTGATCAGCACGAAGCCGCGACGGCGTCCGCCGTTGCCTGCGTCGGCGCTGTCCATCGCGTCGAACAGTGCGGCGGTGCTGACCCACACCGGTGGGTATTTGTAGCGGGAGACGTCCATCACCAGGAAGCGATCGGTGGCCGCGTCGAAGGCCGCCAGCGGCGAGATGTGCCCGCCCGACTGTTGACCCAGCGTCGTTCGAAGGTAGTTGACGACCACATGGTGATCCGGGGTCGCGAGGGCCGCCTGTGCCTGGGCCCTGAACTGCGCCACGCTGCTGTCGTCCGCGTGATGCACCTCGGCGCTCACGCCGTAGGTCTCGATCAGGCGGCCCAGCTGGTCGAGGGTCATGCCGTTCTCGGCCAGCACCTTCTGCGGCAGGATGGCCTCGGTGAACGGGTTGAACAGGTTGTCCTGCGTGAACGCCTTGAACGGCTCGAACCCCGCGGCCGACGGCGCAGCGACACCCAGCGCGTTCAGCACCATGACGAGCGTGGCGACACCGCAGTAGGCCGGATTCTTCTGCGTCACGAACTGCAGGCTCAGCGGCCAGTAGGCCTCACGCGCGGTGCTCTCGATCAGCATTGCGCGGCCTTCCAGACTGGTCAGGCTGATCAGGTTCGGCGGCAGCGCCAAGGTCTGCGCCTGGGCCGCGGCGGCCCACAGCCATGCTGTGATGAACAAGAGTCTGTGGACCGATCGAGCCAGAGGCATGTTCATGCTCACGCTAACGCGGCCGATCGCTGTACAGGCCGGGCAGTTCCTGCGTCGCCTTCGTCGGTGCACTGCCGCTGTCCAGCGTGGTCAGTGCGCGGGCCAGCGCATCGCCGTTCCAGGCGGAGTCGGCAATGCAGGCGCGGTCGAGCTCGCGCAGCAGCGCGGTCAGCGCGGGGTTGTCGAGCCGACGTGCCAGCGCGTTCAGGCCGACCGGTGCGTCGTGGGGCCAGGTGGCACGGCCCCAGGCGATCAGTGCTTCGCGGGCGCCTCGGGCGGCGTTGTCGCGGCAGGCCCGCTGGAATGCCGCTCGGGCTTGGGTGCTGACGATCTCGGGCGCTTTGACAGCGGGCGCATTGAGTTCACCACCGTTGGCACGACGGCGGCGGTGTTTCCAGGCCCAAGCCCCCAGCGTGCTCAGCCACAGCAGTGCGAAGGCCGCGCTGGCCCAGACCCAACCGACGGATGTGCTGCCGAGTGTGTTCGTCAAGCCGGAGGTCGCATGCGACGGGTCGGGGGTTGACGCGGCCGACGACGCGGCGGGGGCGGCACCTGGCAGCGCCTGCGCACCGATGGGCGGCACGGCCGCACCGCTGGCACCCGACGCCGCGTTCGCTGCGGCGACGACCTCCACCGTCACCGCGGGCAGCACCGCCTCGCGGCGCTGGTTGCTCACCACGTCCCACCAGGCCAGGCGCAGCTCGGGCAGCTGGTAGCGGCCGGGCTGGTCGGCGAGCAGCGTGATGTCCTGCTCGCGCTGGCCGACGACGTGGCCGTCTTGCAGTTCGTCGCTCAGCTTGGCTTCTTCCGCATGCGCCTTCAGGCCCTGCGGCACGGTTGTCAGCGCGACCAGGTCCGGCAGCTGGCTGGCGCTCTGGCCCACGGCGGCAAGCCGCAGCTGCCGCGTCAGCGGCTCGCCAACGGCAATCACCTGGTCGGCCGGGCGCCAAGCTTCGTCGAGCGTGAGCTGCTGGGCCGGCAGCCAGTCGCCGCTGCGCCCGGCCGGTGGGCGCGGTTGTGCGACCAGCTTGAGCGCATCGCCGCGCAGCCGCAGCGGCCGCGTGCCATTGAGCCCGCCTTCGATCTGCAACTGGCCGAACAGGCGCTCCAGGATGGGATCGACCTGGCCCTTGTTGACATCGGCCACCTGCGCGTTGAGCACCGGGCCGTCGAGCGCGATCTCACCGCTGC
The DNA here is from genome assembly GCA_031380885.1 of Burkholderiales bacterium. Lineage (GTDB taxonomy): Bacteria > Pseudomonadota > Gammaproteobacteria > Burkholderiales > Burkholderiaceae_C > PBB1. The sequence goes on along the minus strand of JANMXL010000126.1, from coordinate 1,991 downwards.
GCTGCGGCACCAGCAAATAGTGGCGGGTGATCACCTGGTAAGGCCGCCCGTTGCGGGTTTCCTGCGTGGTCACGTCCTCACCGAGGCGCCGCACCAGCAGGTCGGCGTTGCCGGGCAGATCGAGCGAGGCCTGGTACAGCTTCTTGTCGCTGTACAGCTGCACTTTCAAGCTCACCGCCGACTGCACATACGGCTGCAACGAGTCGAGGCTGGTGGTCAGGAACACATGGGCGACGCCCTCGGTCGGGGCCCCGGTGCCGTTGCCGGACGCAGCGCTACCGCCGGCGCCGTTGGCTGCGACGTTCAGCGCGATGGCGGCCGAGGCTTCACCGTCCCATTTCAGCTGCGGCACCTCGACGAGGCCGCTGCGGCGTGGCGCCAGCACCAGCCGCACCTGGCGCTGCGATGACATGCTGCCGTTGATGATCTGCAGGCTGTTGCTGGTGCTTTGGCCGAGGATGTCGAAGTCCTTTTTCAGCGGCGCCAGATCGGGCTGGCTGCTGCCGCTGCGGTCGCTTTGCAGCGTGAGTTGCACCGAGTCACCGGCGGCCAGCTGGGTGCGGTCAGTCGACGCCGTGAATGCGGCCCAGGCGGAGCCGCACAGCAGGCCACCTGCGATGAGGAACAGGCCAGCCAGCAGGGTGTGGGCGAGGCATCGACGGGGATTCATTGGGCACTTCCCTGGCGGATCAGGTGCTGGATCAGGAACTTGCGCCGCAGCAAGCCGCTGGAGTCGTCGGGCAGCCGGCGCAGCCACTGGTCCTCGGCCAGCTGCTGCTCGGTGCGCGGTGGCGGCGTGTCGCGCCCGGTGCGCAACCCCGATCGCGAGCGGGTCGCACCGAGCACATCGCGCTCGGCCTGCACCGCGTTGTCCGGGCTGTTGGGGTCGATGCGGCCACCGGCCGCCGCGTCCTTGGCGTCAGTGCCGCCGAGGCCCCCAGCGCTGGTACCGATACCCCCATCAGGCGCGGTCTGGCCAGGGCCGTCGGCCCTGCCAGGTTGGGGCTGAGAAGAAGGCTGAGGGCTGCCGCTGTCTCGCGCCTGCGCGCCCTGCGGTGCCTGCCCGCTCGGTCCCGAGGCGGGTTGCGGCGTCGGCTGTGCACCGGCACCGCCTGCCGTGGGTGACGCTGTCTTGCCTTGCTGCGTGGCAGGCCGCTGCTGCGGTTGCAGCGCCTTGGCGACCAGGTCGCGGTTGTGTTGGGCGTCGCGATCGCCCGGGTTCTTGGCCAGCGCTTCGTCGTACGCCTCCAGCGCTTGCTGCAGGGCCCCGGCACGTACCAGTGCGTTGCCCCGGTTGTACGGCGCTTCGGGCGCATCGAGTCCCGCGTAGCTGTCGGCCGCCGCGCGGTCATCGCCGGCCTTCAGCTGCGCCCAGGCCTTGCGGCGCGGATCGGCGTAGGTCTGCGCGGCGGCTGCGGCACGGCCGGCGCGCAGCTCGGCCTCGCCGCGCTGGTCGGGCGTGCGCCACAGCGACGACCAGCCGATGTCGGCCTGTGCCACGGTGGCGCAAAGCAGCAAACCGACGCCCAGCCAGCGCGCCTTCACCACCACCCCCGCCGCGCCAACAGCGCCGCCAGCAGCAGCAACGGTGGCAGCAGCCAGACACCGGCGTCGCGCCAGCGCTCTGCTTCCACGTCGGTCAAGGTCGTCGCGCTGCGGGGCACCTGCGTCTGCAACTGGGTGAGCAGCGCTGGCATTTCGTCGAGCCCGAACACCCGGCCACCACCGGCGCGGGCCAGTCGCTGCAGCAATGCGCGGTCTACCGGCTCGATCGGCGTGCGCGCGTCGGACTGTTGTGCGCCACCGTCCTCAGCGGTCTGGGCTGGGTTCGCCGGTGTGTTCGATCCCGCGACTGTCCCGCTGCCCGCCCCGCCAATCGCCAGCACATCGACCGTGGTGCTGCGCTCGCGCAAGGACTGTGCTGCAGCGGTCGCCTCTAGCGGATCGGCATAACCATCGGTCAGCACGACAACATGGCCGCCGCGGGTCGA
>JANMXL010000154.1:0-31426 GCA_031380885.1 Burkholderiales bacterium | reverse complement strand
TGCGCAGGCGATGGCACTGGCGCGCGCGCAGGGCGCCGAGGTGGTGAGCGTCGACGGCCCGGACGCCACCCGCGCCGCCATCGCAGCGATCCTCGCGCGGCGCCAGCGCCAGGTGATGCTGCTGGCCGGCGACGGCACGGTGTGCGCCATCGTCGATCAGCTGTCGAACCTGCCCGTGGGCGCCTGGACGCCAGATCTGCTGGTGCTGCCCGGTGGCCGCACCAACCTCACGGCCGCTGACCTCGTGCCGGGAGGCCGCGCCTTGCCCACCTTGAAGCGGGCGCTGCGGCTCGCCCGTGAAAAACGCTGGGACGCCGCGGTGGAAACGCGTTGCGCGCTGCGCATCGAGCACCCATCGGCCCCACCGCGACATGGCTTCTTTTTCGCCGGCGCGCTGATCGACAGCGTGATCCGCCAATGCCATCAACACCGTGCCGACCTCAATCTGCACGGCGATCTGAGCACCCTCGGCTATTTGCTGCGGCTCGCTGCGCGCTCGCTGGCCGGCCGTGCCGGCATGAGCTGCCCGCGTTTGCACGTGGACGCTGGCGCGTGCGGCACGCAGCATGGGCCGGTGCGGCTGCTGTTGGCAACCACATTGCTGCACCGCAGGGGCCTGTTTGATCCGTATGCCCCGCGCGGCCAGGGGGAGGTGCGCCTGACTTCCATCGGCGCGGACGCACCGCGCTTTTGGCGCTCGCTGCCTCGTCTCGTCAGTGGCCGGTTCTCCCCCGCGATGAATGCCAACAGCGGCTACCTCAGCGGCCGCTGCGAGCACGTGCAGATCATGGGCCTGACCCACTACATGCTCGACGGCGAGGCCTTCGATGCCGACCCCGCTCGCCCCGTCACCCTCACGGCAGGCCCACGCCTGCGCTTCCTCGTGCCATGAGTAAAGCTTCCAAACGCGCGCCCACAACGATGCTCAGCCGGGGCGCGATGCCCATGATTGGCGCCTTCGTCAAGGGCTACCCCGGCCGCAGCGCAGGGGCGCTGGTGGCGGTGCTGGCCGCCGGCCTGATGGACGGGCTGGGCATGTCGATGTTGCTGTCGATGCTGTCGCTGGCCACGCGCACGGCCGACCGCGCGCCCTCGATGCCCGAGCAGTTCGTGTTGCGTCTGACCGAGTACTTCAGCATCGCCCCGACCGCGCCGGTGCTGCTGACGCTGGCCACGCTGTTGATCGCCATGAAGGCGGCACTGTCGCTGGTGGCGAACCGGCAGATCGGCTTCACCGTGGCCAACATCGCCACCGATCTGCGACTCAGTCTGATCCGCTCGGTGCTGTCAGCACGCTGGGCGCACTACCTGCAGCAGTCGGTCGGGCGCTTGTCGAACGCGGTCGCCAACGAGGCGCAGCGCGCCGCCGAGGCGTTTCAGTGCAGCGCCGAAATGTTTGCCTTGTTGATCAACGGGCTGATCTTCCTCGGCATTGCGTTGTCGATTTCCTGGCAGGCGGGCTTGGCCACCGCCATTGCGGGCGCCGTGCTGCTGGCGCTGATGCAAACGCTGGTGCGCACCTCGCGTCAGGCCGGTCGGCAGCAAACCCATCTGCTCAAATCGCTGTTGACAGTGATGGGCGGGCAACTGGCGGCAGCCAAGGCGCTCAAGGCGATGGGCCGCGAAGACCACGTCGATGCGCTGCTCAGCGACCAGACCCGCGCGCTGCGCAAGGCGCTGCGTCGGCAAGTGGTCAGCAAGGAGGCGATGGCCGCGCTGCAGGAGCCGCTGCTGGCGATCCTGGTCGGGGCAGGCTTTTTCCTCAGTCTCTACGCGCTGAAAATGCCGCTGGCCGAGGTGCTCGTGATGGTATTCCTGCTCGCGCGCACAGTGAGCTACCTGTCGAAGGCGCAGCGCGCGTACCAGCAGGTGGTGGTGCGCGAAAGCGCTTACTGGTCGATCATCGATGCCATCGCCACCGCCAGCGTGCAGGTCGAACTGCGCGGTGGCGAGAAATCCGTGGCACTCACCACCGGCATCCGCTTCGATGACGTCACCTTCGCCCACGGGCAGAACCGCCCGATCGTCGAACATGGCAGCTTCGATCTGCCGGCCCAGCAGCTCACCGTCATCATCGGCCCGTCGGGCGCGGGCAAGACCACCTTGCTCGATTTGGTGGTCGGGCTGCTGCAACCCACGGGCGGGCGCATTCTGGTCGATGGCGTGCCGCTGGCCGAACTCGATCTGCGCCAGTGGCGACGGCAAATCGGCTACGTGCCGCAGGAGTCGGTGATGGTCAACGAATCGGTGGCCTACAACGTCACGCTCGGCGAGACCGACCTGAGCGAGGCGCAAATCCGCAACGCGCTGCGCGCCGCCGATGCGCTCGACTTCGTCGATGCGATGCCTGAAGGGCTGCAAACGCGCGTCGGAGAAGGCGGCTCGCGCTTGTCGGGCGGCCAGCGGCAGCGGCTGGCAATTGCGCGTGCGCTGGTGCATGAGCCGCGCCTGCTGATCCTCGACGAGGCCACCAGCCACCTCGACCCCGAGGCGCAAGCGGCGGTGATCGAGACCGTGCGCCACTTGAAGGGCCGCCTGACGATCCTCGCCGTGGCCCACCAGGACCTGCTGATCCAGGCCGCCGACTGCATCTGCCGCTTGGCCGATGGGCAGATTTCGGTGCTGCAGCGAGAGGACGTGATGGCGGAGCTGTCGGCCGCCCGTTGAATGAAACTGCCACTGCCCTTGCGGCGCGCGCGCCGCCGCCTGATGTTTTTGAGCCTGCTGGCGCTGCTGCGCGTGGTGGGTTTCGCACGCGCGCGCACGGTCGGCCACTGGCTGGGGGAATTGCAATTCCGCTTCGCTTGGCAATCCCGGCGGCGGCTGCAAAGCGAGGTGGCGCAACTGCTGGGGCGTCCCCACAACGCGGCGTCGGTGCAGGCCTTGCTGCGCGAGGCGTACCGGGTCAACAACGGGGCCCTGCTGGAAATCATGGCCATGTTCGACCGCCGCCAGAACGAAGACATGCTGGTCGCCCGCTGCCGGCTCGACGGCCTGGAGCACCTGCGCGCCGCGATGGCCGAGGGGCGCGGCGCGATCGTGCTGGCGACCCACATGGGCAACGCCACGTTGGCGATGATCCGGCTGGCGCAGGCGGGCTGGCCGGTCACCTTGGTGTACCGCAAGGCGCGCATGATGTCGGCCGGTTTTTTCGAGAGCGGTCTGGCGCACTACGGCATCCAGGGCATCCTGGCCAATGGCGGCCTGCGCGCCTACGGCCAGATGCTGAGCAGCCTCAAGAATGGCCGTGTGGTGGTGGTGATGATGGACCAGGGCGTGCAGAAGGCGGCCGACGGTGTGCGGCTGCGTTTTCTCGGCAAAGACATGCCGATGACCGCGGGCCCGGCCCAGCTGGCCCGCGCCTCGCGTGCGCCGGTGCTGCCGCTGGTGGCGCTGGCCGCCACGCCGCTGTGGCATTTCACCCTGGAAGCACCGCTGGCGATCAGCCGCGAATCGCTGCAAACCGATGTCGAATTTCTGGTCGGCGTGACCGAGCAACAGGTGCTGCGCGCGCCGCAGCTCTGGAGCTGGCACCACCGCCGTTGGTGCAAGTTTCCAATGGCACCGCGGTAACTTAAGAACAGTGCGCGCGCCTGGCGGTAACGCTCTCTCCCTCTCGTCTTACCGAAGTGATGAACAGATCGCCACACCGCGTCGAACCTGAGCCAGCCGATGCACCGCGAGTGGCCGTGACGGGAGCGAGCGGCTTTATCGGCCGCCATCTGGTTCGCAGGCTGGTCGAGAGCGGCTGTCAAGTGCGGCTGCTGCTGCGACGCGATCCGAGCGTGGCGGAGTGGCGGGGCAGCCCATTGCAGATCGTCGCCGGATCATTGAGCGACAAGGCAGCGCTTGAGCGTTTGGTGGAGGGCGCGAGCGCGGTGATCCACGTCGCGGGTTTGATCAAGTCCGCAACGCGCAGCGGCTTCTTCCAGGTCAATCGCGATGGCACCGCGGCGCTGGCCAAGGTGGTGAAGCGCATCTCACCGCAAGCGCACTTTCTGCATGTCTCCAGCCTCGCTGCGCGCGAACCCCTGCTGTCCGACTACGCCGCCAGCAAACGTGCGGGCGAGGACGCCGCGCTCGCGCTGCTCGGCGAGCGGGTGACGGTGCTGCGCCCACCGGCGGTGTATGGCCCTGGCGACCGCGAGACGCTGGTGTTTTTCCAGCTCGCCCGACAGCGCTTCGTGCCCTTGCTCGGCTCGGCAAGCGCGCGCGCCGCGATGATCCATGTGGACGACCTGGTGCGCCTGATTGAGCGGCTGGCCGCCCTGCCGCCGAGCGGGCAGGTGCTGACTGCAGCTGATGCGCGGCCCGAAGGCTACCGCTGGGACGAGGTGTTGGGCGCAGCCGCCCGCGCGGTAGGCAACGAGCGTGCACGCCTGGTGCGCGCGCCGCATGCGCTGCTGCGTGCGGTGGCGCTGGCGGGCGATGCAGGCCGGTGGCTCGGCGCCGCGAACATGCTCCATTCGCAAAAGCTGCGTGAGCTGCGGCACGAAGACTGGTCGGTGCCTGCCAGCGAGCTGGCCACAGCAGCAGATTGGGCTCCGCACTTCGATCTGGAGACCGGGTTTGCCGATGCGGTGGCCTGGTACCGGGCCAGACGCTGGTTGTAGGAAAGCGGCTGCTGGGTGTGGGCTGGAAGCTATGATTCGCAATGCCGCAGCGGAGGTTACGGCGACCCCCCGATCGTCCACCGGAGACGGTTGGGGCGCTTCCTCTGCGCGTGGTGCAACGCGCACCCTTCAGCAGCGCAGACAGATTCCCCTTACGTTCATGACGATCAGCCCCTCCACACTCATCCTTCCGGTCGAGAACCAGGTGCGCGAACTCGACGCCAAACTGCTGCTCGCGTGTGCGGCGGCCGAGCGGGGTATTCCGGTGGTACTGGGCTCGCGCACCTATGTCAATTTGGCCATGCACCACCTGCCGCGCGGCCTGTTCATGGCCAAGGGCATGACGGCGGTGAGTTGGCGCATGCTGAAAATGATTCATGGTCTGGGCCACGCCATCGTGGCCTGGGACGAAGAAAGCCTGGTGCGCTACACCTCGCCGGAGTATTACGGCTGGCGTTATTCAGAGAACACCTTCGGGGTGATCGATCATTTGTTCGCGTGGGGCGCGGATGACGCCGAATTCTTCGCCAGCTACCCCGGCTACCGAGGTGCGCCGGTGCATGTGACCGGCAATCCGCGCATCGATCTGTTGCGCCCCGAAGTGCGCGGCTATTTCGCACCCGAGGTGGCGGCACTCAAGCAGCGCTATGGGGACTTCATCCTCATCAACACCAACTTCTCGTTCGTCAATAACTATCTGCCGTCGATGAACTTGATCGGTCGAGATGTGCTGGGCCAGGCCAAGATTGGCCGCACCGGCCGTGGCATGAGCCTCGAGTTCGCCATCGGCATGGCGGCGCATCAGCAGGCCATCTTCGATCATTTCCGTGCGCTGTTGCCCAAGCTGGCGGGCTGGTTTCCAGGGCATCGCATTGTCCTGCGCCCTCATCCGTCGGAGAACCACGAGGCCTGGCGCGCGGTACTTGCCGACTGTCCGCAGGTCGAGGTCACGCACCAAGGCAATGTGGTGCCGTGGCTGATGGCTGCCCGCGTCTTGCTGCACAACGGCTGCACCACGGCGGTCGAGGCCAGCGTTCTGGAAACGCCTGCGGTCAGCTACATGCCGGTCACCTCAGAGGCCTACGACTATCACCTGCCGAACGGGCTCAGCCATGCCGCGCACACGCCGCAAGCCGTGCGCGATGCCTTGGCGGAGATTTTGGACGGCCGACGCGGCCTGGTCGACGAGGCGGTGCGCGAGCGTCTGTTCGGCCGCCATCTGGCCGCAACCCGAGGCCCCTTGGCCTGTGACCGGGTGCTCGATGCCCTGATCGAGCGCGGCCACGCTGACCGCGCCCCACCGCGTCCGGCCGCAGGGCGCTGGCTCAAGGCCTGGCTCAGCGGTCACCGCCGCACGCTGGTCAAACGACTCAGCGGCCTGCGGCGCGACAGTCGTGACGGCGACGCTTTCCATGCTCACCGCTTCCCCGGCGTGACGGTGGCTGAATTGAATGCCCGCATCGCCCGCCTGGGCAAGGAGCTGGGTCGCTTCGGCAGCGTGCGGGCTGCCGCCCGTTCGCCGCACGTTTTTTTCATCCAGGACCCCGAAGCCGCGACCCGCCGTGCGGGGCAGGCGCTGCCTCGGGCCAGCGCGGCGACCTCGCCGCATCTCAATCACCAAGGAGTCAAGCTGTGAGCCATCGACCACGTCCTCGCGTCATCGCCGAAATCGGCTGCAATCACAAAGGCGACATGGGCATTGCCCGCGACCTGATCGAATCGGCGGCACGGTTTGCCAACGCCGATTTCGTCAAGTTTCAAAAGCGCTGCAACCATGAGCTGCTGACGTCTGCGGAATACAACGCACCGCACCCCAACCCCGCCCACAGCTACGGCGACACCTACGGCGCGCACCGCGAATTCCTCGAATTCGATGTCGACCAGCACCGTCGAATCCAGCGCTGGTGCGAGGAGTTCGGCATCGGCTACTCGACCTCGGTGTGGGACATGACATCGGCACAAGAGATGGTGGCCCTGAACCCGCCGATGCTGAAAGTGCCATCGGCCTGCAACCTTCACTTCGAAATGCTGGAGTTGCTGGCCCGCGACTACGACGGCGAGATCCACCTCTCGCTGGGCATGACCACGCCCGACGAGCAAGAAGACATCGTGGCCCTGTTCGAGCGCCTCGGCGTGCAAAACCGTGTGGTGCTTTACGCCTGCACCTCTGGCTACCCGGTGCCGTTCGACCAGGTCTGTCTGCTCGAAGTGGCGCGCTTGCGCGAGCTGTACGCCCACCGCGTACAGGACATCGGCTTTTCGGGGCACCACCTGGGTATCGCAGTCGACGTCGCGGCGGTGACGCTGGGGGCCAATTGGGTGGAGCGGCATTTCACCATCGACCGCACCTGGAAGGGCACCGACCACTCGGCATCGCTGGAGCCCGATGGCTTGCGCAAGCTGGTGCGTGATCTGCGCGCGGTGGCCAGTGCGCTGACGGCCAAACCGACCGCCATCCTCGACATCGAAGCCCCGCAGCGCGCCAAGCTCAAGCGGCTGCCTGGCGTCCATCTGCGCTGATGCGCTGGGTGGCGCTGCTGCCGCTGCGCGGCGGCTCGAAGTCGATCCCAGGCAAGAACCTGCGCCCGATGGCCGGGCGCCCGCTGTACGCCTGGAGCCTGGAGGCGGCACTGGCGTCGGGCTGCTTCGACGCCATTTATGTGGCCTCCGATTCAGCGGCGATCCGCGACGATGCGCGCGCGCGTTTCGGCTCGCGCATCGAAGTCATCGACCGCGACCCTGAAAACGCCACCGACACCGCCAGCAGCGAGTCGGTGATGAAGGAGCTGGCGACCCACATCGATTGCGATGTGCTGGCCCTGATCCAGGCCACCTCACCGCTCACGCAGGCCGAAGACTTTCGCGCCGCGCGCGCCCGCTTCGAGCAAGAAGGGCTGGATTCGCTGCTGACCGGCGTGGCGGTGAAGCGCTTTTTCTGGCGCCATGACGGCCAGCCGCTGAATTACGACCCCACGCAGCGCCCGCGCCGTCAGGATTTCGCCGGCACGGTGATGGAGAACGGCGCTTTCTACTACACCCGCCGCGCGCTGTTCGATGCGACTGGCGTGCGCTTGGGCGGTCGCATCGGCGTGCACGTGATGGACGACGCCTGCGCCGCTGAACTGGATGAGCCTGCTGATTGGCCGCTCATCGAAGGCCTGCTGCGAGGGCGCGCGCCGGCAGCCTATGAGGACATCCGCCTGCTGATCGTCGACGTGGACGGCACCTTGACCGACGGCGGCATGTACTACGACGGCAACGGCGAGGCGCTCAAGAAGTTCGACACGCGCGACGCCAAAGGCATGCTGATGCTGCGTGATGCCGGGGTGCGGGTGTGTGTGGTGACGGCAGAGGACAGCGCCGCGGTGGCTGCGCGCATGCGCAAGCTCGGCATCACCGACTACTTCCCCGGCGTGAAAGACAAGCTCGCCTGGTTGCACGAACACGGCACGCGTTGGCAGATACCCCTCACGCAAACCGCCTACATCGGTGACGACCTGAACGATCTGCCGGGCCTGCGCGCTGCGGCGCTGTCGTGCTGCCCGGCCGATGCCGTGCCGGCGGTGCGCGGTGCGGTCGGCCATGTCTGTGCGGCAAAGGGTGGTGCAGGGGCCGTGCGCGAGGTCTGCGACTTGCTCCGCGAGCGTCTGCCGTCCCTCTGAAGGCCTGCGATACAAGGTCGTCGCGTCTCAGGTACCGGCCAAGACAGACGAAGATTTCGGTTGAGTTTCGCAACCGGGCATCAGCAACCGCTCGATTACCCGGTCTTCTTGACCCAGAGTTTCCAGCAGATTAAACATGCCCTGACGGCGAATGCGAGTATTGTTCCAAATAGATGCGGTACCCCTGACGTCGGTTCCGCCGCATTTGTACTCAAATTCCTCAAGTGACCGAGTAAAATAGTGATTATAACGGATGATGTCGCAACTAAGCACATCTGCTTGTTTGTGAGGCTTACCGAAGAGGGGTCGACCCGTTTCGGTGTAACCAATTGCAGAATCTCCTTTGATGCGAAACCAATGCGCACTGACGACGGCTTCGACACGATGCGGCCGGACAAATGACTTGGTATTCAGCAATACTGAATGTTCGCGCTGGCTGCTCATTGGAACGCCCATCCGGTAACTGCGTGTCACGTCCGCCAGAGGACGAATCCGGTGACCACCGGTGCCGAAATTGATGCCGCAGACGGAAAGCACCGGTATGTGCTCCCGCTCACGAAGCACACTATTCAAGGACGCTGCTTCGACGGGGAACATGAACTCGTCGATGTCAAAAAAGCCCATCCAGGTTGTCAATGCGCCAAAATTCATCAGCGCATGGGCATAGGCGGCGCGTTGTTGATTCAAAAAAACTGAAAAATTTTGCCAAGGTATGAGCGTGATCAAACCTGTCGCGATGTAGGGCTTGCACACGCTTTGGAGGTCGTCGCTGCTGCCATTGTCGTAAAGTATGAAGTGCTCAACTCCAAGCCGATGATGAAACTCTAACCATTCCGCCAGACGAATAGCTTCATTTTTGATACAGGCAGCCACCGTTATATAACGGGTGGGTGTGCCGTCCGCCAGTTCAGGGAGTACGACTTCGCGCCAATGTCGTCCCACCGCAAAGGCGTGGGAAATCTCGGAAATAATTTTCTTTGCTTTGCGTATTGCCTTCATTACTGGGAATCCCCTTTCATCGATCACTAGAAGCTGGTGACGACCAGACCGCGCAGGGTGGGCGCTTCGCAGATGCGCCGCCACCGACGCCGGGCTTGCCGCGCAACGCCACCCCAAGTTCAGCAAAGGCACCGCACATCTGCGCCTCACGCACGGCGTTGGCTTCGCCGGATGGAAGCGTCGAGGCGGACACATCAACAAGGCGACGCGGGGCGGAATTCATCGGTTCACAGGGCAAACACATCGCGCCATTGTGCGAGCACCTGTTCGGCGTGGTCTGCTTGAGCCACCATCGCTTGCCCGCGTGCCGCGTCGGCACTGCGCCATGCGGGATCGCTCACATACCGCCGCACTCCGTCGTCCATGGCACCGAGCTGGATCACCTCACCATAAGGGGCGTAGCTGGGCACCGGATCGGCCACCACGGCGAGGCCGGCGCGCAAGGCGGTGACGACGCGGTTGTCGCTGCGGCAGGCGGTGGATTCGTGCGCGCTGGCCGGAATGAGCGCGATGTGTTGCATGCGCAGCAGGGGGTCGAAGGTACTGGCATTCCATTCGATGTAGCGACTGGACGGCAGGGCCGACGCGATCAGTTGCCGGTAGCGCGCAGCGCTGTTGCTGATGACACTCAGGTGCAGTGGGTGTTGCCGACCCAGCGCGGCCAGCATTGGAACGAGGCGCGCCAACTCGTCCATGCCCGCGTCTTTCTGGCGCTTGGTCGCATAGCCGTACCAGACGAGTCGGCACACGCCGGGCGCTGCCACGCGGGCCAGGTGCGCGCGCTCGCGGGCCAGCTGCCAACCCTGCAAGGCGCGCTGCCAGAGTGGGGCGGTGACGATGCCTAAATCATCCGGCATGTCACTGATGGCCACCACCCGCCGCGCGGCCGGGCACTCGCGGCTGACGATCTGCGCCAGCGCCGCTGAGGCGGTGACCACGACATCGGCCAGCTCCGCCAGCACCCGCAAGTTGTCCACCCGGCGCAGGTGCTTGGCGCGTTGCGAGGCGGCTAGAAAGTGGTTGTCGCAGAGGTCGAGCACCACCCGCCCGCCGCCTTGCTTGAATTGACGCAACAACCGCACCGTGTCGCCGTCGTAACGGCGGGCTACCACCACGCAATCGTAGCGCTGGATTTCGCCCCGCTGAAGCCACTCCGCCGCCACACCACGCTGCGCCAGCAGCGGCATCAGCAGGGCGGCGCGCATGCGCGCGGCGGCCTGACGCAGGTCGTTCGAGGCGTACCACCAAGCGACGCGGTAGGCGAGCGCCTCACGCTGAGGTGTGATCAATGCCGTCATCGCAACACATTCAGCTTGCGCAAGCGTCGATAAAGCCCCGGTGCGGCCAGCAGCGGATGGCGGCGCTGCCAATCCGTGACCTCGGGTCTGACGCCTGAATGGCGCTCCACTTTCCACAGCGCGTAATCCATCGCACCATCGAAGGTGAATGCGGCCTTCAAAAGCCGCGCGATGTTCAGCGGCTTGCCCAGCCGTCTGCGCACGGCCCAGCGGCGCGCGGCTGCGACACGCGAAGACGGCGACAGCCGCGGCGCCAGTTGGCCCTGCGCGGTGGACTCGAAAGCGATCCCTGCAGCGTGCCAAGCCTCGGGCAGCAGCCGTGCGTAGCGCTCGGCATCCCGCGCGACGAGATCGTCGCCACGCGCACTTTTTTCGACCCGCAACTCGGCAGCATAGGTGTGGGCAAACAAGGCCCGCCAGTACGCCAGCGCATCACCGCGCGCGGGCCCCAGTTCGGCGGCCCAGCCCGCGGCAGTGAGCACCGCCTGCCGCACCGCATCGGTTGCGGCCTCGCGATCGGCATCGCTGCGCGCCCAGGCGCAACAGCAAGGCTGCGAGAAGCGCGCCCACAAAGTGGTGTCGAGTGCCGTGGGCGACACGCCGCGGCGGAACTGAGCGACGCTGATCAGCGCGTACTTCGCACGCAGGGGCTGGCCCTCCACCGTGGCCTCGGTGTAGCCGACATTCGGTGGCAACAGTCGATTGGCGAGTGCGGCCAGCCGCGGGCCCGGCCAGGCGCTGACACGATCGAGCAGCACATAGAAATCGAGCACCCCGTCGAGTCGCGCGTCGCGCAGGTTGGAGCCGTAGAACAGCACCGCGGCTGCCGCACCGTGGGCTCGCTCCGCGAGCTTGGCGGCGAGCGTGGTCACCGCCGGTGGCAGCTCGCGCCGCAGTTCCTCGGCCACGATGCCGCGCAGCGCGTCTTCGTTCACGCCGCCAGCCACGACCGCAGCGGCCCGCGCCGCCGCGCCCAAGCGGCCTGCACGATGCGCAGCGCATGGATGAACAGACACAGCGCCGTCCACCAGGCGACCACGACGATGCCGAGATCAGGACGCCCGGCAAACAAGGAGGCACTCAGGATCAGCAGGTTCGGATTGCGCCGCGCGGTGTACAGACGCAGCCAGCTGTCGAAACGCTGCCAGACATGCATGTCCATCTTGAACCAGGCCATGAAGATGCCTTCCTCGATGCGTTGCAACACGTAGCCAGCGACGATCACCGTCAGCACCAAGCTCGCATGCGGCAGGCTGAAGCCCGCGGCAGGCAGACCGACGATCCAGGCCCACCACCAAAACGGCGGGTGGATCAGGTCGATCGAGTGATCGAACACATTGCCCCAGCGGGTCGAGGTGAGCGTCACCCGCGCGAGCTTGCCGTCGACGGTGTCGAGAAACGTCATGACCCAGGCGGCGACCATGCCCCAGCCGTAGTGGCCGGTCCAGAACAACGCCATCGCAGCAAACACCAGCACCAGGCTGGCCGAGGTGACCTGGTTCGGAGAAATGCCGTTGTGGGCGCACCAACGCGTCACGGCGCGCGCGGGGGCCGGCCAGGCGTACAGCGTGACGACATCGGAGACGCCCTTGTAGGAGCCCGCGAAGATGCGCTTCTCGATCGCCGGAAGGTCAGCGGCAACCAGCGGCATCAGGTAGGGCGGCTCGCGCTTGCGAAGCACGTCGTTGTAGCCGTCGGCCAATTGCTCGGGGGTGACGCGGCGGGCGCCGGCGGGCGCTTGATGGTCGGCCAGCAACGCGGACGCGTCGGTTGCACCGGCCACTGCGGCCGACAGGCCCAGCGCAATCACGCCGCCATCGGGCGCTGTCAGTGCCAGGTCTTCATCGGCCGCAGCGAGGCTGCGCACGAAGGCGTCGTCATAGACCCAGTCGGCGCGCAGCAGCACCAGCCGTTGCGCATCAGGCGTGTCCACTGCCGCGTTGGCGCGAGCCAATTGACGTTGCAGCCGCTGTGTCGACGTGAGTCCCCACAAGCGCAACGGCGAGTCACCGACAACGATGCCGGCCGTGCCGCGGGGAGGCGTGGGCGCGGCGCTCAAGAGCCGAGCCCGCTGCCTGGTGGCGAAAATTCTTTTGGCATCATCGGAGGGTGAATTCCCAAGGCACGGTCACCGATACAGCGAGACAGCGAGTCAAATCAACAGCCGCGCATTATCGATGAGCGACTTGACGTTCGCCCACATTTCCGACCTGCACCTGCCCTTCGAGCCGCATCTGTCCATCGGCCAGCGGCTGTCGAAACGGCAACTCAGCGTCTGGTCGTGGCGACGGCGACACGCGGTGCAAAGCGGCGATGTCCTCGCCGCGCTGGCGCAAGACGTGCGCGCCCATGCGGTGGGCCAGGTGCTGGTCACCGGCGACATCACCAACTTCTCGCTGCCCGGTGAATTCCGGCAGGCGGCCGACTGGCTGGCGGCGCTGGCACCGGCCGAGCGCATCAGCCTGGTTCCGGGCAACCACGACGCACTGGTGCCGGTGCCTGCTGCCGAAGGCCTCGGTCTGTGGGCCGCCTGGACGCGGCTGCAAGCGGGCTGGCCTTTCGTGCATCGCGTGGGCGAGGTGTCGCTGATCGGCCTCAATTCGGCGTTGCCGACCGCGCCCTTGCTGGCGCGCGGCCGACTGGGCGCCGATCAGTTGGCGCGGCTCGAGCGCTTGCTCACCACCGAAGGTGCGGCCGGGCAGGTGCGCATCGTGATGCTGCATCACCCGGCCGCCATGCGCGCCATCGGCTGGCGCAAGGCACTGGCCGATGGCGATGAACTGCGCGCCGTGCTCCAGCGCGCCGGGGCCGAACTGGTCTTGCACGGCCATGCGCGCGATGCGCGGCTGGATGCGATTGCCGGGCCGGGCGAGGCCATCCCGTGCTTGTGCGTGCCGTCGTCCACCGCCGTGCCGAACCCGCAGGATCAGGGCGCGCGCTGGCACCGCCTGCGGTTGATCGGCCATGCGCTCGACCGCCGGATCGAGGTCACCGTGCGACGCTGGTCGGTGTCAGCGCAGGCATTCAAGACCGACGGTGCCTACGAGCTGTGTTTGCCCCGTGGCACGCAGGGCGCGGGCGATAATCGCTCAGCTTGAAGGATGACCCCACCGACCATGGCTGACGTGACGCAACCGACGGCGACCGAGACCAAGTTCGGCGACCCCCACACCCGACTCGCACAGACCGACGCCTGGACGGTGCTGCTGCGGCCGAAGCAGCCCACGCTCGGCTCGCTGGTGCTGGTGTGCCGTGAACCGGTGCTTGCCTTTGCCGATGTCAGCCCGCAGGCCTATGCCGAGATGCGCGGCGTGGTGCGCCGCATCGAGGCCACGCTGCGCGAGGTGGTGGCGTATGAACGCATCAACTACCTGATGCTGATGATGGTCGATCCCGACGTGCATTTCCATGTCATCCCGCGCTACGACGGCAGCCGCCACTTTGGCGGCAGCGAGTTCCACGACGCCGGCTGGCCCGGCCCGCCCGCGCTCGATGCGGCCGTGTCGCTCGACGCCGCGGCCAGCGCTGCCTTGCTGCTGCCGCTGCGCGCGGCCTGGCTGCGCGCTGCCGGATAGGAACGCGCGCTTTGCGTTCCTGGCTCGCCTTCGATCGACTCGACCGCTACGCGCTGCGCCAGATCGCCGGACCGCTGGCGCTGACGCTGGCAGCGCTGCTGCTGGCGCAATTGCTCGA
Organism: Burkholderiales bacterium; assembly: GCA_031380885.1. GTDB lineage: Bacteria > Pseudomonadota > Gammaproteobacteria > Burkholderiales > Burkholderiaceae_C > PBB1. The sequence continues at coordinate 17,161 of JANMXL010000154.1, read as the reverse complement.
ACGCTTGCTGCGCCTGTTCGATCTGGCCGCGTCGGCCGGTGCCGGGCCGGCCAGCGTGCTGTTGATGGCCTCCACGCTGGTGCCGCACTACCTGGGCCTGGCGTTGCCGATGGCCTTCACCGCCGCCATTTTCATGGCCGCCGCCCGCATGTGCGACGACAACGAACTCGACGTGATGCTGGTCACCGGCCGCTCGATCGCCCGCATCACCGCGCCTTATTTCGTGTTGGCGGTGCTGCTGGCAATGTTCAGCATCTACCTCTATGGACAGTTGCAGCCGCTGGCGCGCTACAGCTACCACGTCGTGGTGAACCGGGTGCTCGCCACCACCTGGAATGCGCGGGTCGAAGAAAACCGCTTTGTCGACATCGGGCAGGGCATCACCTTCAGCGCGGATGCCATCGATGCCGACGGGCGCGGCCTGACCGGCGTCTTCATGGCCAAGCGCACGCCGGGTGGCGAGAAAATCCTGACGGCACCGCGCGGTCGAATCGTGCCGTCGCCCGAGGGCTTGCACATGCAATTCGAAGACGGGCAGGTCTTGCATGAGCGCGTCGGAGCGGTCGCAGGCGCTGCATCCGGTGCAACGAGCAGCGGCAACGCCATCACCATCTCCAGTTTTGCGCACGGCTTGTCCGACCGCGACCTGTCCCCCAAGGCCACCCCCCTGGAGCCGCGCGGCGGCTCGGTGCGCGAGCTGACCCTGGCCGAACTCTGGCGCGACATGCAGCTGCCGAACCAGCCCAAAGCCGCGTCGGAATTCCACGGTCGTTTGGCGCGGGCGCTGATTTTTCCGTTTCTGCCGCTGCTCGCCCTGCCGCTCGGCATGGCCTCCAAACGGGGCCGCCGCACGCCGGGTGTCGTTTTCGCCACGGTGGCGCTGCTGGCGGTCGATCACGCCTTGCAGTTCGGCGAAAGCCTGGGCGACAAAGGCCGCTTGCCGGCCGCTGCGGCGGTGTGGATCCCGTTTGCGATGTTTGCGTTGCTGAGCCTGTGGATCTTTCGTCGCAGCCTGGCGTGGCCGGGCGACAACCCGGTGTTGCGCGCGGTGATGGCCTTCGAGGGCCTGATCGATCGCGGCCGCGCCCGCGCAGGCAGCCGCACCCGCCCGACAGCGGCGACTCGGCCATGAGGCGGCAGCTGCCCGCCTACCTGCAGCGGCGCGTCGGCGTGCAGATCCTGGCCTTGCTGGCGGTGCTCACCGCGATGATGCAGTTGCTCGAATTGCTGGATGTGACCTCCGAAATCCTCGACCGCGGGCAAGGTGTCGGCGCGCTGATGTACTACGCGCTGCTGCGCCTGCCGGCCGAGCTGGGCTTGGCCCTGCCGCTGGCGGTGCTGCTGGGCACCATGACGGCCCTGAACGCGATGGCACGCACGCTGGAAATCACCGCCATGCGCGCCAGCGGTGTGAGCCTGATGCGCATGCTGGGCTACCTCCTGCCGGTGTTCGTGGTGATCGCCGGTGTGCAGGTCGCCATGCAGCAACTGGTGCTGCCGCCGGTAGAGATCGAGTTGAAGCGCTGGTGGAGCGCCAGCACGCCGCCCGACGAGAAAGCACCCGCACGGCTGTGGGCTCACACCAGCGCCGGGCTGGTCGCCATCGACACCTTCAGCCCCGACGGCCGTCAGTTGCAAGGCGTGCGTTTGTACGAGCGCGAGGCGGGCTTGCTGAGTTCGCGACTGCGTGCCGCCAGCGCGCGCTGGGACGGCCGGGCGTGGCAGCTCAGCGACGTGACCGAGCTGCGCCTCGCGGCTGGAAAAATTCAGACCGTGCACGACGACGCCCGCGAGTGGCAGACCAATCTGCACCCCGATGAGGTGCTGCGCCTGGGTGTGACGCGCCCGTACCTGTCCAGTATCATGTTGAACGATGTGATCATCGGCGCACGCGTCGGCTCACAGCCCCTCAGCTACTACCAAACTGCCTTGTACCGTTCGTACGCAGCGCCGTTTGGCGTTTTCGTCATGCTGTTGCTGGCGATGCCGACGGCGGCCACCAAAACACGCGGCTCGGGCGGTGGCGGGGCGATGATGCTGGCCCTCGCATTCGGCTTGGCTTTTCTCCTCGTCGACGGCATCTTGGCCTCGCTGGGTTCCAGCGGCCAGTTGCCACCCCTCGTCACCGCAGTCGCTGCGCCTGCGCTCTTTGTCTCCATCGCCCTGTTGCGGCTGCGTGCCTGCGAACGACCATGAAATTTTGGATCGACACCTCCGGCGTCGCTCGCGCCGAAACGCTTTTCGGTGTGCCGCCGATCGAACGCATGCGGCGCAGCGTGCCCAAGCCCTTGCAGTCGATGCCGGCGATGTTGTCGGGCACGGCTGCCGCCTGCGCGGCATGGCCTGCTGCCATTGCCGATGGGGATGCCGCCGCGCTCGGCAGCCGCCTGCGCAAGGCCTTGGCCGACGGCCCGCTGGTGGCGCTGGACGGTGCGAATGTGGTCGATTCGCGGCTGATCGACGTGCTGGCCCAAGAAGGCCCCTGCTGCGTGGCAGCGCGCGGCGAGGGCATGCAACGGGCGGTGGTGCTGCGCTTGACGCCCGAGGTGGCCGACGCCATCCCCGCCGACGCTGCCGACCTGTGCGCAGTGGCCGATGCCTTGCTGGCGGCCGGCCGCATCGCGCCCTTGTCCGACGCCGAGTTCCCCGCCTACATCAACAAGCTGCGGCGCTCATTGCCGTACTGGATCTACACCGTCAACGATGTCGCCACCCGCAAGCGGCTGGAGAGGCAGATGTTCTGGGACAACTACAAGGGTTCAACCGACCTGCTGACGCGTTACGTCTATCCGCCGCTGGTGTGGCCGCTGGTGCGGTTGTGCGTGCGGCTGGGGATACACCCCAATGTGGTAACGGTGCTGTCGATCCTCCTGACGATTGCCGCGGTTCCCTTGTTCGCACAGGGTGACTTCTTCGTCGGCTTTGTGTGCGCCTACGGCATGAGCGTGCTCGACAGCGTCGACGGCAAACTTGCGCGGCTGACGCTCACCGACTCAAGCATCGGCAATCTGCTGGACCATGGCATCGACATCGTGCACCCGCCGTTTTGGTACTTCGCGTTTGCGTGGGGGCTCGGAGCGCACACCTCGGATCATCCTCTGTACCAGGCAGCGGTGTGGCTCACTGTTTTTTACGTGGCAGACCGCATCGTGCTCGGCATCGCCAAGTGGCGCCTCGGCTTTGCGCTGCATGCCACCACACCGCTCGACGGCCGGGTGCGCAGCTTCATCGCGCGGCGCAACATCACCATGACGATCATGGCGTTCAGCCTGCTCATCGGCGAGGGCGCGGCAGGCCTCTACATCATCACCGCGTGGCAGGGCCTGACCCTCGCCTGGCACAGCAGCCGCACCGCCTGGCTGGGCTTTCTGGTGCGCGAACCGGTGCGGCCGACGGCTTGATGGGCAACATCGAAGTCACCCCGGTCACAAGCGCATCTGCGCTGGATCGATTCATCACGCTGCCATCGAAGCTCTATGCGGCCGACCCGGCGTATGTCGCGCCGCTGGTGCTAGAGCGTCGAGAAGCGCTGTCGCCCGCGAAGAACCCGTATTTCCAGCATGCGGAGACGCAGTTCTGGCTGGCGCGTCGGGACGGGCGTGATGTCGGGCGCATCAGCGCACAGATCGATCGGCTGGTCACCGACCCCGACGTGGGCCACTTCGGCATGATTGCCGCGGAGGACGATGGCGAGGTGTTCGCTGCGCTGTTCGCCGCCGCCGAAGGCTGGCTGCGCGCGCGCGGCAAGCGGCACATCCTGGGGCCGTTCAACCTGTCGATCAATGAAGAGACCGGGCTGCTGATCGATGGCTTCGACACGCCACCGGTGATGATGATGGGCCACGGCCCACGCTACGCCGCAGCACACATCGAAGCCCTCGGCTATGCAAAGGCGAAGGACCTGATCGCCTATATGTACGACATGGACCACGAGCTGCCGCGCGCCGCCCGCCGCAAGATCGACAGCCGCACCGCGCAAGCGCTGACGGTGCGCCACCTCGACAAGAAGCGCTACCTGGAAGAGTTCGACACCGTCACCACCATCTTCAACGACGCCTGGTCCGAGAACTGGGGCTTCATCGCCTTCACGCAGGCCGAGATCGCGCACATGGCCAAGAGCCTGAAGCTGCTGATCGACCCGACGTGCGTGGCGATTGTCGAGATGAACGGCGAGGCGGTCGGCTTCGGCATCGCACTGCCCAACCTGAACGAGTTGATCGCCGACTTCAACGGCCGGCTGCTGCCCTTCAACTGGCTCAAACTGCTATGGCGGTTGCGTGCCGGTGCAAAAACAGCGAGGGTGCCGCTGATGGGCATTCGGCGCAGCTTCAGCGGCAGCATGGCCGGCGGGCTGGCGCCGTTTCTGATCATCGATTCGCTGCGCAAGGGCTTGCGCGCGAAGGGCGTGCGCCGGGTGGAGCTGTCGTGGATCCTCGAGGACAACCGGCCGATGCGGCACGTCATCGAATCGCTGGGCGGCGACCCGTACAAGACCTACCGGGTCTACGACAAGCGACTCGCGCCGTGACAGCGCTGACCGCGCTGGTGCTGGCCGGCACGCGCAGCGGCGGTGATCCGCTGGCGGCCTACGCCGGTGTCAGCCACAAGGCGCTGATCGAGGTCGGTGGTCGCACGATGATCGAACGCGTGGTGACCGCCCTGGCCGCACTGCCGGAGGTCACATGCATCGTCATCGCGATCGAGCAACCGGAGTTGCTGCGTGACCTGCCGGGGCTACAGCCCGCGGTGCTCGGCAAGCCGCTGTCCACGATGAACACCGCCGACGGCCCCAGTGCCACCGTGGCGATGGCACTGGCCGACCTTGGTGTGCCGCTGCTGGTGACCACCGCCGACCACGCCTTGCTGCAAACCGCCTGGCTGACAGAATTCCTGGCCGCCTGCCCCGCCGATGCCGACGTCACTGCCGCGCTGGCCAGGCGCGCTGCCGTGGAAGCAGCCGCACCGCACACACGTCGCACCTGGCTGCGCTTTGCCGACGGCGACTTCTCGGGTTGCAACCTGTTCCTGATGTCACGGCCAGCCGCCGCGGGGGTGATTGCGCTGTGGCGCGAACTGGAACGCCATCGCAAGGAGCCGCTGCGGATGATGCAGCGCCTGGGCTGGCTGTTCGCGCTGCGCTACCGACTGGGCCAGTTGACGCTGTCGGCGGCCGCCGCGCGACTGGGCGCGCTGGCGGGCGGCGCGCGACTGGCCATCGTGCAGATGACGGACGGGCGTGCGGCCATTGATGTCGACAAGCCCGCAGACCTGGACCTGGTGCGCGAACTGGCTGGCCGTTGAATTCCGCGACCCATCGGTTTCGCCCGGGGTCGCAACAATCAAAGCCTGACGGTCAAGCCGTGGCCGAGGCCACCTGGTTTTCAACGTTCCAGGTCGCGGCCAGGGCTTGCACCTGAACCAGATCGGCCGGGAAATCGAGCTCGCCCCATTGCAGGCCTTCGATCGAGACCACCCGCACATCGGCACCGGCATTCGCCAGGCGATTGATGGCCGACAAATACCACAGGCCCGGGCCCTCGGGGGTGCGCATCGTGCGTTCGAGCTCGGCGACGAACAGCGCTGCGCCCTCGGCATCGAAGCGCAGGAACCCGATCGATTCGCCATTGACGCGATCGGCAGTCAGCGCCTTGCCGATCGCGCGCAGGCGATCGCCTTCGGTCTCGACCTTCATGTCGTCGGTGTCGTAATCTGCCTTGCGGTCGATGGTGACGGTGATCGGCGCGCTTGGGGCGGCCAGCAGCTGGGCCGCGATGGCCGGCTCGAACAGCGTGTCGCCGTTCAAGATCATGCACGGGCCACTCAGCTCTGCACGGGCCATCCAGCAGCTCGCGAGGTTATCGGCCAGCTTGTAGAACGGGTTGTACAGCGTTCGCACGCGCAGTTGCTTCAGCACCACCCGCTTCAGTTCGTCCTCGACCAATTCGGGGTGGAAGCCGGTCACGATCACGGCCTCGGCGACACCCATTTGGTCCAGCGCGCGCAACTGCCACTCCAGCATGCTGCGGCCAGCCAGATCGATCAGGCACTTGGGCAACTGCTGGGTCAACGGCAACAGGCGGCTGCCTTGGCCAGCACTCAGGATGATCGCGCGATAAGGTCTGGTCACGGGGTTGACTTTCACGAAAACGCCATTATCAACCGAGCTCAACTTGCCCTGAATGAGCCACGCCAACGTGCGCGACGGCTGCGTCGCGCTCCAGCATCGCTCGGGTGATGCGGTGGCAGCTCACCTCGATGGAGGGGCTGGCCGAGGCCAGGTGGGCGACGTGGCGTCGGCCGACCGGCACCATCGTCACATGCCACAGGCGGCCTTCAAAGGCGGCGCACTGCCCCGTCGGCGTCGTGTCGACCCGCGCCACGTCGCGCAGACCCCGCTCGCTGGCCGCTTTGGCCACCGCTTCCTTGCGCGTCCACACCGAATAGAAGCGGCGCGAACTGCGCCCGGCCCAGGCGCGCTCGGCGGCGCTGAGGTACAGCCGAAAGTCGTCGGCGATCAGACCACCGAGCGCTTCGACATCGATGCCGACCGCGCCCTGCGTCGACAGCGCGCAGACGATGCGCCCTTCGCAATGGGACAGGCTGAAATAGACCGGCACCGCCAGCGTCGGCCGGGATTGCGGGAGGTATCGCAGCGTGGCCAGCACGTCGCCCGAAAAACCAAGCCGAGGCAGCCCATGGGCCAGCAAGCGACTGCCGATCAGTGAGCGATGGCGGGCCTGACCATCGGGCCACGCGCTGATTTGCGTGCGTCGTGCCGGTGGCAGGCATGCCAGCCATTGCGCTTCGAGTCTGGGTGACAACGTGAACTCGGAGGTGATCAGCACCGACACAGGCATGGCAGGGGCGCATGTCGTGCGCATGACACAATTTGCGAGTCAAAACAGAAAATGATTATGGTTCAGGAAGTGCTGGCCCCCGGCCCCCCGCAGCGCCACGACCTTGACGCCAACGACGAAAGTGCAAGCCTGTTGCTGGATCTGTCGCAGCGCTATGGCGACACCTTTCGGCTGGCCTCGCAAAGCCGCAGCAACGACAACCTGGTGATCCTGAACGCCGACGACATTCGTCGCGTGTTGCAGACCCACCGCGGCAATTACATCAAGGGCATCGGCATCGAGCGGGTGCGCGTGCTGCTCGGCAACGGGCTGATGGCCAGCGAGGGCGAGTTGTGGTCGCGGCAGCGTCGCTTGGTGCAGCCGGCCTTCCACAGCCAGGTGATCCGCAGCTTCTCTGCGCTGATGCACCGCGCCAACCTCGACCTGATCGAACGCTGGAGCGGCCACGCCGCGCGCGGCGAGCCGGTCAACCTGACCCGCGATCTGAGCGAGCTGGCGCTGACCATCGTGCTGCGCGCCTTGTTCGGCACCGACCTCGATCGCCTGATCGACGCCAACGGCAGCAACCCGTTCGATCTGCTGACCAGCGAGACCCGGCGCGACCTGCCGTTCGCCGCGAAATTCCGCGCCATGACCCGTCATGTGCTGGACATGATCGCGGCCCGGCGCAAGGAACAGCGCATCGAGATGGACCTGCTGTCGACGTTGATGGAGGTGCGCGACCGGGACAGCGGCGAGGCGATGCCCGACCGCGCGCTGCTCGACGAGTTGATGACGCTGATCGTGGCCGGCCACGAAACCACCGCCAGCGCGCTCAACTGGACCTGGTACCTGCTGTCGCAAAACCCCAAGGTCGAGGCCCGGCTGCACTCGGCCATTGCTGCCCAGGCTCCAGCACCGGAACTTGGCGAGGAGTCTTCGGCCAGCCACCCCTATGTCGAGCAGGTGCTGCAGGAGGCCTTGCGCCTGTACCCGCCGGGCTGGCTGTTCACCCGTCGCGCGCTGGGCGACGACGTGCTGGGTGGCTTCCACGTGCCGGCCGGCACCGATGTCTTCATCTGCCCCTATCTGCTGCACCGCCAGACCGCGCACTGGGAGCAGCCCGAGGCCTTCGATCCGCTGCGCTTCGAGCCTGCTGCGGTCGATGCCCGCCATCGCTTTGCGTACCTGCCGTTTTCCGCCGGGCCGCGGTATTGCATCGGCGCCACGTTTGCGATGGCCGAGATGACGATGCACCTCGGCATGGTGGCCGATCGCTTCCGCTTGCAATACGACGGCACTGTCCCGCCCGCGGCAGAATTCCAGGTCAACCTGCGCTCGCGTCACGACCTCCACATGCGTCTTGTGGCGCGCTAGAAAAACACCCATGCCGTTCTTCCAGACACTCACCGAGATGCTGCCCGCCGATGCGCGCGAGGATCGCCAGATCACCTTCATCGAAGGCGAAAGCGAGCAACGCACCATGAGCTTTCGGCGGCTGCGCCAGCGTGCCATCGGCACCCTCGGCGCGCTGCAGCGTGCTGGCTTGAAGCCGGGCGATCCGCTGATCCTGTACGTCGCCGACAACGAACGGTTCGTTGAGTTGTTCTGGGCCTGCGTGCTGGGTGGCATCGTGGCGGTGCCGCTGGCACCAGGCGTCGCAGACGAGCACTGGCGCAAGCTGCTGCGGGTGTTCGCGCAACTTGACCAAGCGCGGGTCTGTATTGAAGCGCCGACGCTGGAGCGTTTCGACGGCTTCTTCGCGACCCAGCGCCTGGTGCCCGAAGGACAACAGCTGCGCTCTCACGCGCTGGTCGTGGGAGGCCTCGACATCGTCGGTCGGCCGGGCGTGCCGGTACAAGCCAATCCGAGCGACCTCGCGTTCATTCAGTATTCGTCGGGCTCGACAGGCGACCCCAAGGGCGTGATGCTGACGCACCGCAACGTCACGGCGAACCTCGCGTCGATCATCGAAGGGGCTGCCTACACGGAGCAGGATTGCGTCATGAGCTGGATGCCCCTGTCGCACGACATGGGCCTGATCGCCTTTCACCTGACGCAGGTTGCCGGCCACATCAACCACGCCATCATGCGCACCGAGCTGTTTGCGCGGCGACCGCTGCTGTGGCTGGAGCTGGCCAGTCAGCGGCGCTGCACCGTGCTGTGCTCGCCCAACTTCGGCTTCCAGCACTGCCTCCGGCAGTACGCACACCGTCCGCCTCAGGGTCTCGACTTGTCGTCGATCCGGCTGATCTTCAACGGCGCAGAGCCCATCTCGGCCGAGGTCTGCCGCCATTTCATGCGCACCATGGCGCCTCATGGGCTGCGGGCCAGCGCCATGTTTGCGGTCTACGGGTTGGCCGAGGCGACAGTGGCCGTCAGTTTCGCGCCGCCCGGCGCCGCACTCGAAACCATCGTCGTCGACCCATCGCGGCTGCGCGTCGGCGAGCCGGTGCGCCACGATGCGCCCGACGGCAGCCGGGTGACAACACTGGTGAAACTGGGTCCGCCGCTGCGCGGCGTCGGTTTGCGCATCGTCGACGAGGCGGGCGACGTGCTCAGTGAGCGCATGCTGGGACTGGTGATGATCCGCGGCGACAACGTCACGGCCGGCTACTACAAGGACCCGGCACGCAGCGCAGCCATGATCACGCCCGACGGCTGGCTGTCCACCGGCGACCTGGGCTTCATCTCGGAGGGCCAGCTCGTCATCGCCGGCCGGGCGAAGGATTTGGTCATCATCAACGGGCAGAACCACTACCCGCACGATCTGGAGCGCATTGCGGCCGAGGTGGCCGGCATCGAGGCCAACCGCGTGGCCGCCGCCGGCGTGCGCAGCCCGCAGGTCGATACCGAGGCACTGGCCTTTTTTGTCATTCACCGGGGTGACATCGCCGACTTTCTGCCCAAGGTGATCGAGCTGCGGCGCAGGATCCTGCAGCAGACGGGCCTCGAGGTGGCGCACGTGGTGCCCGTTCGGCAAATCCCGAAAACCAGCAGCGGCAAACTGCAGCGCTACGCGCTGGCCGAAGCGTTTGCAGGCGGCGAATTCGATGCCGACCTGGCCGACATCGAGCGCCTGTTGGCGCAAAACAATGCCGCCGAGCCGCGCAGCGGAACCCCGACCGCGCAACGGCTGCAGCACATCTGCGCGGGCTTCGTTGTCGACCGACAAATGACACCGCAGACCAATTTGCTGGAAATTGATCTCAACTCGCTGACATTGGCACGCATCCACGAGGCCATCGAGCGCGAGTTTCCGCAGCGCGTCCAGGTCACCGACCTGTTCGACTACCCCACGCTGGAACAGCTCGCGGCGTTTCTGGATACCACCACCGCGTGACACGATGGCAATCGGTCAAAATAGCGCGATCGAGTCAACTGCCATGTGGTCCGGGTTGGCGGTTTCCGCAACAGGTTGTGCAGACGATGACAGTTTGATTGCATCGCGGACGCGCTCAAATTACATTTCCCAGCGGCCGAAGGCTTGCAGTACGAAAGGGTGTGGGTTGAAAGATTACTTGCGAGGCCGACATGGCCCTCAGAGGTGCTTCCAGTGAATGTTGCGGAGCCCTCCCACGCCAGTGTGACCCCAACCGCAAGCGGCATCGCACTGCGCAGCGCGGACTTTGCGACTCTGGCGGCGGCGCTTGACTACGCGGCCGGCGGCGATTCCGGCTTCAATTACTACGACGGCCGCGGCGCATTGATCGCCACACTGCCCTACCGCGAATTGCGCACGCGTGCGCTCGACATGGCACGGCGCCTCGCGCCACTGGGCCGCGGTCAGCGTCTGGCCCTCGTGGCGCACACACACCCCGACTTTGCGGTGATGTTCTACGCCTGCCAGTACGCGGGGCTGGTGCCCGTGCCGCTGCCTGCTGCCGTGCACCTCGGTGGGCGCGAAGCCTACATCCGTCATTTGCATCAACTGGTGCGGGACTGCCAAGCCGTGGCCGCTTTTGCACCGCCGGAGTTTGTCGGCTTCCTGCGCGAGGCCAGCGAGGGCTTGGCGCTGACGCTGGTCGGTACTGCAGAGGATTTTTCAGCGCTGCCCGCCTTGGACACCACGCCACGGCCGCCCGAACCCAGCGAACTGGCTTATCTGCAGTACACCTCAGGCAGCACCCGCTTTCCGCGCGGCACGATGATCACCCAGTCGGCGGTGATGGCCAACCTGAATGCCATCTTCAACCACGGCTTCCAGTTGACGCCAGACGATCGTTTCTGCTCCTGGTTGCCTTACTACCACGACATGGGTTTGGTCGGCATCGTGCTGGGGTGTGTCGCCACGCAGCGTTCGGTCGATTTCCTGCCGACACGCGATTTCGCGATGCGTCCGCGGCTGTGGCTCAAGCTGATGTCGCTGAACCGATGCACGGTGTCGTTCAGCCCGCCTTTCGGCTACACGCTGTGCGCACGGCGCCTGCGGCCGACAGACACCGAAGCGCTGGATCTGTCGGCCTGGCGTGTGGCCGGCGTCGGTGCCGAGATGATCCACCCCGAAACGCTGCATGAATTCGCCGCGGTGCTGGCCTCGGCAGGTTTCAATGAAACGGCCTTCTTGCCCTGCTACGGGATGGCGGAGTGCTCGCTGGCGGTCAGCTTCGCGCCGCTCGAAACTGGCGCCCGCAGCGATGTGGTCGACATCGATCGGTTGGCGCATCACGGTGAAGCCATTGCCGCTGCGGCCGAAGGAACTTCAGTGAAAGGCAAGGCCTTCATCAACTGTGGCCAGCCGCTGCCGGGCTACGAGATGGAGATTCGCGATGAGCGTGGTCGGCCCCTGCCGGAGCGCCGCTGCGGCCGCATCCACCTGCGCGGCCCGAGCCTGATGTCGGGCTACTTCGGGAACCCAGAGGCATCACGCGAGGTGCTGTCGGCCGATGGCTGGCTGGACACGGGCGACATCGGCTACCAGGCGAATGGCTCGCTGTACATCACTGGTCGGGCGAAGGATTTGATGATCATCAAGGGCCGCAACATCTGGCCGCAGGATCTGGAACATCTCGCTGAACAGCAACCCGAAGTGCGTCCGACCGATGCCTCGGCGTTCTCGATCACCGATGACGAGGGCAGCGAATCCGCGGTGCTGGTCGTGCAGTGCCGGGAAGCCGATCCCCGCAAACTGGCCAGCCTGGCCGAGCGGGTGCAGCAGGCCATCAACGTGGAGTTCGGCATCCATTGCGTGATCGAACTGGTGCCGCCGCACACCCTGCCGCGAACCTCGTCGGGCAAGCTGTCGCGCAGCACGGCCCGCAAGGAGTTCATCGAGCGCCGCAGCGCTGAGGAACCCAGCGAGTCCCGCGGTCGCTTCGTCGGCCAGGCCAGGCGTGCGGCGCTTGAGGCCGAGAACGCCGCGTCGTGAATGTCTTGTCCAGCGCTGCCGTGGAACCTCCTTCCTTGAGTGAAACAACCGCATCGGTTGAGTCGACCATCCGGGAAGCGCTGGGCGTGATTCGCCCAGATGCCGCCGGTATCCGGGGCGACGCCGATCTCGCGCAGGAAGCCGACCTGGATTCCGCCGAGGTGATGGACCTGGTGATGGAAATCGAGGACCGGCTCGACCTGTCGATCCCGGTGGAAACCATGGCTCAGGCGCGCACCATCGACGAACTCTGTGCCGGCATCGTCCAGCTGAAACACGGCGCCGCGTGAGCCTGCTCGACAAATTCTCTGTTCAGCGTGGCTTGGCAGCCAGCCTGGCCGAAAACAGCCTCGTCGCACCGATCGCCACGCCGATGGAAGAGGTGCACTCGGCCACCTCCGCCACGATCAACGGCCGCCGGGTGATCCTCGCTGGCACCAACAATTACCTCGGCCTGACCTACGACGCCGATTGCCGCGCCGCGGCGATCGCCGCGATCGAATCGCTCGGCACCGGCACCACCGGATCGCGCATGGCCAGCGGCAATTACGCAGGGCACCGCGCGCTGGAACATTCGTTGGCCAGCGCGTTCGGCTGGCCAACGGCGATCGTTTTCTCGACCGGCTACCAAGCCAACCTCGGCACGCTGTCTGCGCTGGCTGGCGAGGGCGACACGCTGCTCGTCGATGCCGACAGCCACGCCAGCATCCATGATGGTTGCCGGCTCAGCCACGCGACGACGATCCGCTTTCGCCACAACGACCCGGAAAACCTCGACCGCCGCCTGACGCGCCTGGGCGAGGCCGCCAGCCGCACGCTGATCGTCGTCGAAAGCCTCTACAGCACGCTCGGCGACCGGGCGCCACTGCGCGAGATCGTCGAAATCAAGAAGCGCCACGGTGCCTGGCTGCTGGTCGACGAGGCACACTCCTTCGGTGTGTTCGGCCCGCGTGGCCTCGGCCTGTGCGAAGCGCAGGACCTGCTTGACGAGGTCGACTTCATCGTCGGCACCTTCTCGAAGAGCCTGGGCGGTGTCGGCGGGTTCTGCCTCGCTCGACACGCCGAGGTCGAATTCATGCGCATGGTCAGCCGACCTTATATCTTCACCGCCTCGCCGCCGCCACCGGTGATCGCCGCGACCCACCAGGCCCTGCGCAAGGTGCTGCAAGGCCACGATCTGCGGGCGCGGCTGTGGCGCCACGCCGAACGGGTGTACGGCGAGCTGAACAAGATGGGCTACCGCCTGGGCACGGCAACGCCCGGCCCGGTGGCTGCGATCGTCTTCGACACGCGAGACGCTGCGTTGGCGTTGTGGCAAAGCCTGCTCGACGCCGGCATCTACACCAACCTCATGATTCCGCCCGCCACGCCGGCCGGCCTGAGCCTGGTGCGCATCAGCCTGAGCGCGGCGCAAAGCGACGACGACGTCACGCAGATCATCGGCGCGCTGGCCGCGCATGCCAGGCGAGCGCGGTCCCCGCTGGCGGCCTGATCGGGCGTGAGCCACCCTCCCCGTTTCAACGTCGACGGGGCCAACCGGACAGTCCTCACGCTGTACCGCGCATCCCCCTAGGAACCTTCAGCTGGGCTTGAGAATCGAGCCCTTGCTGCGACCGTGGAGGCGCGGCACCTTCTTCACACGAGCCCCTGTCGGACACCCGCCCATGACCCTGCCGCCCTCTCTCGCCAGCACGCACGACGCTTTCGACCGACTGCGCAGCTATCTCGAAGGGCAGGTGCTGGGTCAGCCGGCGCTGGTCGAGCGGCTGCTGGTGGCGCTGCTCGCCGATGGTCACCTGCTGGTCGAAGGCCCTCCCGGCCTGGCGAAGACCCGCGCTGTGAAGGCCATGGCACACGCCGTCGAATGCGATTTTCAGCGAGTGCAGTTCACCCCCGACATGCTGCCCGCCGACCTCACCGGCTCCGACATCTACCGGCCGGAGGAAGGCAGTTTCCGCTTCCAGCGCGGGCCGCTGTTCCACAACCTGATCCTGGCTGACGAGATCAACCGCGCACCCGCCAAGGTGCAGTCGGCGCTGCTCGAAGCGATGGCCGAGCGGCAGATCACCGTCGGGGTGGCCACCTATCAGCTGCCGCACCTGTTCATGGTGATGGCGACGCAGAACCCGATCGAACAGGAAGGCACCTACCCGCTGCCCGAGGCTCAGCTCGATCGCTTCATGCTGCACACCCGCGTCGATTACCCTGACCGCGCGACCACCCGGCTGATCATGGCGCTGGCCCGGCAAGAGGCGGTGTCCGAAGTCGAGATGCCGCCCCCGCCGCACAAGCTGCCGCAGGCCGCGGTGTTCGCTGCGCGACACGAGGTACTGGCGCTGACGCTGGCCGATTCCGTGGCCGACTACATCGCCGCGCTGGTCGATGCGACCCGCCACCCTGCGCCCTACAGCGCGCTGCTCGCCGGCTGGTTGCGCTGGGGTGCCAGCCCGCGCGCAGCGATCGCGATCGAACGCGGCGCGCGAGCCCTCGCCTGGCTGGACGGCCGTGACTACGTCAGCCCCGAAGACGTGCAGGCGATCGCCCCCGATGCGCTGCGCCACCGGCTGCTGCTCGACTACAGCGCGCAGGCGGCGCGGGTCACCGCGCAAGACTGCGTCGTCGAGCTGCTGCGCAGCGTGCCGGCACCCTGAGCGGCAGCAGACGATGGGGCTGCTGCCTGACCTCGATGAGCTGGTCGCGCTGCGTGGTGGTGCGCACGGGCTGGACATGCACCTGCGCCATCCGGCAGCGGCACAGCTGCAAGGCGGGCACCGCAGCGCCCACCGGGGCCGCGGCCTCGAATTCGACGAGGTGCGCGCTTACGCCCAGGGCGACGACGCCCGCACCATCGACTGGCGCGTCACCGCACGGCGTGGCCGGCCGCACACCAAGCTGTTCCGCGAAGAGCGCGAGCGCGTGGTCTGGCTGCTCGCCGACCTGCACCCCGGCCTCTACTTCGGCAGCCGCCAGCAGCTGAAGTCGGCCCTGCTGCTGCGCGCTGCCGCCTGGCTGGCCTGGGTCACCATCAGTGCCGGCGATCGGCTCGGCGCCGTCTTGACCCGGGGCAAGGCGTTGCCGCAGCTGTTGCCGCCGCGCTCGCGCGACATCGGCGCGCTGTCGGTGCTGCAAGCGCTGGTTCAGGGCCAGCCGCAAGCCCCAGGCGCGCCCGCGGCGGGTGGACTGGGGGTGGCGCTGAGCACCTTGCGCCCCCTGCTGCGATCGGGCAGCACGGTGTTCGTGCTGAGTGACTTCAGCGACCTCGACGCAGCCACAGAAACCGCCCTGGTGACGGTGGCCTTGCGCGCCGAGTGCCGGCTGCTGTGGCTCAGCGACGTGCTGGAACGCGATGGCCTGCCGGACGGCGCGTTTCGCGTCGGGCTGCCCGGCCAGACCTGGGCCCTCGACGGCGGTGCCAGCCGCACCGCCTGGACGGCCACCTGGGCGCAGCGCGAGCGCCGCATCGCCGATGTCAGCCGCAGCCACCGCCTGCCGGTGCTGCAGCTGGACACTGGCGGCGATCTGGCCCAAACGCTGCCGCGCTTCATCAGCGAATCGCGATGACGGCCTCCTTGCTGGAACAGTTGACCCCAGACCGCGCACCACCCCCGCTGGGCTGGTGGCCGCTGGCGCCCGGCTGGTGGGGGCTGATGGCTTTGCTGTTGATGACCCTCATGCTGATGATGTGGTGGCGCCAGCGGCGGCTGCGGCCTTCGGTCAAACGCTGGCAGCGCATGGCGCTGCGCGAGCTGGCACAACTTCAGGCCACCGACAACGACACCACCCTCGCCCGCGGCCTGCAACAGCTGCTGCGCCGCTACGCCATCGCCCGCTACGGCCGCGACACAGTGGCCGCCCTCAGCGGCGAGGCCTGGATCGCCTTCGTCGTGCGCCATGGCGGCAGCGACTGGGCCGGTGACAGCGGCCGTGCGCTGTTGCGCTGCGCGTATGGTGGCAAAGCGACACCGTCGGCTGCGCCCGCGACGCCCGCCGATCGCGAACGCTGGCTTCATGGCGCCCGTGCGTTCGTCAAGTGCGCGAGGGCGGGCCAGTGATCCACCTCGCATGGCCGTGGATGCTGCTGGCCGCGCCGCTGCCGTGGCTGGTCGCGCGCTGGCTGCCACCAGCACGACCGCATGCGGCAGCGCTGTTCCTGCCGTTTGCCGCACAGGTCGCGCAGCGCACGGCGCCCGCGGCAACACGCGCACCGCGCTGGCGGCTGCTGCTGTTCACGCTGGTCTGGGCGCTGATGCTGGCCGCCGCCGCACGCCCGCAGTGGCTGGGCGAGCCGCAGCCGGTCGCCACCACCGGGCGCCGCCTGCTGCTGGCTGTCGACACCTCGGGTTCGATGGCCGCGCAAGACATGGCCGGGCGGATGAGCCGACTGCAGGTCGTCAAGGCCGTGGCGGGCGACTTCATCCGGCGCCGTCACGGTGACCAGGTCGGCCTGATCATGTTCGGCACCCGGCCTTACCTGCAGGCCCCGCTGAGCACCGACCTCGACACCATCAGCCAGTTCCTTGAAGAGGCATCGATCGGCATGGCCGGCCCGGCCACCGCCCTGGGCGATGCCATCGGGCTGGCGCTCAAGCGCCTGCAAGCTGAGCGCAGCGCCGATGGCGCCGCACCAGACGCCCGCCGCGAAACCGTGCTGGTGCTGCTGACCGACGGCAGCAACACTGCCGGCGAGATGCCGCCGCTGCCCGCCGCACGCCTTGCCGCGGCGCAGCGCCTGCGCATCTACACCATCGGTGTCGGCGGCGACGACGACAGCGATCTGGACGAAGACACGATGAAAGCCATCGCTGCGGAAACCGGTGGCGCCTACTTTCGTGCGACCGATGCCGCCGCGCTGCAGCAGGCCTACGCGCTGATGGATGAGCTCGAACCCGCCGCGGCACAAGACCGATGGGTGCGCCCCAGCGACGAATGGT
Source organism: Burkholderiales bacterium (assembly GCA_031380885.1). Taxonomy (GTDB): domain Bacteria; phylum Pseudomonadota; class Gammaproteobacteria; order Burkholderiales; family Burkholderiaceae_C; genus PBB1. The sequence continues at coordinate 26 of JANMXL010000154.1, read as the reverse complement.
TCGCCTGGCCACTGGCGCTGGCGCTG
>JANMXL010000148.1:0-8129 GCA_031380885.1 Burkholderiales bacterium | reverse complement strand
CTGGGGCGATCGCCTCGAGGTCTCGCTGGCACGCCAGGAATTCAACACCGGCCAGTCGATCGCGCCGCTCGGCTTTCCGGGCCTGAAGCTGCGACAGACCATCGTCGGCCTCAAAGTGCGCGTGGCGGGCGATGCCGTGCTCGACAGCGACAACTTCATGCCGCAGGTCGCCCTCGGCATCGAATACAAAGACCTGGACGCGGGCCGCTTCGAGCCGGTGCTGCGCTCACTCGGCGCCCGCACGCGGGGCACCGATTTCTATGCCAGCGCCACCAAGCTTTTCCTCGCGCAGAGCGTGCTGGTCAACGCCACGCTGCGCGCCACCCGCGCCAACCAGAACGGCCTGCTCGGCTTCGGCAGCAACAAGCGCAACAGCTACCGCATGCAAGCCGAGATGTCGCTGGCGCTGGCGTTGCGCAAAGACCTGGCCATCGGCATCGAATACCGCATGAAGCCCGACAACCTGAACGGCGTGGCCTTCGGCAACGGCCTGCGTGAAGACGACTGGAAAGACGCCTTCATCGCCTGGACGCCTTGCAAGTTGTTCTCGCTGACGCTGGCTTACGTGGACCTCGGCCACGTCGTGCCGGCGCTGACGCCGAAGCGGCAGACCGGTGCGTACGTGTCTGCCCAGTTCTCCTACTGATCGATCGATCACAGCCGCCATGAAGACCTTATCGATCCGCCTGAACGCCCTGCTGGTGTGCGCGAGCGTGACGCTCGGCGCCTCGGTGCTTGCCGACGAGCCGCAACGCCCGGCTGCGGTGGTCGACGCCTACATCCCGACGCCACCGGCCGACGATTCGCTGTACCGCGAACTCGGCGCGCAAGACGGGCTGATCAAGATCGTCGCCGAATTCCACGAGCGCCTGCTCGCCGACCCGCAACTGGCGCCGTTCTTCAAGGATGTCGAGGAAAAGCAGTTCCGCGAGCGGCTGGTGGTGCAGTTCTGCGAGGTGTCCGGTGGCCCGTGCAAGCAGGCCCGGCACGACATGCGCAAGGTGCACAGCGCGGTCGACATCAACAAGGCGAGCTTCAATGCGACGGTTGAGGTGCTGCAACACGCGATGGATGCGAAGGGCGTGGGCTACCGAGCGCAAAACAGATTGCTGGCGCAGCTGGCGCCGATGCACCGCGACATCGTCAACGTGCGCTGACGCACAGCGGTTCGGCCGACCCGCCGATTAGCATGCGATGAGAAACATCCGTGCCATGGCCCCCACCATCACCTCCATCGAAGACCTGCGCCTGCTCGCCAGGAAGCGGGTGCCGCGAATGTTCTACGACTACGCCGATTCAGGCTCGTGGACCGAAGGCACCTACCGCGCCAACGAGTCTGACTTCCAGCGCATCCAGCTGCGCCAGCGCGTGGCGGTCGACATCGCCAAGCGCAGCACGCGGGTGCAGATGATCGGCATCGACGCGGCCATGCCTGTCGCCATCGCGCCGACCGGCATGACCGGCATGCAACACGCCGATGGCGAGATCCTCGCGGCGCGCGCCGCCGAGAAATTCGGCATCCCGTTCACGCTGAGCACGATGAGCATCTGCTCGATCGAGGACATCGCAGCGCACACCACCGCGCCGTTCTGGTTTCAGTTGTATGTGATGAAGGACCGCGGTTTCATCGAGCGGCTGATCGAACGCGCCCGCGCCGCGAAGTGCAGCGCGCTGATGCTGACGCTCGATCTGCAGGTGCTGGGCCAGCGCCACAAGGACATCCACAACGGCCTGAGCGCACCGCCGAAACCCACGATTGCCAACCTGATCAATCTCGCCACCAAACCGCGCTGGTGTCTGGGCATGCTGGGCACGAAGCGGCGCACATTCGGCAATATCGTTGGCCATGCGCAGGGCGTGGGCGATCTGTCGTCGCTGAGTTCATGGACGGCCGAGCAGTTCGACCCGGCGCTGACCTGGGCCGATGTTGAATGGGTCAAGAAGCGCTGGGGCGGCAAGCTGATCCTCAAAGGCATCATGGACGCCGAAGACGCGCGCTTGGCCGCCGACAGCGGCGCCGATGCACTGATCGTGTCGAACCACGGCGGCCGCCAGCTCGACGGCGCACCATCGTCGATTGCCGCGCTGCCGGCAATTGCCGACGCGGTCGGGGACCGCATCGAGGTGTGGATGGACGGCGGCATCCGCAGCGGGCAGGACGTGTTGAAAGCCTGGGCGCTGGGCGCCCGCGGCACGCTGATCGGCCGCAGCTTCCTCTACGGCCTGGGCGCGATGGGCGAGGCCGGCGTGACGCGCTGCCTGGAGATCATCCGCAACGAGCTCGACCTGACGATGGCGTTTTGCGGGCACACCGATCTGCGCGCAGTGGACCGAGGCATCTTGCTGCCCGGCAGCTACTGACCTACTCGCTCAAGGCGTCAAGCCACCAGCTCGCGCAGCGCCTCGACGGTCACTTCGTACCCTTCCAACACCGCCTCTGACTGCTCTCCGAACACAAGGCTGGGCTCCTCGTCGTGGAAGATTGACAACACACATGCGCCCAGCTTGCCGTCGTAGACCGTGGCGTAGGTGTGTTCGTCCAGCAACAACCAGGTTTTGCCAGGGGCGTCGTCCTGGATCTGAATGCAAATGTGCCGACTGTCGTTCCAGGTGCAGTGGCGCAACTCGTCGATGCGAGCCGCCAGCAGCTCTTCGGTGGTGATGGTTGACATGGGTACTTCCTCCGGCGCTTTTTCGCCTGAAATCCAGCGCACAAATGGTGTGCGTTGCGCCAGGATTTTGACGAGCCACCGCAGGCGATGCCATGTGGGTTTGCCATCAATCGAATTCGCGCATCAGCCCGCAGTCGCACTCGAATTCTTGCGCGGGGCATGGCGCCGTTGCGTGGCGCTGAAGTACTCGACCAGCGCCATCGCCGGTGCGAGGTCGGTGGTGATGGCGATCTCCAGCCAAGTGCGTTGGTCGGCAATCAAAGCATCGGCCTTCAGCAGAATCTTCTGGCCATCCCGATGCGGCACCACGGCCGCAATGCTGTTGCGCCTAAATCCGGCAGTTACCGCGATGCCGGCAGTCAGAGCGGACAGAACGACGTCGCCTGCCACGCTGGCGGGCAGTTTCCCGAACTGACGCCCGATGTCCGGCTGTTCAAGCTGACGGGATACACCATCGGCAAGCGCGGCATACCGATCTCCGCGATGGTGGTGTTTAGCCCGTCCAAGGTGCGCTTCACTGTCGGCGCCGCCTGGCCTGGCCCGCCAGCAGGACCAGCCCGCCCAGCATCAGCACCCCGGTCGCCGGCTCGGGGACAGCCAGCAAAGGTTCGGCGAAGAAAAAGTCGTCCATCACAACCACATCATCGAACGGATTGCCTAGCTGGCCATTGGCAACGATCGTGTTCAAGCCCGAGGTGATGCGCACCCGGGCGATGCTGCCGCCCGTGACCGTGGCACCGACAAAGCTCAGGCCCTGGTTGCCGGCGACCAGCGCGTCGTGTGTATAGATCAACGCATCACTGCCGTCGTAGAAATCGACCCTGCTCAGGCCACCCACCTCGACGTCGACAAAGATCAGGCCAAACGCGGTCGTACTGGCCGCCTGGGTGGTGCCCGGCATAAAGAAGCGCACATCGGTGACATTGCTGTTGACAGGAGTGAACAGCTTTTGCGCGCTGAACGCCTGGAAGTCGCTGGCGAAACCGAACAGCGCGGGCGTCGCCCCACCCGCATTGGCGCTGACCAGCAGGCCCGTTCCCGGGGTGCTGAAAACGACGCCGCGCGGCGAGTTGACATTGAAAAAGTTGGCCGCCAAGGCATTGGGGTCGGAACTGCCGGCGGGCACCCCATCCCAGTTGATCTCGCGTCGCAGGCCACCGAAAGAGCCGTTCGCCCCGGCGACATTGCCGCCCCCGACGGCGGCGCGGAACGCGTCGCGCGTCGGCGTGATGGCCGCTGCGTCGGCACCGGCAGCCTCGAAGGTGGTAAGTACGGTTGCCGCCCATGCCGCAGGGGACAAAAGGCACCCAACCAACACTGCAGCTCGCATCCGTCGTGTCATGGGGATCTCCCGGTTGTTCAGCGGCCGAGCCTACGACTTCGGCTGCCAAATTGCCAGCGTGCGCCCCCCTACTATTGCTCCGGCCCGATGAAGTCTCAAGACGCTTGCTGCGGCGCGAAACTCAGCCCCGCCGGGGACCGAGGTCCTGTCACAGGGCGCCGAGGAATACTCCGTTGACCATCACTTTGAATCCACTGATGCGGCAGGTGAAGTGCCCGGGGTTTCTTGGAGGCTGTTTGGTTTAAGTCAGGTCATGTGCATAGGGGTCGAGCCCAGCCATTCGGTTTGGAGGCAACCGGCCGGACTCTCGATCCGCGCGGACAGCTTTCAAAGCTGTCCGCACCGCCGCTGCCAGCCCGCGCACACGGAGCCCGCTGCCCGCTTCGCCCGTCCCTACAACGGCGTCTTATCGAACGTATTGCACTGCTGCAGGCTGCCGCCTTGCAGCCCGCGCTGGAACCATTTCATGCGCTGCGCGCTGGTGCCGTGGGTGAAACTTTCTGGCACCACGGTGCCGCGGGACTGGCGCTGCAGGGTGTCGTCGCCGATGTGGCTGGCGGCGTTCAGCGCTTCCTCAACGTCGCCGTTGTCCAGCCAGCCCTTGCTCTTTTGCGAGTCGTGCGCCCACACGCCGGCAAAGCAGTCGGCCTGCAGTTCGACGCGCACGCTCAGCGCGTTCTGCTCGACCTCGCCGACGCGCCCGCGCATTGCATCGACCTTGTCAGTGATGCCCAGCAGGTTCTGCACATGGTGGCCGACCTCGTGCGCGATCACGTAGGCCTGCGCGAAATCGCCGGGTGAGCCCAGGCGCTGTGACAGGGTGTCGAAGAAGGCCAGATCGATGTAGACCTTGCGGTCGCCGGGGCAGTAGAACGGGCCCATCGCCGCGTCGCCCTGCCCGCAGGCGGTCGGCTCGCGGCCGCGGAACAGTCGCAGCTTGGGTTCTTCGTAGGCCGAGCCTGCGCGCGCGAACTGCGCCTTCCACACGTCTTCGGTGTCGGCCAATACGGTGGCCACAAACGCGGCCTGCTTGTCGTTGGCCGGTGGTTTGGCGGCTGGGGCCTGCTGCACCTGTGGCGCCAGGCCACCCGAGCCGCCATCGAGCACGCCCAGGATCGTCAGCGGGTTGATGCCGAAGATCCAGCCGCCCAAAAGCGCCACCACGATGGAGCCGATGCCGATGTTGCGCCCGCCGCCCAAACGGAAGCCGCCGCCTCCACCTCCACCGCCGGAGCGCGCGTCCTCGACGTTGTCACTCTCTCGGTTGCCTTCCCATTTCATCGCGACACCTCCGGAATGCGTTGCCTGATCCTGCGAATCAGGTCTTCGGCAGTGTCACGCCTTTTTGGCCCTGGTACTTGCCGCCGCGGTCTTTGTAGCTGGTCTCGCAAACGTCGTCCGGGTCGCTCTCGAAAAACAGCACCTGCGCGCAGCCTTCACCGGCGTAGATCTTGGCCGGCAGCGGCGTGGTGTTGCTGAATTCGAGCGTCACATAGCCTTCCCATTCGGGCTCGAAAGGCGTGACGTTGACGATGATCCCGCAGCGCGCATAGGTGCTCTTGCCCAAACAGATGGTCAGCACATTGCGCGGGATGCGGAAGTACTCGAGCGTGCGCGCCAGCGCGAAGCTGTTCGGCGGGATCACGCACACGTCGGCATTGATGTCGACGAAGCTCTTCTCGTCGAAGTTCTTCGGGTCGACCACGGTGCTGTAGATGTTGGTGAACACCTTGAATTCCGGCGCGCAGCGGATGTCGTAGCCGTAACTGCTGGTGCCGTAGCTGACGATCTTCTGGCCGTCGGCGGCATGCCGCACCTGCCCCGGCTCGAAGGGCTCGATCATCCCGGTCGTTTCGGCCATGCGGCGGATCCACTTATCGCTCTTGATGCTCATACGTCACACCGTCGCGGTGCCTGTGAGGGGTTGAGACTCGCCGTGCCAACGGCGAGTCGATTGTAGGAAACGCGGCGCGCTGTACCGGCGCGGGCGTCGGCCGGTCAGCGCGGCGCTGGCGGCATGGCATCGAGCCGCTGCTCCAGGCTGCGCAGCGGCCCGCGGATGGCGTCACCTGTCGCGATCTGCGGGTTGGAGTAACCGTCGGTCTTGCCAGCCTCTTTTTCGCGCTGCGCAATCACCGGGCGCACGGCTGCGTGGGCAGCTTCGAACGAATGGGTGTGGGTGCGCAATTGCTCGTCGTACATCGCGCGGCCGAAGAAGGTCAGTGGCGACAGGCTGCCGCAGCCGTACGAGGTGTGGTCGGCGTCGGCCGCGCTCATCACCAGCGTGCCGGGGCTGGCCAACGGCGCGACCCACGAGCCCGAGTAGCAGGCCGAGATCGAGATCACGCGGTAGCGCACGCCGGCCTCGGCGAGCCAGGTGCCCAGCTGCTGCGGCGTGACCGAATCGACCGCGAGCGGATCGAAGCTGGCGGCAAGCTGGCCGTCGCGCGCGCCGTGCGAGGTCAGGTGGATGAACAGGATGTCTTCGTCGCGGTTCATCACGGCCGCCATGCGCAAGATCGTGCGGTGCAGGTTCAGCGGCGTGGCCCACGGCAGCGCGGCGACGCTGCGCGCATGGTTCTGCAGTTGCACCACCCGCTGCTGCGCGTCGAAGCGGCTGCGCATCAGCTCGGTGACCAGCGTCGCCTCGCGGCTGAACACATCTTCATCGGCATACGGTGCGAAAGTGATGGCGTACAGGTCAACGACACCGGGGCGGCCGGGCGCCAGCGCGTCGAGGGCCGCCGGCAAGGTGCGCGCTTGCGCTTCGATCAGCTCCTGGGTCAGCGCCAGCGGCGCGGGCTCGTTGGCGGACTCGGCGTTCGCGCCGTCATCGGCGCTGCCTTCGTTGCGCATTTGGCCATCGGTGGCCGACGTGGCGTGATCGATCCAGAAGGGCGCCTCAGGAGCGATCACCTGCAGCATGACGCCCAACACCGCCAAAGCGACGATGGCTGCGCGCACTGCCACACGGCGCGGCGCCTCGCGCCACAGCAGCACCACCATGGCCAGCGCGGACCACAGCAGCGCGACCCCCCACAAGTTGCCGAGCAGCGCGTCGATGTCGACGGCGGCCGACACTGGCAGCCAGAGCACCGTGGCGACACAGGCCCCACCCAGGAGCGCCGACAACAGAAGCTGCTGCGAGAGCAGCAACGCAAACAACGCAGCGATGGGCGGGTGATCCCGCGGCACGCCCAACGCATCACGGCTGCGCACGACGATCCAGCACGTGCCGAGCGCCAGCAGCGTGGTCAGCCAGCCGCTGTGGATGGCGGCGATGTCGAACCTGGCCAGCCCGTCAATTGCCAGCCGCTGCACGCCGATGACGATGCCCAGCAGCAGCGCCAGCAGCATCGCCACGGTCGCCGGGCCGGCCTGCAGCGCGGCGCTGCGCGGTGGCCGGAGACACAGCGTGCGTGCGCCTTCGCGCAGCCAGAGCCCGAGGCTCATGCGCAGCGCACCGCGGTCAACTGCGGTGGCAACACGCCGTCACTTGACGGTGCCCTTGATGCCCGCACTCATTCACGACAGCGGCGGGCCTGAGCGAGTGCTTGAGCATGGCGGGTACTCCTGAGTGACGACGACAGCGTTCACGTGTCCTTGGATATCGTGATCGACGGGAACTTGGCCGAGAAGTCCTTCGCGCGCTGGGCGATCTTCACCGCCACCTGTCGCGCCATCGCCTTGTAGAGGCCGGCGATCTCGCCGTCGGGGTCCGCAACGACGCTCGGGCGGCCGTTGTCGGCCTGCACCCGGATGCTCAGGTTCAGCGGCAGCGCGCCGAGGTAGTCCATTTGGTACTCAGCCGCCAGGTGCTTGCCGCCGTCGGTGCCGAAGATGTGCTCGACGTGGCCGCATTTTTCGCAGACGTGCACCGCCATGTTCTCGACGATGCCGAGGATCGGCACGCCGACCTTCTCGAACATCTTGATGCCCTTCTTCGCGTCAAGCAGTGCAATATCCTGCGGCGTGGTGACGATCACGGCGCCGGTCAGCGGCACCTTCTGCGACAGCGAGAGCTGGATGTCGCCGGTGCCGGGCGGCATGTCGACGATCAGGTAGTCGAGGTCGCCCCAGTTCGTCTGCCGCAGCAGCTGGTCGAGTGCCTGCGT
>JANMXL010000128.1:0-29314 GCA_031380885.1 Burkholderiales bacterium | reverse complement strand
GGCCATCAGGTCTATGCCTGCGGCGCGCCGGTGATGGTCGAGTCGGCGCAGCGCGACTTCACCGAACGCTGCGGCTTGCCTGCGGATGAGTTCTACGCCGATGCGTTCTACAGCGCGGCGGATCGGGTGTCGCTGACCGACGGCTGACCGATTCGGATCCAGTGGCCCGTGGGCTTCTCGGCGCCCTCAGCGCCGGATCTGCAGCTTCGCGAACGCCGCTGACATCGCCCCAACGCCCGCGGCGGTATCGGTCGCGCGCGGCTTCGATAGACGCTCGCCACGGCCGGCTGGTTGGAAGCGGTTGCCGGCTGCGGCACCGTCCTTCGTGTTGCGATCGCTGGTCACCGCATCGAGCTTCATCGTCAGCGAGATCCGCTGGCGCGACAGATCGACCTCGAGCACCTTGACCTTGACCACATCACCGGTCTTCACCACCTCACGCGCGTCGCTGACAAACTTGTGGGCGAGCTGGCTGACGTGGATCAGCCCGTCCTGATGCACGCCCAGGTCGACGAAGGCGCCGAACTGCGCGACGTTGCTGACCGTGCCTTCGAGCGTCATGCCCGGCTGCAGGTCCTTGATGTCCTCGATGCCGTCGGCCAGCTTGGCCACCTTGAAGTCCGGGCGCGGATCGCGGCCCGGTTTTTCCAGCTCGGCCAGGATGTCCTTCACCGTGATCGCGCCGAAGCGCTCGTCGGCGAACGCTTCGGGTTTCAGACTGCGAATCACATCGCTGCGGCCCATCACCTCGGACGCTGGCCGGTGCAGTGCCTTCAGGATGCGCTCGACCACCGGATAAGTTTCGGGGTGCACGCCCGACTGATCGAGCGGGTTGTCGCCGTTGCGCACACGCAGGAACCCCGCGCTCTGCTCGAACGTCTTCGCGCCCAACCCGGCCACGTCGAGCAATTGCTGCCGGTTGCGAAACGCACCATGCGCATCACGCCAGCGCACCACGCTGGCCGCCACCGCGGCGCTCAGGCCCGATACCCGCGACAGCAGCGGCACCGAGGCAGTGTTCACATCGACACCGACCGCGTTGACGCAGTCCTCGATCACCGCATTCAGGCTTTTGGCCAGATCGCTCTGGTTGACGTCGTGCTGGTACTGGCCAACACCGATGCTCTTCGGCTCGATCTTCACCAGCTCGGCCAGCGGGTCCTGCAGGCGCCGCGCGATGCTGACCGCGCCGCGCAGGCTCACATCCAGATCGGGCAGCTCCTTGCTGGCGACTTCGCTGGCGCTGTAAACCGAGGCGCCAGCCTCGCTGACGACGACCTTGGTGATCGCGCGCTCGGGGATCGAATGGAGCAATCGCTGGATCAGCTCCGCCGCCAGCTTGTCGGTCTCGCGGCTGCCGGTGCCGTTGCCGATCGCGATCAGGTCGACGCCATGCGTCGCACACAAGCGGGCCAGCGTGTGCAGCGAGCCCTCCCAGTCGCGGCGCGGCTCCAGCGGGTAGATGGTCTCGGTCGCCAGCACCCTGGCGGTTGCGTCGACCACCGCGACCTTGCAGCCGGTGCGGATGCCCGGGTCCAGCCCCATCACCACGCGGGGGCCGGCGGGTGCGGCCAGCAACAGGTCGCGCAGGTTCTCGGCAAACACCTTGATCGCGACCTGCTCGGCGGCTTCGCGCAGGCGGGCGAACAGGTCGCGCTCCAGGCTCAGGCTGAGCTTCACCTTCCAGCACCAGGCGATGCACTTGCGGATCAGGTCGTCGGCCGGCCGCTTGGCGTGGCTCCATCCGAGGTGCACCGCGATGCGGCCTTCGGCCAGCGACACCGTAGGCGGGGTCTTGCCCGATGTCGTTGCAGCGACTGCTGCCGGTGCGTCTTCAAGTACCAGCTTCGCGTCCAGCAGTTCCAACGTGCGACCGCGGAACACCGCCAGCGCGCGGTGCGATGGCACCGTGCGGATCGCCTCGGCGTAGTCAAAGTAATCGCGGAATTTCGCGGTGTCGGGGTGGTTCGCGTCCTTGCCATCCAGCAACTTGCTTTGAAAGCGGCCCTCGGCCCACAGCCACTCGCGCAGCTTGCCGACCAGCACCGCGTCCTCGGCCCAGCGCTCGGCCAGGATGTCGCGCACGCCGTCGAGCACGGCCAGTGCATCGGCAAAGCCGGCGTCTGCGTCGACGAAGGCGGTGGCCTCGGTCAGTGGATCGAGCGTCGGATCGGCAAACAGCTTGTCTGCCAGCGGCTCCAAGCCGGCCTCGCGGGCGATCATCGCCTTGGTGCGACGCTTTTGCTTGAAGGGCAGATAGAGGTCTTCGAGCTCCTGCTTGGTCGGTGCGGCGTCGATCGCCGCCTGCAGCGCGGGCGTCAGCTTGCCCTGGTCTGAGATGCTCTTGAGCACCGCTTCGCGGCGCTCTTCCAGTTCGCGCAGATATGACAGCCGCGCTTCGAGTTCACGCAGCTGGATGTCGTCGAGGTTGTCGGTGGCTTCTTTTCGATACCGAGCGATGAACGGCACGGTGGCGCCGCCGTCGAGCAGCTCGACAGCAGCGTTCACTTGGGCCGGCCGAACCTTCAGTTCAGCGGCAATTTGCAGCAGGATCTTGTTCAAGGGATGCGGCCCGATCGGGCAGGAGAAAAGAGGAAAAAAGTCCGCCCGGCCGGTGCGCTCAGCGCAGCGGGGCGGCGCAGTGTGCCACGGGGATCTGTCCGAGAAACTGGCCGAGAAGCTGCAGCGCGCCCTCAGCTGCCCAGACGCCGCTGGCAAAGCAGGCCGTCAACAGGTAGCCGCCAGTCGGTGCCTCCCAGTCGAGCATCTCGCCGGCGCAGAACACACCGGGCACCGCCTGCAGCATGCCGCTCGCATCCATCGCCTCGAAGCGCACGCCGCCGGCCGTGCTGATGGCCTCGTCGATCGGGCGCGGTGCGGTCAGCGTCAGCGGCAAGGCCTTGATGGCCGCGGCGAGCCGCTGTGGATCGGCGATCGCCTCGCGCGGCAGCAGTTCGTACAGCAGCGCGGCCTTCACGCCGTCCAGGCCGAGCCGGGCTTTCAGGTGCGTGGTCAGCGAACGCGAGCCGCGTGGATGCGCCACTTCGCGTGCGACCGCCTCGGCGCTGCGGCTGGGCAGCAGATCGACATCGGCGACCGCGCGGCCGTCGGCTGCGATCGCGTCACGCAGCACGGCAGACGCCGCATAGATGAGGCTGCCTTCTACACCGCCGTCGGTGACGACGAACTCGCCCGCCTGCGCGAACGTGCGGCCACTGGGGCCGATGCAAGCGAGGGCCACGTTCTTCAACGGCGCACCGGCGTGGCGGCTGCGAAAGTGCTCGCTCCAGCCGGGCCGGGCGTGTCCTTCCAAGCCGGTGTGCGCCACATCGAAACCGCAGTTCGACGGCTGCAGTGGCGCCACCTCGACGCCACGCACTTGCAACCACGGCACCCAGGCCCCGTCGGAACCGAGGCGCGACCAACTCGCGCCGCCCAGCGCCAGCACGACCGCATCGGCACGCACCGTCAGCACACCCTGCGGCGTCTCGAAGACCAGCGCGCTGGCGGCCACGGCGTCATCGGCATCAACCCAGCCCACCCAGCGATGCCGCATGTGAAAGCGCACTCCCCGCTCGCGCAACTGGTGCAGCCAGGCGCGTAACAGGGGCGCCGCCTTCAGATCGAGTGGAAACACCCGCCCCGAACTGCCGATGAAGGTGGCGACGCCCAGGCCCTGCGCCCAGGCCCGCAGCTCGGTGGCGCCGAAGCGCTGCAGCATCGGCGAAAGCATTGCGTGGCGCTCGCCATAACGGCTGGCGAAGGCGTCGAACGCCTCCGAATGCGTCAGGTTCAACCCGCCCTTGCCGGCCAGCAGAAACTTGCGGCCCACCGAGGGCATCGCGTCGTACAAATCGACCTGCACCCCAGCAGCGGCGAGTACCTCGGCAGCCATCAGCCCGGCCGGGCCGCCGCCGACGATGGCGACGCGGTGTGCAACTGTCGGGAGGGCGTCGGGCAAGGGGAGGCGGTGAAATCGAGACAGGCCGCGCAGCATAGAGCACGTGGGCGAAAGCACGCCCCGCGCCGTAAGGATCGACGGCCCGGTGCGACGCAAACAAATCGTGGCCGACCCGGAGTACCGCATGCCGACAAAACCCTTGCCCGCACTGAAGCCGCACCGCCACACGGTGGTCAGCCGCTGCAAACGCCTCACTCGCCGCGCTGAATACCTGCTGCTTGCCACCCTGGGCGCCAGCAGCCTGGTCGGGTCGTCGCAAGCAGCCGACAGCAGCCGTTGCACGGTGCGCAGCGGCACCGCGACAGTGGCGGTGGTCGAGCTCTACACGTCGGAGGGCTGCAGTTCGTGTCCGCCCGCCGACCGCTGGTTGTCGACGCTGACAACGCAGCGCGACGTGGTTGCGCTCGCCTTCCATGTGGATTACTGGGACAACCTGGGCTGGAAGGACCCGTTCGCCAGCCCAGCTTTCACAGCGCGCCAGTCGCAGCAGCAGGTGGTCAACGGCTCGCGCTACAGCTACACCCCGCAGGTGACGATCAACGGCGTCGACACCCGCCACTGGCCCCGCCTGCGCGCCCCGATCACCGTGCCGCCGATCGCCTCACCAGTGCAGGTGCAGCTCAGCCGTGACGGCGATCAGTACACCGCGGTTGTGCAGGCGGTGGCCGGTGCCAGGGCGAGGGTCGGGGCCTACTGGGCGGTGACCGAGAACGCGCTGGTGTCGGAGGTCAAACGCGGCGAGAACGGCGGATCGACACTGACGCACGATTTCGTGGTGCGCGACTACCGCCCGGTGGCGCCTTGGGCCACCGCCGATGGCACGAAAACACTGAGCTTCAGCCCGCCACCCGCGCCTGAGGGCAGCCGCCCACGGCAGGTCAATCTGGTGGTGTTCGACGCCGATGGCGGCCGGCCGGTGCAGGCCGTCAAGCTGGGCTGCTGATGTCGCAGCCCAGCCTCCCGGCAGGACACCGTCAGTAGGCGGCGACGCTGTTGCCGCGGATGTAGCCCTCGAGGTAGGTGATCAGCTCGGTTTGGTGGCAGATCACTTCCTTGACCACGTCGCCGACCGACACCATCCCGACGACCTTGCCGTCGGTGCACACCGGCAGGTGGCGGATGTTCTTCGACGACATCATCAGCATGCAGGCGTCGATGGTTTCCTCGCCGGTGACGGTGAACACATCGCGCGTCATGATCTCCGCGGCCGTGGTTTCCGAGGCCTTGCGGTTGCGGAACAACACCTTCAACGCGCAATCGCGTTCGGACACGATGCCGATCAGCCGCTCCTGATCAAGCACCACCACCGAGCGGATGGTGTTGGCCAGCATCATTTCAAGCATGGTCTGCACTGAGTCGGTCGATGCCACCGAGAAGACGACTTTTTGCGGCTTCTTCTTGAGCAGATCTTTGACCTTGATCATCCTGGTACTCCTTGAGATGGTGGTGTTGTCACAGCCGTTTGAACCCGGTTGTCACTGTCGCACATCGCGGCGATGGCGAAAAGGCCGGGCCACACCATTCCTGATTGTTGTCCGGGAAGTATTCATTTTGAGGCTGGCTGCGCTGCCGCCAGAGACGTGCGGCTCGAAGCGGTTCGCCGAACGGCGATGTTCTTTCTTTAGATCGAGTTCGCATACCCGTCGTCCAAAAATTTGGTTTTCGAATCTGAAGGCCGTCGCTAAAGTCGCGGATTGAGTTTGCGGTGCGGTGGTTCGCTGGTGACGCCGCTGCTGCTGTCGGTGTTCAAGCTGAATCGTGCGGTCGCCATCGGCACCGACCGGCGGTTTGCCGCCATCACCAAGCGGGACACGTAGCGTGGACTCTGCTCGGCGTCTTGCTGGTGGGCTTGATCGCAGGCACCTGGATCGGCTCGCAGTTGCCCGCAAGATGCCCGAGCGCCTGGTGCGCATACTGTCGTGCCTGTCACTGGTGACGGCCGGTCTCAAGGTCATTCACTGAATTTCATTTTCGACATCGAGACGCTTTCTTCAAGATGTACACCTATACCGACTTCGACAAGAACTTCGTGCGGCAGCGCGCCGCGCAGTACCGCGATCAGCTCGATCGGCACCTGGCCGGCCGCCTGCCCGAGGACGAGTTCCGCGCGCTGCGACTGCAGAACGGCTGGTATGTGCAGCGCCACGCGCCGATGCTTCGCGTCGCCGTACCGTACGGCGAGCTGAGCTCGGCGCAGTTGCGGGGCCTGGCGCGCATCGCCCGTGATTACGACCGTGGCTACGCCCACTTCACGACGCGCCAGAACCTGCAATACAACTGGATCCCGCTCGACAAGAGCGCCGAGGTGATGGACCGGTTGGCAGCCGTGCAGATGCACGGCATCCAGACCAGCGGAAACTGCATCCGCAACATCACCAGCGACTGCTTCGCCGGCATCGCGCCGGACGAATCGGTCGATCCACGCCCCTACGGCGAAATCATGCGCCAGTGGAGCACGCTGCACCCGGAGTTCGCCTTCTTGCCGCGCAAGTTCAAGATCGCGGTCACCGGCGCCAGCGAAGACCGCGCCGCGATCGGCTGGCACGACATCGGCCTGCACTTGTTGAAAAACGCAGCAGGCGAGGTCGGCTTCAAGGTGCTGGTGGGTGGTGGCATGGGCCGCACGCCGGTCATCGGCACGGTGTTCCGCGAGTTCCTGCCGTGGCAGCAGATCCTCGTCTTCATCGAGGCGGTGGTGCGCGCCTACAACCGCTACGGCCGGCGCGACAACATCTACAAGGCGCGCATCAAGATTCTGGTCAAGGCCGAAGGCCAGCGCTTCGTTGACGACGTGAACGCCGAGTTCAAGGACATCCTGGAGCGCGATGTCGATGGCGCCGCGCACGTCATCCCGCAGTCGGAATTCGACCGCATCAATGCCAGCTTCGTGATCCCCGCGGGCGTTGCCGCTCACGCCTCGACCGGCATTCCGATGCCTGCCGAGCTGCCCGCCAGCTACGCACGCTGGATACAGCGCAACGTGCACGCCCACAAGCTGAGCGGCTACCGCGCCGTCACGTTGTCGCTGAAGCGCACCGGTCAGGCGCCGGGCGACATCACCGACGCGCAGATGGAGCTGGCCGCCGACCTGGCCGACCGCTACAGCCACGGCGAGCTGCGCGTCTCGCACGACCAGAACCTGGTGCTGCCGTGGGTGCTCGAAAGTGACCTGCCCGCGCTGTGGGAAGCCGCGCGCAGCGCCAGCTTCGCGACACCGAACATCGGCCTGCTGACCGACATGATCGCCTGCCCCGGCGGTGATTTCTGCGCGCTGGCCAACGCGCGTTCGATCCCGCTGGCCGCCGAGATCACCGAGCGTTATCAAGACCTCGACGAGCTGTGGGACATCGGCGACATCGACCTGCACATCAGCGGCTGCATCAATTCCTGCGGCCACCACCACAGCGGCCACATCGGCATCCTCGGCGTCGACAAGGACGGTGCCGAGTGGTACCAGCTCACGCTCGGCGGCTCCGACGGCACGGTGATCAGCGGCGGCCCGATCGCCGGCAAGGTGATCGGCCCGTCGTTCGCCGCCGACGAGGCGGCCGACGCGGTCGAGGCGGTGATCAACACCTATCTGTCTCAACGCCAGATCAGCGAACGGTTCATCGACACCGTCAAGCGCACCGGCCTCGACCCGTTCAAAGCGGCGACCAATGCGGTGCGCCGATCGACGGCGCGTGAACCTTCCGCCGACACTGCCCACGCGGACTGAGAACAAGCCGCATGAGATTCATCCACACCCCGCAAGACCCTTGGCGCACCGTGCACGGCGACGATGGCCCGATGGTCACCATCACGCCGCAACCGAATCGGCTGCTGGGCTGGCTGCAATGGAGCAGCGTGCGCCACCACTGGCCAGCGGGCATGCCGGTCGGCGCGATCCTCGAAAACGACCAAGACGTGCGCGACATTGAAGCCGACCTGCCGCGCCTGGGCCTGATCGCGCTGCGGTTCCCGAAATGGGTTGATGGCCGCGCCTACAGCCAGGCCCACCTGCTGCGCTCGCGCCATCAGTTCAAAGGCGAGATCCGCGCGATCGGCGAGGTGCTGGTCGACATGCTGCCGCTGCTGCAGCGCACCGGCTTCGACGCAGTGGTGCTGCGCGCCGACCAGTCGCGCGAAGCTGCTGAGCGCGCGCTGACCTTCTTCCCCTGCTTCTACCAGGGCGACGTGCAGGAGCACCGCCCGCGCTTCGCTCGTCCGGCGGACGAGTTGAAGGACGGCGCCGACGACTACCTGAATGCCGGAGCGTCCATATGAGCCCGCAGGGCCGCCCCAAGGGCGAATGCTCCCGCTTGGCGGGACAGCACGAAGTGCGAAGGGTGCCCCCATGAGCGCGATCGACCTCTACGCCCGCAAGACACCTGGCTTCGACGAGCGCCTGGCGCACACCGTCGCGGTGCTGAAGGAAGCCGCTGCGGCGCACGGCGGCCGCATCGTGCAATCGACCAGCCTGGGCGTCGAGGACATGGTTCTGACCGACTTGATCGCACGCCACGGCCTGGGCGGCGCGGAGGGCATTGCGATCGCGACGCTGGACACTGGCATGCTGCACACCGAAACGCTGGCGCTGATCCCACGGATCGAGCAGCGCTACGGCCTGGCCGTCGAGGTGTTCAGGCCGGTGCAGGAATCGGTCATTCATTTCGTTGCTGCCAACGGCAAGGACGCGATGTACCAGAGCCTGGAACTGCGCAAGGCCTGCTGCGGCCTCCGCAAGATGGAGCCGCTGGCGCGCATGATGGTCGGCCGCAGCGCCTGGGTCACCGGCCTGCGCCGCGAGCAGTCGAACACGCGTGCGGTGGTGCCGTTCAGCGAGGACGATGGCCAGGGCCGCACCAAGTTCAACCCGCTGGCCGACTGGAGCTGGAACGACGTCTGGCACCACGTCGCCACCAACGACGTGCCCTACAACCCGCTGCACGACGAGTTCATGCCCAGCATCGGCTGCGCCCCGTGCACCCGCGCCATTGCGGTGGGCGAGGACTTCCGCGCCGGCCGCTGGTGGTGGGAAAACGAAGACGCCAAAGAATGCGGCTTGCACGTCAAGGAAGATGCGCCCGCGGGCGCCGTATCGATGATCGGAGAGAAACGATGAACGCCGCCACGACCGTGCAGCAACTGCTGCCCGAGCTGGACCAGACCCACCTCGATTGGCTGGAAGAAGAAGCCATTTTCATCCTGCGCGAAACCGTCGCCGCGTTCGAGCGCCCTGCGCTGCTGTTCTCAGGCGGCAAGGATTCGTGCGTGGTGCTGCGCCTGGCCGAGAAGGCCTTCAAGACCAAGGTCAGTGCCGACAACCCGAACGAGTTCAAGGGCCGCCTGCCCTTCCCGCTGCTGCACGTCGACACCGGCCACAACTTCCCGGAAGTGATCGAGTTCCGCGACAAACGCGTGGCCGAGATGGGTGAGCGGCTCGTGGTGGGCCACCTCGAAGATTCGATCAAGCGCGGCACGGTGCGTCTGGCGCACCCGCTCGAATCGCGCAATGGCCACCAGACCGTGGCATTGCTCGAAGCGATCGAAGAACACCGCTTCGACGTGCTGATGGGCGGCGCCCGCCGCGACGAGGAAAAAGCCCGCGCGAAAGAACGCATCTTCAGCCACCGCGACCGCTTCGGCCAGTGGCAGCCGAAAGAGCAGCGGCCCGAGCTGTGGACGTTGTTCAACACCCGCATCAAGCCCGGCGAGCACATGCGCGCCTTCCCGATCAGCAACTGGACCGAGCTCGACGTCTGGCTGTACCTGGCGCGCGAGAACATCCCGCTGCCGAGCCTGTACTTTTCGCACGACCGCCAGGTGATCCGCCGCAAGGGCCTGCTGGTGCCACTGACCGAGGTGACGCCACCCGAAGCCGGTGAAACCGTCGAGACCGCACGGGTGCGCTTTCGCACCGTCGGTGACATGACCTGCACCTGCCCGGTCGAAAGCCCTGCCGCCAACGCCACCCAGATCGTCGCCGAAACACTGCAGGTGACCGTCAGCGAACGCGGCGCGACCCGCATGGACGACCGCACCTCCGACGCTTCGATGGAGCGGCGCAAGAAAGAAGGCTATTTCTGATGACGACGACTTCCTTGAGCGCGCAGCCGGACCACAGAGAGTCCCTCACGAAAGTCGCGGATCACCGCGCCTTGCGCTTCCTCACTGCCGGCAGCGTCGATGACGGCAAGAGCACGTTGATCGGCCGCCTGCTGTTCGACAGCCGGGCGATCCTGGCCGATCAGCTCGATACGCTGGAGAAGAAGGCAGCCGGCGCGCCGATCGATTTGTCACTGTTGACCGACGGCCTCGAAGCTGAGCGCGAACAGGGCATCACGATCGATGTGGCTTACCGCTATTTCGCGACCAAGCACCGCAAGTTCATCATCGCCGACGCGCCGGGCCACGAGCAGTACACCCGCAACATGGTGACCGCCGCCGCTGGCAGCGATGCGGCCGTGGTGCTGGTCGACATCACCAAGCTCGACACCCACCAATCGCCGCTGGTGCTGCTGCCTCAAACGCGCCGCCACTCGCTGCTGGCGCACCTGCTGCGCGTGCCGAGCATCGTGTTCGCGGTCAACAAGCTCGATGCGGTGGCCGATCCGCAGCAGGCGTTCGACGCGGTCAGTGTCGCGCTGCACGCGTTTGCCGAAGCCGCCGGTATCGCGGTCGCTGGCATCGTGCCGGTGTCGGCCTTGCGTGGCGACAACGTCACGCAGACCGTGGTCACCGACAACACAGACTGGAGCACCTGGTACCAGGGCCCGACATTGCTGCAACTGCTCGAATCGCTGCCCGTGGCGCAGGAGCGCACCGAAGGCGATCTGCTGATTCCAGTGCAGTACGTCGCCCGCGATGATGGCGACGGCAACTCCGGTGGAACAGGGGTCGGCCACCAGCCGCGCAGCCTCTTTGGCCGCATTGCCCACGGCAGCGTCAAGGCTGGTGACGAAGTGCAGATCTTCCCGAGCGGCGAGCGTGCCGTGGTCGCCGAAGTGCGGCTGGCCGGCAGCGTGGTCGACCACGTTGAGGCCGGTTGGTCGGCCGGCGTCGTGCTCGACCGCCAGCTCGATGTGTCGCGCGGCGACTGGATCTCGACACCGGGCAGCGTGAACGGCGTGCAAAGCTTCGCCGCGACGCTGGCCTGGCTGGACACCGAGCCCGCCGTCGTCGGTCGCAAATACTGGGTGCGCCACGGCAACCGCTGGGTGCAGGCGCGCATTGCCAGCATCGAGAACCGGCTCGACATCCACACGCTCGATGTCGTCGATGCGCATCAGCTCGGCGTCAATGAGATCGGCCGGGTGATCGTCGAGACGCAGCAGCCGCTGCCGGTCGAGGCCTATGCATCGAACCGCAGTGGCGGCTCACTGATCGTCGTCGACCCGGCGACCAACCGCACCAGCGGCGCGCTGTTGGTGCAGGCCACCGCCGCCTGACGATGGCAGCCACCCGCGCATTGACCGCCACGCCCGCAGGCCGCGTCGCCTTCGTCGGCGCCGGGCCGGGCCAGGCCGACCTGATCACGCTGCGCGGTGCGCGGCGGCTGGCACAGGCAACGGTGGTGCTGAGCGATGCCCTGGCCGACCCGGCGCTGCGCGAGCTGGCGCCGCAAGCGCGCTGGCTGCATGTGGGCAAGCGCGGCTTTGCCGACAGCACGGGCCAGGAAGCGATCAATGCACTGTTGATCAAATGCGCCCGCGAAGTCGGCAACGCCGGCCTGGTGGTGCGGCTGAAGGGCGGCGACCCGAGCGTGTTCGGCCGCCTCGAAGAAGAACTGCAGGCGATGGCCGCCGCGGGCATCGCCTGCGAGGTGGTGCCCGGCGTGACCGCGGCACTGGCCGCTGCCGCTTCAGCACAACGCCCGCTGACGCGCCGTGGTGCCGGCCGCAGCGTCAGCTTCGCCACCGCGATGACCGCTGAAGTTGGCAATGTGCACGCACTGCCTGCGGGTCGCAGCGCCGACACCGAGGTGTACTACATGGCCGGCAAGCAACTCGCCGCACTTGCGCGCAAGCTGCTGCGCGCAGGCTGGCCCGGCGAGACCGAGGTGTGCGTGGTCTCGCGTGCCGGCTGGCCCGATGAACTGACCAGTGACCACACGGTGGCCACGCTGGGCCGCGCCAGCATGCTGCACGCGGGGCGGCCGACGGTGGTCGTGGTCGGCGCCGGAGCCCGCCCGCTGAACAAAGTCGAATCGTCTGTCGGCAACAAGGCCGGTGCGCCTGTGGCGACCGCACTGAACACGTAAAATCTTTGGTGGATGCGGTTGGCATCCACCTGTTTTTTAACCCTGCTTGCGCAGTCTCACCGAGTCACCGTCATGACCCACGTCGTCACCGAATCCTGCATCCGCTGCAAATACACCGACTGCGTGGATGTGTGTCCCGTCGACTGCTTCCGCGAAGGCCCGAACTTCCTGACGATCGACCCGGACGAATGCATCGACTGCGCGGTGTGCATTCCCGAGTGCCCGGTCAACGCGATCATGCCGGAGGAAGACGTGCCTGGCGACCAGCAGCACATGATCAAGCTGAACGCCGAGCTGTCGCGCATCGGCTGGCCCAGCATCACCAAGCGCAAGATTCCGCCGGTCGATGCCGATGACTGGAAAGACAAGACCGGCAAGCTGTCGGAATTGATACGCTGAACGCCCCTGCCCCACCCCCGAGCGCACCGATCCACACCGACGCGCTGGTGGTCGGCGCGGGCCCGGTGGGCCTGTTCCAGGTCTTCCAGTTGGGTCTGCAGGAGATCCACTGCCACCTCGTCGACAGCCTCCCCGCCCCCGGCGGTCAGTGCATCGCGCTCTACCCCGACAAGCCGATCTACGACATCCCTGCGGTGCCGGTGTGTACCGGCCGCGCACTGGTCGAGCGCCTGCTGGCGCAGATCGCGCCGATGAAGGCGACGCTGCATCTGGCGCAGCAGGTGAGCAGCGTCGTGCCGATGGCTGATGGCTGCTACGAGGTGACCACATCGACGGGCACCCGCTTCGTCGCACGCACGATTTTCATCGCCGGTGGCGTTGGCTCCTTCATGCCTCGGCACCTGAAGCTGGTGGGCATCGAGCGCTTCATCGGTTCCCAGGTATTCCATACCGGCGACGCGATCCCGGCGACAACGAATCGGCATGTGGTGGTCCTCGGCGACGACGATGCGGCGCTTGACGCGGCACTGTCGCTGGCAGATGCCGAGGTTGACCGCCCGGCCAGCGTCACGCTCATGCACCGCCGTGACGCTTTCACCGCCGGGCCTGCCCTCGTCGAGCGCATGCGCGCTGCCTGCGCTGCGGGCCGCATGCGCTTCGTTGCCGGTCAGGCCATCGGCTTCGATGCCGCTGGTGAGACCCTGACACACCTCCAGATCGTCACCGCCGACGGCAGCACGCCGTCGATGCCTGCCGATGTGCTGCTCGTGCTCTGGGGCGTGAGCCCGAAGCTCGGGCCGATTGCCGATTGGGGCGTGCAGCTCGAACGCAAGCAGGTGATCGTCGATTGCGCAACATTCGAGACCGGCCTGCCGCGCATCTATGCCGTCGGCGACGTGAACACCTACCCCGGCAAAAAGAAGCTCATCGTCTGCGGCTTTCACGAGGCCACCATGGCCGCTTATGCCGCCGCTGCGGTGGTCTACCCCGACAGGCCGGTGCAGCTGCAGTACACCACCACCAGCACGCGGCTGCACAAGCTGCTGGGCGTGCATGACCCCCTCGCCCCGCCAGGGTGAGGGAGAACACATCGCTGGCTGCACCGGCGCGATGGCTCCACTGACCTGCACCGTCGCCGTCCGAACGCTGTGCGAATTCACCGCCAAGGCGGGCGACCTCGATCTGCGCTTCACCCCGTCGGCAACGGCGCTCGAAGGCATCGCCGGGCAGGCCATCGTGGCATCGCGCCGGGGCAGCGAATACGAAACCGAAATCAGCTTGAGCGGCGCGTTCGAGGGCCTGCAAGTGCGCGGCCGGGCCGATGGCTACGATGCACGCCGCCAGCGCATCGACGAGGTGAAATCCTTCCGTGGCGACCTGGACGCGATGCCGGCCAACCGCCGCGCGCTGCACTGGGCGCAGTTGCAGGTGTACGGGGCCTTGCTGTGCGCGCAGCGCGGGCTGCCCGAGGTCGAGCTGGCACTGGTGTATTTCGATGTGGCGACGCAAGACGAAACGGTGCTCGCCGAGCGCTACGGCGCCACGGTGTTGCAGCAGATGTTCGAGCAGCGCTGCCGAGGCTTTCACGCCTGGGCGATGCAGGAGGCTGCACACCGAAGCGCGCGCGATGCGGCCCTGGTCGCGCTGCGCTTTCCGCACCCCGATTTCCGGCCCGGCCAGCGCGACTTGTCCGAGGCCGTCTACAAGGCCGCGAGCAGCGGCCGCTGCCTGATCGCGCAAGCCCCGACCGGCATCGGCAAGACGATGGGCACGATTTTCCCGCTGCTCAAGGCCTGCCCGTCGCAGGCGATCGACAAGGTGATTTTTCTGACCTCGAAAACGCCGGGTCGCGCGCTGGCGCTGGATGCGCTGCGCCTCATCCGCCGCAGCGCGCCGGGCTTGCCGCTGCGCATCCACGAACTGGTGGCGCGCGACAAAGCCTGTGAGCACCCCGACAAGGCCTGCCACGGCGAGTCGTGCCCGCTGGCGCGCGGCTTCTATGACCGGCTGGCCGCAGCGCGCGCCGATGCCATCGCCCGCCTCGCCGCACCGAACGCCGTGCTCGACAAGGCCATGCTGCGCGAGGTCGCGCTGGCGCATCACCTCTGCCCCTACTACCTGTCGCAGGAGATGGTGCGCTGGAGCGATGTGCTGATCGGCGACCTCAACCATTGGTTCGATACGCACGCGCTGCTGCATGGCCTGACGCTGGCGCACGAATGGCGCATCGGCCTGCTGGTCGATGAGGCTCACAACCTGATTGAGCGCGGACGGCAGATGTACAGCGCCTCGCTGCGCCATGCCGATTTGCGCAGCGTGTTGCCGCAGGCACCGGTCGATGTGCGGCCCGCGCTGCGGCGGCTGGCCCGCTGCTGGGAAGCGATCGAAGACTTGCAGGTGGACGATGACCAACGCGTGCCCTACCGCGTCTACCCGAGCCCGCGACCCGAGTTCATCGCGGCCTTGCAGCAGCTCGTGTCCACCGTCACCGACCACCTGGCAGAGCGGCCTGCACTCGACTCGCCCCTGCTGCGTTTTTACTTCGACGCGCTGCATTTCACGCGCGTGTTCGAGGGCTTCGGCGAGCACTCGCTGTTCGATGTGACGCTGGACGACGCGACCGACGATTCGGTGCTGTGCCTGCGCAATGTGGTGCCTGCGCCCTTCCTCAAACCACGCTTTGCCGCGGCGCACACCACCACGCTTTTTTCGGCGACGCTCAACCCTGCGGACTATGTGTGCGACCTGCTCGGCGTGCCGGCAGACACCGCCCGCATCGAGGTGGCGTCGCCGTTCGAGGCCACGCAGTTGCGCGTCGAAGTCGCGGGCGGCGTGTCGACCCGCTTTCGGCACCGCAGCGGCTCGCTGGCACCCATCGCCACGTTGATGGCCGGGCAGTTCGCCTGGGGGCCGGGCAATTACCTCGCCTTCTTCAGCAGCTTCGACTACCTGCAAAACGTGCTGACGGCGCTGCGCGAGGCGCATCCCAGCATCCCCGTGTGGGCGCAGTCCCGCGCGATGGACGAAACCGCGCGCGAGGGCTTTCTGGCCCGTTTCACGCCAAGCAGCCAAGGCATCGGCTTCGCGGTGCTGGGCGGCGCTTTTGCCGAAGGCATCGATCTGCCCGGCGCGCGCCTGATCGGTGCCTTCATCGCCACACTGGGCCTGCCACCGCTGAATGCGGTCAATGAACAGATCAAAGAGCGCATGGTGCAAATGTTCGGTGCCGAGCGAGGCCACGATTACACCTACCTCTACCCCGGCGTGCAGAAAGTGGTGCAGGCGGCGGGCCGGGTGATCCGCGGCCCTGATGACCGTGGCGTGCTGTTCCTGATCGACGACCGCTACCGAAGGCCACAGGTGCAGCGACTGCTGCCACGGTGGTGGGCCTTGCCATCTTCCAGCCCGACCCCCTGCGAAGAAGCGGCCGAAGTCCCCCAAGAAACCGTGTCCCGCACGGAGTGAAAGGCATATCCCGCAAAGGGACGACTCATATTTTTACGTTTGTCAACCCTCAAGCAAGGGGAATCACCGATGCCGTTGCGCGCAGCACACGGTGACCATCGGTCAGTGAAGTTCCCTGCTGAGTGAGATCCGACCGAGGGTGACGCCATGGACAACACCGAACCCGGCGCGCCGAGCCGCAATGTTCGCGGATCCGTGCTTTGCATCGAAGACGATCCGGCGGGGCGCGAACTGGTGGAAGCATTGATGGCGGCCTTCCCCGCCATCGATTTGCGACTCGCCCCCGACGGCCGCTCCGGCATCCGCGCGGCCCTCGACGCCATGCCCGATGTGATCTTGCTGGACATGCACCTGCCCGACATCGGTGGCCTGGAAGTGGTGCGCGCCCTCAACGAGCACATCGCTGAAGGCGAATGCCAGGTCATTTTGTTGACGGGCGCCGAACTCACCTTCGACGTCGTCAAGGCGATGAGCCTGGGGGCGCGCGAACACTGGTTGAAGCCGCTTTCGCTGGATCGTTTGCAAGGCGACCTGCCGCGCGTCTTGCACACCCTGCATGCGGAACGAGAAGACGCGAGCGAGCATTCGATGCGGCCCACCTCGCGCTGGATCGCCGCTGCGAGTGCACCGCTCTGAGCCCTCGCTTGCTCTGCGCCGGTCACTGGGCGGCAGTCGGCAACGGCTCGCCAGGGTCTGACCCTCTGGACCCTTTGCTCTTTTTGACCCGCTCTGCACGCAGGGCCGCCCGCTCGGCCTCTTTCACCACCGCCTCCGCCTGCCAGCGCCGCCAGTCGTCGGGCGTCTCCAGCGTGATGCGGCCCAGGCTGCCCGAGCGAAAGTCGTGCAGCACGATCTCGGCGGCCTTCTGCAGGCTGATGCGCCCGCCAGGCAGCACCGCACCGCGCGCACGGCCGATGGCAGCCAATCGCTCATCATCACTGCGTACCACGGTGGCGTCGAGCTTGAAGCGCTGCTCGACTTGGCCTGGATAGTCGCGCTGCAGCGCGGCCAGCAACACCAGCGCCACCTCTTCGTCGTCATACGCATTGCGCCCGATCGCGCCGCTGGCGGCCAGGTGGTAGCCGCTTTGCTCCACCACGATGCGCGGCCACAGCATGCCGGGCGTGTCGTACAGGTAGAAATCGTTGGCGATGACGATCTTCTGTTCGAGCTTGGTGATGCCGGGTTCGTCACCGGTCTTCGCGGCAACGCGACCGGCCAGCGAATTGATCACCGTCGATTTGCCGACGTTGGGAATGCCGCAGATCAGCACCCGCAACGGCTTGACCATGCCGCCGCGCAGCGGTGCCAGTTCACGGCAGGCCTCGACCACGCGGTGCACCGGCGCGCCAGCACGGCCGTCCAAGGCCACCGCCTGCGTCGCAGGCTGCTCGTTGAAAAACAGCAGCCATTGCGCGGTGCGTTCGGCATCGGCCAGATCCTGCTTGTTGAGCACCTTCAGCGCCGGCTTGCCTCGCGTCAGCTCGGCCAGCAGCGGGTTGCCGCTCGACCCCGGCAACCGGGCATCGAGCATCTCGATCACCACATCGATGGCCTTGACCCGCTCGACGATGGCCTTCTTGGTCGAGTTCATGTGACCCGGGAACCATTGAACAGGCATCGTCAGCTTTCTTCGGCCAGAAGCGGCCGCTCATCGCATTTTGATCTGGTGACCGACACAAACCGTGCGAGGCCGCAACGATCGATCAAGAAGGCGAGCTGCGCCCGCGGAAGCGCCTGGCCTGGACAAACCAGGCGTCATGCTGAATGGCGTCGGGCACAGTCACCGGCATGCGCTGCGCCAGCCAGCAGCGGGTGGGCAGCATCGAGTCGCCGGCGCTCATTCGCAGCGCGACGGCATCGGCAGGCAGCTGGGCCAGCGCCGCGCGGATCGCCTCCACCTGCGCCTCGTCGAGGCCGCGGGCGATGAAGACCAACCGGCTGCAGCCATCGCGAAACGGGCCCTCCGTCGGCCACGCCGACAGCGTCACCGACGGATAGGCAACGCCTTGAACACACTGGATGACCTGCGGGCGCACCGTTCCCGCCACATTGATCAGGCCCTTGACGCGCAGCAGCTGCTTGCCATGCTGAGCCAGGATCTGTCCCAACGCCACCGCGAAGCCAACCCACGGCACCGGCTGACCGAACGTGATCACGAAGCTGGTCACGCCAGGCGTGTGCCGCACCGCCGAGCGAGGGGCTTCGACCACCGGGGCATCGCGTCGCTGTCGCCAGCGTTCGGCCAGCGGACGGCCGGCTGCGTCGCCGCCGTCGCCAGCAACACGCGACAACTCAGCACCAGCAAGCCATCCACGCTCGGCGCCCTCGCGATCCTGCACAGCGGTCTGATGCAACGCTTCCTCACCCAGCCATTGCGCCAGACTCGGCAGCTTGTTCGCCGGGCTGTAGAACCCGCACGAGAGCAACGCCACCGCATCGACCTTGCCATCGCGAACCTGCCGTTGCGGCGCCCCGGGGTTGAGTTGGCTCAGTGCTTGTTGCAGTGCCACCAGCATCGAGGGCGTGGCGCGATCGCATTTGGTGATGAACAGCAGATCGGCCGCAACCACCTGCCGAGTTGCCTCGGAAAAGTCGCGGAGTTGCGCCAGCCCATGGGTGGCAGACACCACCGTGGCGACGCCGTCGCAGGCATAACGCGCCGCAACGAAGCTGTCTTCCATCAGCGTGTAGAGCACCGGCACCGGATCGGCCAGACCGGTGGTTTCGATGATGACGCGGGTGACGGGCGCGATCTCGCGCCGTGACGCGCGCAGCGCCAGATTCTTCAGCGCGCCGATCAAGTCGCCCTGCATCGCGCAGCACAGGCAGCCGGAATCGAGCAGCACCGTCTGCTCGTCGACGGTGTCGACCAGGTGGTGGTCGATGCCGACCTCGCCGAACTCGTTGACCAGCACCGCCACGCCGGCCATCGCTGGCAGGTGGACCCAATGGTTCAGCAGGGTCGTCTTGCCTGAGCCCAGAAAACCGGTGAGCAGGTTGACCGGGATCCGGTTCACCGGCGCACGCGCTGATTCAGCCACCACGTAACTGGGCCACCGCTTCGAGCACCGACTCCGGACGCAGGCCGGGATTGATCTCGGCGAAGTAGAACTGCCGGCCACTCAGCGGCGCGATGGCGCTGCCGCTGGCGAAGGATGCCGTGATGTCGCGGCCCAGCGCCGCCGCACCGGCCGACTCGATCGCAGGCGAGATCACCGCATCGAAGTCCGCCACCGCCTCGGGCGCTGGCACGGCGTCATTCGGCAGACGCACGGCCAGCGACCAGCGGTAGTGGCGCACGACGTTGACGATCGAGGTGCAGCGCGTCAGGTCTTCCACATTGAAGTTCGCGGCGTCGCGCCCCTCTTCCAGCAACACGCCCGACACCGGAAATGCCGACACGCTGCGGATCAAATCGGCCAGGTACATCGATGCGTCTTCGGCATCGTCAGAGGTCAGTGCGATGTCGTTGCTGCCGGTCATCTGGTTCGCGTGATTCGACCAGCGCCGAGGCGACGGAACCGACAACACCAGTGGCGTCTGGCCGCGCAGGTTGGCCAGCACCGCTTCGACCACTTCAGCCAGCACCTTGCGCGGTGCCTCGGCTTCGAGCAGCTTGCGCAAGGCGGTGACCGGCTTGCGCCGGTTGCCGAGCGACGCGGCCAGTTCGCCGGGGTGCGTGGCATTCCACGCGTCGTACAGCTCACCGACCTCCAACACCGCCACATCCGGCTTCAGCAGGCCGTGGGCCTGAGAGAAATAAGCCAGGTAATGGGCGCCGGAGATCCACGGGTCACCGGCTGCGCCCAACAGCAGACGCCGGGTGTACGCCGATGATTTGAGCCAAACACGAATGGATCCCTTGCCCGCCGCATCGGGCAAGCATTCAGCGAACGGACCAGTCACTGCTTTTCTTCCTTCAAGGCCCCCAGCGCCGCCAGCCGTGCTTCCAGTTCCTCGATGCGCACGTCTTTCGGGTGGCGCATGTAGTTTGGCTTCGGCTTGTCGGCGTCGCGCGTGATGTCCGGGCTGCCCAGGTACAGCGTGCCCACGTCATCGCCCCAGCAACCGAAGAACTGGAACAGCGACGGCGGCTTCGGCTTGTTCCAGGTCTTGACGAAGTCCTTGAACGGCACGCCGCGCGCGATGCGGGCCTTTCGTTCGCCGGCGCGCAGCGCGTTGGTGGCCGCGTGGTCGATGGCCAGCGTGACCGGGTCGAACTGCACCTTGTACAAGCGTGCGGCGACGCCTTGCGACATCAGGCCTTCCTCGATGTCGCGGACTACCGCTGCCGGGTCGCGTTCCAGCAGGTCGCCATACCCGGCACCGGCGCCTTGCGAAATCATGAACAGCTCGCCGCGCTTGGAGATTTCGAACCCCATGCCCATGTGATGGGTGGTGTAGGTCGCGTTCTCGAACGGCCGCTCGTTCATGATCTCGGCGATCGAGTGCTTGAACTTCTCCGGCTGGTTCAGCATCACCTCATAGACATCGACGCCTTTGACCTTGCACAGCGGGTACGAGCCGCAGGCGTAGCCACCGAACAGGCCCTGAATCGGCGGGATCTTCGCGCCCTGGCAGACGGTCATGAAGCCCCACTGCTCGCTGTCTTTGGTGGCCACCATCATCGTGTAGCCCTGCCCGCCGCGGTACTTGCCCGGCGCGACAGCGTCCATCGTCATCTTCTTCGACACCAGTTGCAGGAAGGGCACGTCCTCTTCGTTGATCTCCTGCTCGCCGATGTCGGCCATCGTGGCGAAGATCGGCGCCAGCGCATGCTCGCCGTCCATGTCCGCGCGCGCACCGCCGCCCATGCCGTTCAGATCGGCGCACAGGTTGCCGAGGATTTCACCGTGCTGGCTGACGCCGCCCCAGATGAAGGTGTTGATCATGTTGAAGGTCGGCGCGTGGACCTTCGTGTACTTCTCCGGGCAGGCGTACAGGAACTTCGCCACCGCGTGCTGGCCGGCGGCAAAGCCGGTGAAGATCGACATCAGGCTTTGCGAGTTCGGCGCGTCGTACGAACTGTTGACGATCGAGTTGGGGTCGGTGATCACCTCGATCGGTGAGAACGCCGCCTGGCTGCGCGGCAGGTCGGGCCAGACATAGCACAGGAACACCTGCGACAGCATGCCCTTGAGGCCCGCCAGGATGGTGTTGGTGGCGCGGTTGGTGAACTCCGGGCTGGAGCCGCGGAAGTCGAAGATCAGCCGGTCACCGGTCTTGGTCAGCTTGCAGTTGATCTTCACCACGCAGTTCTCGCGCAGCGTCGAGTCCTGGATGATGTAGGTGCGCACCGTCATGTCGGGCCACTCGCTGATGCGGCGTTTGACCTCGGCCCGCACGTTTTCCATCGACAGCCGCAGAGTGGAGATCAGCGACTCGGGGCCGTCGGTGCGGATGGTTTCCTCAATGCGCTGCTTGATGCGCAGGCAGGCGAACAGCTTGACCTTCATGTCCTCGTACTGCAGCTTCGGTTCGCGCACCGAGTTCTGCAGGAAGGTCAGGATGTCGCGCTTGATCTGGTAGTTCTCGACGACCCGGAACGGGCACATCTTCAGGCCTTCGTCCGACGGGCTTTCCGCCATCGACGGCATGCCGCCCGGCTCGATGGCGCCGTTCTCGCCTTCGTGCACCGTGCAGGCCACCCAGCAGATGATCTTGCCCTGGTGGAACATCGGCACGATCATGCTTTGATCGGTGTTGTGGATGTTGCCGTAGCGCGAGTCGTTGTGGATGAAGCCGTCGCCCTCACGCACACCGACGGTCGGGTCGTTGACCCAGTTCTTGAGGATGAACTTGATCGGGTGGTGCACCAGCGCCGAGAACACCAGCACGCCGCCCGAACTGGCGATGGCCAGGTCGCCCGCGGCCGAATAGACGCCGGTGATCAGGTCGCCCCATTTCGCACCGGGCGCCGCGCCCATCTGCTCGACCATCTCGAAACCCTCATCGCAACCGGCCTGGATGCGATCGCGGATCTTCGCAACGGTGCGCGCATCGCTGACCTTCGCGATCGCGGCCTCCTCGGCCTCGCTGCGCGGCATCAGGTCATGGCGGGTCATGATCTCGGGGTCGGGCCCAAGGAACAGGGTCGTGTCGTTGAGGAATTTCTTGATCAGCGCGATCTCTTCCGCGCTGGGCACCTTGGGCGCTTGGGACTTGACGGTTTCGCTCATTTCAACCTCTTCATTGGTGGGGGTCATCACGTTCCGATGCGCGCTCAGGCGCGCAGGAACCAGGACGCGCCTTGGCGCGCCGCCACGAAGGTCCATCCGGGATCGACCAGGAACGTCGTCACTTCCGAGGCGATGATCGCCGGCCCGGAAATCTGCACGCCCGGGGCAATGGCAGCGCGGTTCCATACCGGCGTTTCGATGGCGCCTTCATGGCCCACGAAATGGCACTTGCGCACCGTCTCCGGTTTTGGAGGCGCCTTGCGCAACTCGGCGGCCACCGGCTTGATGTCTTCGAAGGTCACCGTCTCGTGCCGCACGAAGGCCGCTACGCGGATGGTGTTGATCCGGATGCCGGCTTCGGGCGCCTGGCTGCCTTCGCCGAAGCGCTTGCCGTAGTCGTTCGAGAACTGCGAAATGATGGCCAGCACATCGGCCACACCGTGCACCTCGTGCTGCGGAATCACCGCGGTGGTCGTCACCAACTGGTTGCCGTAGCGCATGTCGAGTTCGAGGTTGTATTGGATCTGGCTGCGTTCGATGCCTTGGCGCAGCAAATCCTGCGTTCCCTGTTCCTTCAGCTCGGCCACGATGCTGTTGAAGCGCGGGTAGTCGTCGAAGACATGCCGCGTGTTCGAGTCGTACATCACCATGTACAGCGACTGCTCGTGGATGTGCAGCTGGTGCATGTTGCCGGCCCCGACCGCCGAGAACACCGAGCTCAGCGGCGGCGCCAGGATCTTGTCGATGCCCAGGTTGCGCGCGATACCGCAGCAGTGCAACGGGCCGTTGCCGCCGTAAGCGAGCATCGTGAACGCTTTCGGGTCGTAGCCGCGGGCGCGCAGTTCGGTGAACAGGCCATTGGCCATGTTGTCGTCGACCTTCTCGCGGATCGCCAGCGCCGCTTCAATGACCGAACAATCGAGGTCGTCGCACAGCGTGTCTTCAATCGCGGCCGTCGCACGACGCGTGTTCAGCGGGATCGAACCGCCCGCGTAGTTCTTCGCGTCGAGGTAGCCGAGGACCAGGTCGGCGTCGGTCACGGTCGGGTTCATGCCGCCACGGTCGTAGCAAGCCGGGCCCGGATCTGAGCCTGCGCTTTGCGGGCCGCATTTCACCGTGTTGTACATGCGGTCGTAGGCGGCAATCGAGCCACCGCCGGCGCCGAGCGTCACCAGGTGCACCATCGGCACCGAGACCAGCCACCGGTCGATCACCGGGTTGAAGTCGTAGTGCTTGACACCGCCTTCGACGACGATGCC
Source organism: Burkholderiales bacterium (assembly GCA_031380885.1). Classification (GTDB taxonomy): domain Bacteria; phylum Pseudomonadota; class Gammaproteobacteria; order Burkholderiales; family Burkholderiaceae_C; genus PBB1. The sequence goes on along the minus strand of JANMXL010000128.1, from coordinate 5,806 downwards.
GATGTCGTAGCTGGTGCCGCCCATGTCGGTGGCCACCACATTGCCCAGACCCGCCTGCATCGCCAGGTGTTCAGACGCCGCGATGCCCGAAACCGGGCCGGAGTGGATCGTCTGCAGCGCATCGGTGGAATTCAGCTGCGCCATGCCGCCGGAGTTGTGGATCACCAGCATCGGCTTGTTGTACTTGTGCGCGCGCAGGTTCTGCTCCAACGCCGATAGCGCGTGGTACATCGTCGAGTGCAGGTAGCCGTCGACGACCGCCGAAGTGGCGCGCACGTACTCGCCCTTGCGACCGGCCACCTGGTGCGACAGGATGACGGGAATGGCGCCCAGCAGGTGCGACGGGTATTCCTCGAACAGGATCTCCTCGATGCGCTGCTCGTGCGACGGGTTGACCACGCTGTTGACCAGCGCCACGACGATGATCTGTGCGCCGCGGTTCACCAGCGAACGGATTTGCCGGCGCACGTCTTCTTCGTCCAGCGGCATCACCAGCTTGCCCTGGAAATCCATGCGTTCGCGCACGCCGTAGATCATGTGCGCCGCCACCAGCGGGGCGGGGCGCTGCGCATTGGGCATGTCCTGCTGGGCCAGCGAGTCGAGGCCGTCACCGTAGCCGCGCGCGCGGCTCAGCGGCACCGTGGCTTCGAAGCCTGCCGTGACCAGCATGCCGATCTTCGGGCCCTTGTGTTCGATCAGCGCATTGGTGCCCAGCGTGGTGGCGTAGCGCACCGAATCGACTTCGGACAGGATGGTCTCAAGTTCGAGGCCCAGCACCTTGTTGGCCTTCTCCAGCGCCTCGTTGAACCCAAGCGCCAGGTTGTGGTGGGTGGTCAGCGCCTTGGCCTCGATGTACTGGCCGTCCCAGACCACAAAACAGTCTGTGAACGTGCCGCCGATGTCTACCGATATGCGTCGCATTTTTTCTCCTTGCCTGGATGGCGGCTGGTGCTCGATCGGGCCGCGGGGGCAGGCGCCAACAGCGCCGCCTCGCGGCGGATCGATCAGTGTGAGTGGCCGCCTGAGCCGGGGGTCACTGCCGGTCCGACCACGCTTTCTTTGAGCTCTTCACGCCCGGCCCACTGCGCACGCAGTGCGGGCAGGTCGGGCTGCATGTCGTACAGCGGCGGATGCCCCGGGATCGCGTACTCGGTCTCGACCTGCGTGCCGCAGCTCGGGCAGTAGTACTCGAGGATGCGCACCCACTCTGGGTCGGGGCTGAAGGTGAACTTGTAGCGCTCGGGGTCAATGATCGGCGGGTGGATTTCGCGCGGATCGCGGTCGTAGACCAGCAGACCTTCCTTGTAGCTCTTGGTGGCCGTGCCGATCACGTGGTTGCAGACCCGGCATTCCCATTGCTCCGCATCGAGATCGACGCGAAGGTATTCCGTCATCAGAACCTTCATGGTCTTCAAGCCTTTCTGTTCAACAGGATGTCGCCAGCGTCGCTGATGACGAAGGCCCAGCCTTCGAGCACGCGGCAGGTGAAATAGTCTTCTTCGACGATGGCCGGGCCCACCGCGTGATCACCCGGCTTCAATGCAGCCAGCCGGTAGACCGGCACGTCGATGCGCCCCCGGCCGCGCGCCAGGATGTTGCGCACACCGCTCGCCGTCGCCGCTGCACCCAGGCTGACCTTGGCGGTGGCACCCGTGTCTGCCCGCAGGCGTTTGATGGCGGCCAGTTCGAGCTCGACCGTGGCAGCGCCTGCGATGCCCGCTGGAAAGGTCGGGGTGCCGGTCAGCGGATGGGTCGTTTCGGTGCCTTTGGCATCGGTGGCCACCAATCGAGCTTCGATCTCGTACTGCCCCTTGTCGAATCCCTCGGCATACATGTCGCGGCCAGCCTTGGCCTGCAGTGCAGCGAACGCGGCGTCGAGCCCGCTCTGGTCGTGGCGGGTCAGCGATTCGGTGTAGCGCTGCGAGATGTCGCAGGTGCCGATGCCGTAGGCGCTGAACACTGCCGCCATCTGCGGCACCGCCACCTGGGTGATGCCGGCCACCTCCGCCACGCCGCAGGCGTTGAGCGGCCCGGCACCGCCGAAAGCCAGCAGCACGCTGTCCTTGGAGATCTTGGTCGCGCGGTGCAATTCGGCCGCGACCTTCGCTTCAAAGGCCAGCTCCATCTGCTGCAGCGCCTCTTCCAGCTTCAGTCCGAGCGGTTCGGCCACATTCACTGCAATCGCCGTCGCGGCGCGATCGAGGTCGAGGCCCATGCCTCCGCCGAAATACGATTTCGGATCGAACAAGCCCAGCAGCAGGCTCGCATCGGTGATGGTGGCGAACTGGCCGCCCCGTCCGAAGCAGGCCGGGCCAGGAACGGCGCCGACGCTTTCCGGGCCGATGACGATCTTGCCGCTGACGACCTTGATGATCGAACTGCCACCGGCCCCGACGCTGACGATCTCGCACAGCGGGAGCGACACGCTGATGCCCTCGACGTGCCCGCGGCGCACTTCGGCCACGCCCCCGGCGAGGTACTGGCACACATCGGTGGTGGTGCCGCCGACGTCGATCCCGACCACATCGGCGTAGCCATAGACCCTGGAAAACGCCTTGACGCCTTCGACACCGCCGCGCGGGCCAGAGCTGTAGGTCTTGATCGCGATCGTCTTGGCCACGCGGGAGGCGTCGCCGTCATTGCGGAAGATCAACAGCGGGTTCTTCGTGCGGTACTGACGCAGCCGGTTTTCCGCGTTATACAAAAACGCTTCCATGCCAGGGTGGAGGAAGGAGTTGATCAGCGCGGTCCAGGTGCGGCGCACCGGGTCCTTGTCGACGCTGAGGTCACTGCCGTACAGCGTCGGTACGGCGCCCAGCAGGTGCCGCGGGTACTTGCGCAGCGCCACCTTGCGGAAGGCGCTTTCCACCGCAATGAAATCGGCGCCACCAAAGCTGACAACAATGCGGCTCGCGCCCGCAGCGGTCAGTTTGTTGATGGCCCCGACGACCTGCATTTGCGCGTTGTCGCCCATCACCAGGGTGGAATCGAGCAGCACCACCCGGTCACCGACCAGAGCCGCATAGACATCCGGGTCGTGTGCGGCCAGCTCTTCCAGCAAGCGCGATCCCTTGGCGTCGACGATCAGGCCCAGCCGGGGGCCCTTGCGTTCGCAGATCGCGTTGGTGCCCTGCGTGGTCGAGTAGCGGATCAGATCCACCTCTTCCAGCAAGCGACGCACATCCGGCTTGCCATAGACGACGCCGGAGGCTTTTTCCAGCCCTTCGAAGAAGCATTTGCTGAGGTCGTACGGCGTCGTCAGCACCTTGGTCTTCTCGACCCGCTGACCATCGATGATGCAGATGTCGGTCAGCGTTCCGCCGTTGTCGATGTTGATCTGTAGGCCCATGTCGTCGTCCCAGGTTGTGGATGAGAGCCCGCCAAATGCCGGTGCAGCCTTGATGAGTGCAGGCGTCGGGCGTGTTCCGTTGAACAGGTTTAACTCAACCGGAGTCCAAATGAATTGGACCGAAATCAATGCTCGCCTGCGCCGATGACCCGAAGCGCCGTGCTGCACCGGCTGACTCGCTCCAGCGCATCAACTTGCCCAGATATTCACAACGGATCGGCTGCGAATGAGCTTGAAACGGTTTTTCTCAAAACCATCTTGTCAGCCAATGTATACACATGCAAACAAATTGCACTCGGGAAACCACTCCCGCTACAGGAAGGAAAACTGGCGCCGTACTTCCTGCATGGCGTCTGCAGATTCGAATCAAGACGGGCGGCTCTTCTTTGCCTGGCCAGAACGAAAAAAACCGCTGTCTACCGAGCCTGAGCTCGGTAGACAGCGGTTTCGTCAGCGCAGCGATAAACGCCGCGTCAGCGAGTCAGCCCAGGATCAGGCGGTTTCGCCCACCACCACGACCTTGACTTCGACGACAACATCGGTGTGCGGGGACACCGACACCAGATGCTCGCCCACGATCTTCAGCGGGCCATTCGGCAAGCGAACCTGCGACTTGGCCACCTTGAAGTCGATGCGCGTCAGCGCTTCGGCAATGTCATTGTTGGTGACCGAGCCGAACAAGCGACCATCGACACCGGCCTTTTGCGTGATGTGAACGGTGCGACCGCTCATCTTCTCGCCCAGGGCTTGTGCCGCAGCCAACTTCTCGGCAGCCGCTTTTTCGAGCTCGGCGCGCTTGACCTCAAATTCCTTGATCGCCATCGCGGTCGCACGGCGTGCGGCGCGGGTAGGGATCAGGAAGTTGCGGGCATAACCGGCCTTGACATTGACGACATCACCGAGGTCGCCCAGGTTCGCCACTTTTTCCAGCAGGATAATTTGCATGATGTGGGTGTCCTCAGACGCGGTGCTGGTCGCTGTACGGCAGCATCGCCAAGAAACGCGCCCGCTTGATGCAGGTGGTCAACTGGCGTTGGAAGAAAGCACGCGTTCCGGTCAGGCGGGCCGGCGTGATCTTGCCGTTCTCGCCGATGAAATCGCGCAGGGTTTCGACGTCCTTGTAGTCGATCTCGGTCACACCGGTGACGGTGAACCGGCAGAAACGCTTGCGGCGAAACAGCAGCGATTGCTGGTTGCGCTTGGGCTTGCGATCTTTGGAAAACTTACCTTTACCGCGTGGTGGTGGCATATCAAACCTCTGTCAAATTCATGTTCGAGAATCGAAACCGTTCGGACTTCAGCCCAGTTCGGTCACATGGAAAACGACGCCCTTGCCGTTGCGCTGCGATCCCAGGAAGCCGGCAAAGCCGTGGGTGCTTCCGAGTTCCAGGCCGTTCAACGCACCAGTGATGTAGCCCACTGCGCGCGCCTTGATGTCCATCGACACCGTGCGCGGCATCCCGTTTTGCGTCACCTGCGATTCATGCCTGAGGCTGAAATCGAGTGCCGGCAAGCCGGCAGGGGTATGGCGCAACGCGGCTTTCTCGACCAGCTGCGCCGTCAGAACCAATCTGTTCATCGGGCACGCTCAGCCGAGGCGACATCACACGGCCGGATCAGGCAGCCGACTCCTGCGGTGCACGGCGGTCTTCCCGGTCGGATGACTTCATCATCACCGACGGCGTCGTCTCGGCCTTGCTCTTGAGCACCGTCAGGTGGCGCAACACGGCGTCGTTGAAGCGGAAGCCGGTTTCCAGCTCGGCCAGCACCTCCTTGCTGCACTCGATGTTGACGCACAGGTAGTGGGCCTTGGCCAGCTTGTTGATCTGGTAGGCCAGCTGGCGCCGTCCCCAGTCTTCGACCCGATGCACCTTGCCGCCGCCGGCGGTGATCATGGTCTTGTAGCGTTCCAGCATCGCTGGAACCTGCTCGCTCTGGTCCGGATGGATCAAGAGGATGATTTCGTAATGACGCATTGATTCTCCTTGTGGGTGGACCGCGGCCTGATGACAGTCCGCAGCCTGATGGCAGCCGTCCACGGCGTCTAGGCGCGGTACGGCAAGGCAAAGCCAGCGATTATAGCACCCCGTGGCCGGGTGTCCTTGCCTCAGGCGTCATGCAAGGCAAGGGCCAGCGGCAGGTAATTGTCCAGGCCCACCGCATCCCGGATCCGGGGCGCGATCGCAACCAGCTGCTCATAACTGCCGGCGGACTTCACGGCCAGACTCAGCCGCGCCCCGCGCAAGCCCATGCCCGACGTGAGCTGGATCGCGATCGGATGCGCATCGGCGTAACGCTGCTGGGCCGGGCGGCCCTGTTGCCGCACGGACTCGGTCAGGTCCATCGGGACTGTGTCGGCCAGCGTACGTCCGGCCGGGTCGGCCAGCAGCCCCAGTTCCACCAGCTGGTCCAGCTCGCCGGGCGTGACGCCGGTCGACGCCGTCGCCGCCAGAACCT
>JANMXL010000100.1:0-44505 GCA_031380885.1 Burkholderiales bacterium | reverse complement strand
GTCAGATCGGTGATGAACCCGGCGGGGCCGACGATGTCGAGCCATCGTCAGATCGGTGACGGGCGCATCCGCCGCTGCGGCCTGGGCCGGCAGACCTCACCGCACCGCCCTCGGCCGAAAATCACGACACAAATCCGTCACACCATAGACAAACAGGTTAGCGACTTGCGTCGCTAACCTGTTGTTTTATATGGCTCCCCGACCTGGGCTCGAACCAGGGACCTACGGATTAACAGTCCGGCGCTCTACCGACTGAGCTATCGAGGAATATAGCCTTTGATTGTAGCCCGAAACTTCAGGCGCTCAGAGGCTGACCTGAACCGAAGCGCGCCAGGTGCGGGGCGCCAGGGGGTACAAGTACACATGGCCAAACTCGTAGGGCGACTCCTTCCAGGCCTGGCGGTTGGTGGCGTTGTCCAGGCCCACGCGCCACATCAGGGTCGAGCTGGAAGACAGCGCCTGCTGCCAGCGCACACCCAGATCGAGGCGCCCCCAGCCGGGGATGCGCACACTTTCGTCGTAAGGCAGCACGACTCGATTGCTCTCGGCGATCAGCGCGGCTTGCAGCGCCAAGCCTGCCAGCGCGCTCGGCCGGTACTCCGTGCTGACGCGCAAGGTGGCTGCAGGCACGTTCTCCGGTCGCAGGCCGTTTACGCCGGGTTGCTGCGATCCGCTGCGGCTTGCGTTGAGCAACATGGCGCTGGCCTGGACGGACCACGCAGGCCAGGCCTGTACCAACGCGCCTTCGACTCCGCGGTGGCGCTGGCTGCCATCGAGCACGCGGCGACACCCCAGGCCACTGTCGCAGGCGCTGAGGTCGGGCTTCAGGTCAGCCGTCTTGCTGCGGTCGATGTCGAAGAGCGTCAGCGACGCCTCCACCTGTTCGGCCCCGTGTTTGATGCCCAGTTCGAACTGACGACTCTGAACGGGGATCGATTCACCGGCGTTGCTGTAGCGCGCCCGGTTGGGGGCCACGTCGGTTTCCAGCCCGCGTCCCCAGCTGCCGTAGAGCATGGTCTTCGGTGACAGCTGCCAGGCCAGGGCCAGCCAGGGCGTGGTTGCGGTGCGGCTGAAGTCGATGGCGCGCAAGCTGCCGCTGCTGTCGGCGCTGGTGCGGATGCTGCTGCGGTCCAGCCGCGTGTGGCGCAGGCCCGACCACAGCTGCCATTGCGCTCCCAGGTCCATCGCGTCGCGCAGGAACCATTCCGTGCTGTGTTCGTCGCGGTTGGTGTTGGCGTCGGGCAAGCCGGGCGAAGCGGGCGTCTGCAGGCTGCCGTCGATGCGCCCGGTGCCGGCAATGTCGAACACCTGGTCCTCGAAGTGCCCCCGGTATCGCGTGCCCAGGACGCCGGCTTCGATGCTGTGGATGACGGGCCCGGTGCTGAGCTTGCCCGCCAACGACAGCTGCAGCGCGCCCGAAGTGCGCCTTTCGTTGTCGCTGACGTACTGCCAATAGGTGAAGCTGCCGTCGGGCGCAAAGCGGTCGCACCAGTTGGGGCAGTCGTAGGTGTTGGCGTCGTAGACCCCGTAGGGGAAGGCGGTGCGGTCGTCGCTGCGCAGGCGTTGCTGCAGGGCGTGGGCCGTCAAGCGCCAGTCATCCGGCAGGCGCTGCTGCCAGCGCAGCGAAGCGGTGTCGCCGTTGAGCAGAACGGGCTGGCGCCAGGCTTGATCGTTGAGGTTGCGCCGCAGATCGATGCTGCGCGGCGATGGCACGGTGTCACCCAGCATGCTGTAGCCGGTGACGCTGGGCTGGCGTTGGCGGCTGGATTCCAGCTCGGCCTGCAGCAGCGCGTCGGGCGTGAGCTGCCAGTCCACCGCCAGGGCCAGCAGGGACCGTTCCCCGCGGGTGTTGCGCACCAGCGGATCGAGCCTTTCATAGGCCGCATTCAGCCGCACGCCGATGGCGCCTTCGCTGCCCAGGCGTTGACCCAGGTCCACCGCGCCCAACACCGAACCGTCCTGGCGGTAGGCCAGCGTGGCCGTGCGCTGGTTGCCCTGCGGCCGCTTCACCACCAGGTTGAGCAAGCCGCCCGGCGCGCTGGTGCCGGCTTGTGCGCCGCTCGTGCCCTTGAGCAATTCGAGCCGGTCCTTGTTGTCGAGCGCGATCGCCGTCTCGGCGTTGATGGGCAGGCCGTCGCGCCTGTAGTTGAAGCGGTTGTCCAGCGTGTAGCCACGGACCGACAGATTGCTCCAGTACCCTGCAGCGTTGTAGGCGTCGCTGACGCTGGCGTCCAGGCGCGTCAGGCCGCTGAACTCGGCTATGCCCTGGTCGGCCAACTGGGCCTGGCCGATGACGCTGGCTTGCAGCGGTGCGCGGGCCAGCGGCACCGGGCCGAAACCTGCGACGGCAGCGCCGTTGCTGCGGCCGGTGATGGTGACCGTGTCTTGCGCGGCCACAGGAAGGCAACAAGCCATGGTGGCTGCCAGGGCAAGGCCTTTGGGAAGGGAGGTGGTGGTGGTGGATGCCATCCTGAGCTTTCAGAAGATGGCAGGTCGGCAAGTCAGGACAGACACGGGCCCATGGCGGGCCCCCAACTGGAGACAGCTTCCCTGCGCGAGGATTACCTCAATCAGGTTCAAAGGGACTTTCTCAGTCGGCACTGTCTTGCGGCGGTGCCAACACCCCTAGCGAAGTGGTCTGGGTCGAGACCCAGGCCGATGGCGATTATCAACGAGCCTGCGTGGTTATGGCGTCGACGGCAGTAAAACAGCCCGCACGTTGGCGGGCTGTCGTGGCGCGTGCGCGGTGCGCCCGCGCGGCCAGCTTCAGTCGAAGACCGGCGACTCCACGCCCAGCACCTTGTGCAACCTGGGGCTCGTGGTGGTGTACTGCAGAAGGATTCGCTTGTCCGGGAAGACGATCGGCGCGGCACCGAATGCGGCCAATGCAGCCTCGTGGAAGCCCGACAGGATCAGCTTCTTCTTGCCAGGGTAGATGTTGATGTCCCCGACCGCAAAGATGCCCGGGATGTTGGTCTGGAACTTCTCGGTGTCGACCTGCACCTGCTTGCGTTCGATGCCCAGGCCCCACTCGGCGATCGGGCCGAGCTTGGGGCTCAAGCCGAAGAACACCAGCAGCACGTCCAGCGGCAGGACACGCGTGACACCGTCGGCGCCGGCGAGTTTGAGGCTCGTGAGTCGGCCATCGTCCTCGTCGAAGCCCGTGACCTGGCCGACGACGAACTGCATCTCATAGGCTTCGCACAGCGCCTTCATTTTGGCCACGTTGGCCGGTGCGGCGCGGAAGCCGTCGCGGCGGTGGACCAGGATCACGCTCTCGGCCTTGTGCGGGCCGTCCTGCACGAAGTCCAGCGCCCAGTCGAGCGCCGAATCACCGCCACCGACGATGACCAGGTTCTTGCCTGCGAACTCGGCCGGGTTGCGCACGCGGTAGAAGAGCTGCGTGTCGTCGAACTTCTCGAGCCCGTCGACCTTGAGCGTGCGCGGCTGGAACGAGCCCACGCCACCGGCGATGAAGAGGGTCTTGGTGATGAAGCGGGTGCCCTTGGAGGTCTGGACGAAAAAGCGGCCATCGGCCTGCTTGTCCACGACCATGACCTCTTGCCCGAGGTGGAAGGTGGCGCCGAAGGGCTCGATCTGCTTGAGCAGGTTGTCGGTGAGTTCCTTGCCGGTGCACACCGGCACGGCCGGTATGTCGTAGATCGGCTTGTCGGGGTAGAGCTCGATGCACTGGCCGCCGGGGTAGGCCAGCGAATCGATGATGTGGCACTTGATCTCGAGCAGGCCCAGCTCGAAGACCTGGAACAGGCCCACGGGGCCGGCACCGACGATGACGGCATCGGTTTCGATGGCCCCTGAACCGGGGCCGTCGTGGTGGCGGGCCGTGTCTGCGACGGCCGGATTGGCGTTTGCGTTCATGCGATGTTCGGGTTGCACGTGGCGCGCTCAGCGCACCAACTGGTCGATCTTGCCGAGCTTGTCTTTCCACTCGTCGGCGTCAGGGGGCGGCGCCTTGCGCTTGGTGATGCTGGGCCACTTGCGCGACAGATCGGCGTTGATCTTGATGAACTGCAGCTGATCGGTGGGCACGTCTTCTTCGGGCAGGATGGCGTTGACCGGGCACTCGGGGATGCACACCGCGCAGTCGATGCATTCATCGGGGTCGATGAACAGCATGTTGGGCCCCTCGCGGAAGCAATCGACGGGACAGACGTCGACGCAATCGGTGTACTTGCAGCGAATGCACGATTCGAGAACTACGTGGGTCATGGACTGGCTCGGTGGGGAGGAGGGGCCGCGGGGCAGGCAGCCGTCCGCAACAACCCTACATTTTACGTTGCCAGGGCCCGCAGCCTGGCCGGTGTGGGATCAGAAGCCCGGGTCTTTGGCGCGATTGCCACAGCCGCGGCTCCGGCACCCACCGTCACCACCGTCGGTCGGCCAGCGTGCAATACCGCGGCGGCACCCAGGTCCACCAGCGCGTGATCGCTGGTCACGCTGTCGGGCCAGCCGGCGCGCGACACGGCGCACACCGGGGTGTCGGCAGGCCAGCCCGCAGCGCGCAAGGCGCGGCTGAGCTTGCCCAGCTGACGGCCGGCCATGTAGAAGACCTCGGTGTCGGCATGGCGGCCTGCGGTCAGTTCACCGTGCTGCGTCATCGCCGTGCTCAGGCTCACGCTGCGGCCGTGGCCACGGCGGGTCAGCGGCCGGCGCGTGTCGGCCGCGGCCGCGATGGCGGCGGTCACGCCGGGCACCACTTCGCAAGCAATGCCGGCAGCGGCCAGGGCCAGCAGTTCTTCTTCGAGGCGGCCGAAGATGCTGGGGTCGCCGCCTTTCAGGCGCACCACCACCGCGTGCTGGCGCGCCATGCGCACGAGCAGGGCGTCGATGGTGGCCTGGCCGGTGGAGTCGCAGAAGCCGCGCTTGCCCACGTCGAGCCACCTCGCCTGCGGCGCCAGGTCGCGCAGCGCGGGGTCGGTGAGGGCGTCGAACAGCACCACGTCGGCCTGCGCCAGGCGCTGCGCACCGCGCACGGTGATGAGGTCGGCGGCGCCGGGCCCGGCGCCAATGAAGATGACGCGGCCGTGGGTGCCACCGCTCATGCCGGCACCTCGGTCTGAGTGACCAGCAAGGCGCCGCTGGTGCGGTGAGTGGCCGGGTCGACGACGATCAATGCACCGCCGACTCGGTTGGCGGCAAAGGTCGATAGCGGCAGCGGCTGCTGCAGTTCGAACACCACCTCGCCGATCTCGTTGACCTCCAGCCGCTCGGCTGGCAGCGGCTGCAGGGTGTGGATGTCGAGCCGGTGGCGCAATTGCGCCAGGCGCGCCTGCACCCAGCGGTTGCCGTGGCGGACCCAGTACTTGCGACCCGGTGCCGCGGCTTCGGTGTCGAGCCAGGCGAGTGTGGCGGCAAAGCGGTGCACCATCCGCAACTGACCCGGCGCGGCCAGCCAATCGCCGCGCGACACGTCGAGCTGACGGTCGAGCACCACGCCCGCCGATTCGCCGGCCTGCGCGCGCGTCACGACCGTGCCCGCGCGGCGCAGTGCCGCCACCTGGGCTCGCTCGCCGCTCGGAAAGACCTGCACCGCGTCGCCCACACGCAGGCTGCCTTGGGCGATGCGGCCCCACAGCACGCGCGGCTGGTCGCCCGTGCCCTGGGTCGCGTCGCCGCCTGGGCGGGCGACGTATTGCACCGGCAGGCTGAAGGGCCCGGCCGTGGCGTCCTGTGCCGTGGGCAGGCCTTCGAGCAACTCGAGCAGCGTCGGCCCGGCATACCACGGCACGTCGAGCGGCACGGTCACGTTGTCGCCGCGCAAGGCCGAGACCGGCACGATGCCGGCGTGGGCCAGGCCGGCCTCGTCGGCAAAGCGTTGCAACGCCCGCGCCACGGCGGCAAAGGCTGCACCCGGGTCGGCCACCGCGTCGAGCTTGTTGACCGCGAACACGATGCTGGGCACCCGCAGCAGTTGCGCCAGCAGCGCGTGGCGGCGGGTTTGCGGCAGCAGGGCCACGGGCTGCTTGGTCCAGTCGATCTTGGTGATGTCGACCAGCACCACCGCGGCGTCGCTGCCGGCGGCCGCCGTGACCATGTTGCGCGTGTACTGCTCGTGGCCCGGGGCGTCGGCAATGATGAACTTGCGCCGGGGCGTGGCGAAGTAGCGGTAGGCCACGTCAATGGTGATGCCCTGTTCGCGTTCGGCCTCCAGGCCGTCGGTGAGCAGGCTCAGGTCGATGGGCTGTCCGGCAGCGTGCGCGTGCAGGTGGTCGAGTTGGTCGGCCAGGATGGCGCGGCTGTCATAGAGCAGGCGCCCGATGAGCGTGCTCTTGCCGTCGTCGACACTGCCGGCGGTGAGGAATCGCAGCGCCTTGTGTTGCAGCGCCTTGTGTTGCAGCGGCTGCGCTGCGCTGGCGGCGGTCAGGACCGGCTTGACGACCGGCTTGACGATCGGCTTGATGAGGTGGTTCACGGCAGAAATCAAAAGTAACCCTCTTTCTTGCGCCGCTCCATCGAGGAATCCGAGGTGCGGTCATCCATGCGCGTGGCGCCTCTCTCGCTGACCGTGACGCTGAGCGTCTCGACGACGATGTCGCTGGCGGTGGCGGCGTCGCTTTCCACCGGGCAGGTGCAGGTCATGTCGCCGACGGTCCTGAAGCGCACGGGCAGCGTCTGCACCACGTCACCCGGCTCGGGCGGCGTGACGGCCGTCACCGGCACCAGCAGGCCTTTCTTGCGCACCACCTCGCGCTCGTGGCTGTAATACAGGCCCGGCAGGGGGATGCGTTCGCGCGCCAGGTACAGCCACACGTCGAGCTCGGTCCAGTTGCTGATCGGGAAGGCGCGGAAGTGCTCGCCCGGCCGGATGCGCGTGTTGAACAGCGTCCACAGTTCGGGCCGCTGCTCCTTGGGTTGCCACTGGCCGAAGCTGTCGCGGTGGCTGAAGATGCGCTCCTTGGCGCGTGCCTTCTCCTCGTCGCGCCGCGCGCCGCCGATCAGGCAATCGAAGCGATGCGTCTCGATGGCCTCGAGCAGCGCCACGGTCTGGTGGCCGTTGCGCGATTCCAGCGCGTGGGCCAGTCTTACCGTGCCGCGCTGGATCGCGTCTTCGACGCTGCCCACCACCAGGCGCTCGCCCATTTCGGCGACGCGACGGTCACGGAACTCGATGACTTCGGGGAAGTTGTGCCCGGTGTCCACGTGCAGCAGCGGGAAGGGCAGCTTGCCGCTGAAGTCATGGCCGGCGACGTGATTCTTGAAGGCCTTCTCGGCCAGCCGCAGCACGACGCAGGAATCCTTGCCGCCCGAGAACAGCAGGGCCGGGCGCTCGAAGGCCGCGGCCACTTCGCGCAGGATGAAGATGGCTTCTTCTTCAAGCGCATCGAGGTGCTGGTGGTCGAGGCCGGGCAGCAGGTGTTCGATCGGGGTCGGGGCGTTCATGACGATGTTTCCGGTGAGGGGGCGACATGCAGTCCGCATTCCTTGGCCGAGGCCTGTTCCCACCACCAGCGTCCGGCGCGAAAGTCCTCGCCCAGCGCCACGGCGCGCGTGCAGGGCTCGCAGCCGATGCTGGGGAAGAACTCGTCGTGCAGCGCGTTGTAGGGCACGTCGAAGCTGGCGATGTAGTGCCACACGTCGTGCCAGCTCCAGTCGGCCAGCGGGTTGAACTTGATGCGCGACGCGTCGCCGGCATCCTCGAAAGGCACCTCGGCGCGGGCGCCCGATTGCTCGCGCCGCAGGCCGGTGACCCAGGCACTGCGGCCAGCCAGCAGGCGCGACAGCGGCTCGAGCTTGCGCAGCGCGCAGCAGGCCTGGCGCAGGTCCACGCTCTGCCGCATGGCGAGCTCGCCGTGGCTGCGCACGAACTGCATGGCCTGCTCGGCCTGCGGCTGCCAGCGTTCGACGCGCAGGCCGTAGCGCGCCTCGATGGCCGGGATGAGAGCCAGCGTCTGCGCATGCAGCCGGCCGGTGTCCAGCGTGGCCAGTTCGATGGCGATGCGGTGACGCGCGATGAGGTCGGTGAGCACCATGTCCTCAGCGCCCAGGCTGGTGGTCTGCACGATGCGGCCGGCGTGCTGCGCCGCGGCTTGCTGCAGGCGCAGGACGGTCTGCGCCAGGCGCTGCTCGAAGCCAGGCGTGGCGCGGGCGTGCAACTCGATGGCGCGTGTCATCGCGGCAGCGCCGGCTTGGTGCGCTCCGGCGGCACGGTCTGGTAGTGATTGCCGAAGTAGCCCAGCGCACGCTGCGCCGATTCGAGCTTCTGGTCGGCGCGCAGTTGCACCGCGTCGAAGCCGCAGCGCTGCAGCAGCGGCAGCATGTCGGCCAGCACCTGGCCGGTGGCGCGGATCTCGCCGGCAAAGCGCAGCCGGCCGCGCAGCAGCACGGCCTGCGAGTAGGCGCGGCCGTCGGTCCACTTCGGGAACTGCAGCACCACGGCGGTGTGACTGCCGATGTCGGCGGCGCGCTGCAGCACGTCTTCGGTGTTGTCCAGCACCAGGGCGCCGGCCTGGGCGTCGGCCAGGGGATCGATGAATTGCATGGGGGACTCCTCAATCAACCGTGCACGGCCGTGCTGCGGCGCACGGTATCGGCAGCGTGGCGGAAGGGCAGCGGCCCGAGCCGCCGCGCGGTGTGGATGAAGCGCTCGGGGCCCTGGCGCTCACGCAGGTAGGTGGCGATCACGGCCTCGATCACATCGGGCACTTCGTCGGCCGCAAACGAGGGACCGATGACCTTGCCGGCCAGCGCCGGGCCACTCAGCGTGCTGCCGTCGGCGCCGGCCACCGTGACCTGGTACCACTCGCTGCCGTCCTTGTCGACGCCCAGGATGCCGATGTGGCCGCTGTGGTGGTGGCCGCAACTGTTGATGCAGCCGCTGATGTGCAGATCGATGTCGCCGATGTCGTGCAGCTCGTCGAGGTCGGCAAAGCGCTCGGTGATGGCCGCGGCGATCGGGATCGAGCGCGCGTTGGCCAGCGCGCACAAGTCGCCGCCGGGGCAGGCGATCATGTCGGTCAGCAGGCCGATGTTGGGGGTCGCGAAGCCCGCTTCGCGCGCCGCCAGCCAGAGTGCCCGCAGCTCGCTCGCGCGCACCCAGGGCAGCAGCAGGTTCTGGTCGTGCGTGACGCGCAGCTCGCCGAGCGAAAAGCGGTCGGCCAGCGCGGCGGCGCCGTCCATCTGGTCGGCCGTGACGTCGCCCGGCGGCAGCCCGGCGCGCTTGAGCGACAGCGTCACGGCGCTGTAGCCGCTCACGCGGTGGGCCTGCACGTTGCGCTGCAGCCAGCGCGTGTAGGCCGGCAGCGGTGCTGCCGTGCCCGGCGCGGGCTCGAGCAGCGGCAGGGCCGGCGGCAGCGGGAAGCTGGCCAGCACCCGCGTCAGCTCCGCTTGCGGGATGAGGGGCGTGGCCGGTTCGGCCAGCAGAGCCTGGAACTCGGCGTTGACGGCATCGACGAAGCGCGCGCCTTCGGTCTTGACCAGGATCTTGATGCGCGCCTTGTAGAGGTTGTCGCGGCGGCCGTAGAGGTTGTAGACGCGGACCACGGCTTCGATGTAGACGAGGATCTGCTGCCAGGGCACGAAGGTGTTGAACTCGGTGGCGATGACGGGCGTGCGGCCCATGCCGCCACCGACGGCAACGCGAAAGCCGACCTCGCCGGCCGCGTTGCGGCGCAGGGTCAGGCCGATATCGTGCCAGTCGGTGGCCGCGCGGTCTTCGCGCGCGCCCGTCACGGCGATCTTGAACTTGCGCGGCAGGAAGGCGAACTCGGGATGCAGCGTGCTCCACTGGCGCAGGATTTCGCAGTAGGGGCGTGGTTCCACGTCCTCGTCGGCTGCGATGCCGGCCAGGGCGTCGGTGGTGATGTTGCGGATGCAGTTGCCGCTGGTCTGGATGCCGTGCATGTCGACGTCGGCCAGCATCTCCATGACATCGGCGCTGCGCTCGAGCGGGATCCAGTTGAACTGCAGGTTCTGGCGCGTCGTGAAGTGGCCGAAGCCACCGCGCTCGCTGGCCGTGCCGGCGTCCTGCAGGTCGAACTCGCGTGCGATGCGGCCGAGTTGACGCAGCTGGCGGCTGCTCAGCTCGCCGTAGGGCACGGCCACGCGCAGCATCGGTGCGTGGCGCTGCACGTACCAGCCGTTCTGCAGCCGCAGCGGCCGGAACTCTTCGTCTGGCAGTTCGCCGATGAGGTGGCGCGTGAGCTGGTCGCGGTACTGCGCCGCGCGGGCGCGGACGAATTGGCGGTCTGGGTCGGTGTAGGTGTACATGGCGTTCAGGACAGAACCTTGACCCCGGCGCCGAGGAGCGAGAGGCAGAGCACCCCGCGCACCAGCCGCTCGGGCATGGTTTGGGTCAGGCGCGCGCCCAACCAGATACCGGGCAACGAGCCCAGCAGCAAGGCGCCGAGCAGCGCCCATTCGACATGGCCCAGCGTGGCGTGGCCGATGCCGGCCACCAGGGTCAGCGGCACGGCGTGGGCAATGTCGATGCCGATGATGCGCTGCGCCGGCAGGCGCGGATACAGCAACAGCAAGAGCGTGGCCCCGATCGCGCCGGCGCCAATCGAGCTCAGGGACACGAGCACGCCCAGCAACGCGCCGGCGACCACGGTGAGCCGGTCGCGGCGCGAGTCGGGCAACCAGCGCTCCAGACGCAGTCCCAGGGCGTTCCACAGGCGCCGGTAGGCCACCGAGACGGCGGTCAGCAGCAGCGCCAGGCCCAGCGCCATCGTCAAGGCCCCCGACCAGGCCTTGGTGATGCCCGTGATGTGCATGAGCGCGATGGTCAGCACGGCCGCGGGCAGGCTGCCGGCCAGCAGCCGCCGGGTCACGCGGAAGTCGACATGACCCAGGCGGTGGTGAACCCAACTGCCGCCGGCCTTGGTCAGGCCGGCAAACCACAGGTCGGTGCCGATGGCCACTGCCGGGCTCAGTCCGAACGCGCCCATCAGCAGCGGCGTCATCAGCGAGCCGCCGCCGACGCCGGTCATGCCGACGATGGCGCCGACACCGAAACCGCTGAGAACTGCGATGGGATCCATGGATGAAGGTGAACAGACCTGCAGGCTGGGCGGCTGCCCTGCCGAAGCAGCGAACTCTAGAAAGGCTTTATATTTCTAGGAACTACTTATTTGTTGATTGGTTATGCCTATTTCAATATATGAAGGCAACCGCTGTCGCTGTTCCTAGAATCGCTTCGATGCCTAATTCAACCTTGGCCGAGCCCGGCCAGCAGCGCCGGCGGTTTCTTTCCCTCGCAGCGCTGGCCCTCGGCGCTTGCCAGACAGCACCATCGATGCCATCGGCGGGTGTAGCGCATGTGCCACAGCCGCCAACGACACCTGAGCGTGCGGTAGCCAAGCCGCCCACACGGCCCCCCAAACTGGGCCTGGCGCTGGGGGGCGGCGCAGCACGCGGCTTTGCCCATATCGGAGTGATCCAGGTGCTGGAGGAGGCTGGCATCCGGCCCGATCTGGTGGTCGGTACCTCGGCTGGCAGCTTGGTGGCGGCCCTCTATGCGCACGGCAGGAATGGTGCAGAGCTGGCCTCGCTGGCCTTGACCATGGACGAGGGAGCCATCACCGACTGGGCCTATCCCAGCCGCGGCCTGATCCGTGGCGACGCGCTGGCCCGCTACGTGCGCGAGCAGACCGCCGGTTTGCCGATCGAGCAGCTGAAGATGCGGCTGGGCATCGTCGCCACCGACCTCGATACCGGGGCCGGCGTCCTCTTCGAGCGCGGCGACACCGGCCAGGCCGTGCGCGCCTCGAGCTCGGTGCCGGCGGTCTTTCAGCCGGTGAAGATCGGCAACCGCGAATACGTCGACGGCGGCCTGGTGTCGCCAGTGCCGGTGCGCTACGCGCGCCAGATGGGCGCCGAGATGGTGATTGCGGTGGACATCTCGTCGCCGCCCGACGGCAACGTCACCAGTGACACCCTCAAGCTGCTGCTGCAGACCTTTGCCATCATGGGCAAGAGCATCAACCAGTTGGAGTTGCGCGACGCCGACGTCGTGTTGCGCCCGGCCCTGGTGGGCGTGAGCAGCGCCGATTTCACTTCGCGCGTGCGAGCCATCCGTGCTGGACGCGAGATGGCCGCCTCGCTGCTGCCCGAGATCAAGGCCAAACTAGCGGCCCTGGCGCGCTGACGCCTGGGGCGCGGCGAAAAAAATGCGGCCCAGCCGGCTGACTGGACCGCAATGCACCTGGACAGGGTGCTGAGGAGACTGACTTCCATGACGCCCCGGCTGTTGCTCAACCGTGCTCGGGGATGGATGCAGTCCGCACAAAAAAGTTCAGGCCGGACATGCCGGCCTGAGGAGGGGTGCACGGACGAGCCGTGCGGCAAGCCCGCCGATCCGCCAGACAGGCCGGTTCGGCAGGGCTTGGGGGCGGCTTCAGGCCGCGCGCTTGGCCTTCGAGGCGCCCTTGGTGGCGTTGACGGCGCTGGCGGTCATGGCGGTGAAGTTGGCTTCGGCCACTTCAGTCGCTTGCTTGGCGGCCTTGTGCGCGCTTTCGTAGGCGTTGTTGGCAGCCGCAACGGCCGACTTCACCAGAGCAACAGCGCTTTCCGTGCCGGCAGGGGCGTTCTTGACGGCGTTGTCCACCAGGGCCAGCACCTTCTTCTGGCCTTCGGCCAGGTTGGCTTCCGCGGTCTTGGTGAGTTCGGCAGTCGCGCTGGTCATGATCTCGTAGAGATGACGACTGTAGGCGGCGGCCTTCTCGGCGGCGGGTTGCAGCAGGCCGGCTTGGAGTGCCAGAAACTCTTGCGCGTCTTTCACGGACAGCGCGGCGGTCGTGGACTCGGCGGCTTCCGACAGCGTGGTCTTGGCCACTTGCAGGTTCAGTTCGACGAGCTTCTCGACGCCTTCGAAGGCCTTGGTGGTCAGACCGAACAGAGTTTCGATGCTGGCTTTTTGGGCGGCCACGAATTGGTCGGCGGTGAAGGGGGTGGTCATGGACAAATCTCCTGGGGTTGAATGAAAACGGGAGTCTTGCTGCGCTGCCACTGCTCTTTTGCTGCGCTGCAACATGGAACGAAGTATAGGGTTCTCCCGCCCGATGGCAAGCATTTTTTGCTGCGCCGCAACAATCTAGGGGGGTCTTCCTAGAATCCACCATCGTGCTTGCCTTCCATTCCGACCACTTCGAGCTGCCGCTGCCCCCTGGGCACCCGTTTCCGATGACCAAGTACCGGCTGCTGCGCGACGCAACGCAAGCCACGCTGCCCGGCGTGCGCGTGACCGAGGCCCTGCCGGCCACCGACGGTGAGCTGGCGCTGGCGCACGAGCCGGACTGGATCCACGCCGTGGCCAGCGGCTGCACCTCGGCGGCGCAGCAGCGTGAGATCGGCTTGCCCTGGAGCGAGCGCATGGTGGAGCGCGCCCGGCGCTCGGTGGGTGCCACCATCAGCGCCGCGCGCACCGCGCTGCTGCAGCGCGAGGGCGTGGCAGCCAACCTGGCCGGCGGCACCCATCACGCCTATGCCCACAAGGGCTCGGGCTACTGTGTCTTCAACGACGTGGCCGTGGCCGCGCGCCTGATGCAGGCCGAGTGGCACCGCCACCATCGCGAGTTGCTGCGCGTGATCGTGATCGACCTCGACGTTCACCAGGGCAACGGCACAGCAGCGATCTTCCGTGACGACCCGACGGTGTTCACGTTGTCGATGCACGGCGCCAGGAACTTCCCGTTTCGCAAGGAAGCCAGCGACCTCGACGTCGACTTGGCCGACGGCTGCGCCGACGCCGAGTACCTGGCGGCGCTGGACGACGCGCTGGACCGGGCCTGGGCGCGTCACGGCGCGGCGCCGCCTGGGCTGGCGTTCTACCTCGCCGGCGCCGACCCCCACGAGGACGATCGCCTGGGTCGCCTCAAGATCAGCGCTGGCGGCCTGGCCGAGCGCGACCGCCGCGTGCTGGCTGCGCTGCGCGCGCGGCGCATTCCGGTGGCGCTGTCGATGGCCGGCGGCTACGGGCGCGACCTGGCCACCACGGTGGCGCTGCAGCGGCAGACGCTGGCGCTGGCGCTGCAGTCCTGGCAGGCCTGGTCGGCGGTGGAACAATCGACCGCATGAGCAAACCCACCGTGGCACGCCCTGCAGCGCTGCCGCGCGCGCACTTTGCGTGCTTTCAGACCCTGGCCACGCGCTGGATGGACAACGACATCTACGGCCACCTCAACAACGTCGTGCATTACAGCCTGTTCGACACGGCCGTCAACCGCACGCTCATCGAAGCCGGCGTGCTCGATATCCAGGGCGGCAGCGTCATCGGCCTGGTGGTGCACACCGAATGTCACTACTTCGACGCCATCACCTTCCCGCAGACGGTGCACGCGGGCCTGCGCGTCGACCGCCTCGGCCGCACGAGCGTGCGCTACGAGCTGGGCCTGTTCGCCGACGATGCCGAGCTGGCAGCCGCCGTCGGGCACTTCACCCACGTCTACGTCGACCGCGCCACGCGCCGCCCGGTCGACCTGCCACCCGCGCTGCACGCTGCACTCCAAACCTGGTCCTGAAAGCCCGCATGACTCTTGAGCCAACGCCGTCCATGGCCGCCATCGCCGCGGTGGACGCAGCCATCACCTCGCGCCGTTCCATCCGCGCCTTCCTGCCCACGCCGGTACCGCGCGAGACCATCGAAGCGATCCTGGCCGTGGCCGCCCGCGCACCCTCGGGCACCAACACGCAGCCCTGGCAGGTGCATGTCCTGACCGGTGCGGCCAAGCAGGCCCTGTCGCGCGACATCCGCGCCGCCTTCGACGACCCGGAGGAGCGCGCCCGCCACCAGGAGGCCTACGCCTACTACCCCAAGGAATGGCGCAGCCCCTTCCTGGACCGTCGCCGCAAGGTCGGCTGGGACTTGTACTCGCTGCTGGGCATCGGCAAGACCGACAAGGCGCGCATGCACGAGCAGCACGCGCGCAACTACGACTTCTTCGACGCCCCCGTGGGCCTGATGTTCAGCATCGACACCCACATGGAACAGGGCAGCTGGCTCGACTACGGCATGTTCCTGCAAAGCGTGATGATCGCCGCGCGCAGCCGCGGCATCGACACCTGCCCGCAGGCTGCCTTCACCCCATTCCACCGCATCATCGGCCGCCATCTCGGCCTGGCGGATGCCCAGACCCTGGTGTGCGGCATGTCGCTCGGCTATGCCGACCCGGCAGCGATCGAAAACACGCTCGTCACCGAGCGCGAACCCGTGTCCGGTTTTGTCCGCTACCTGGAATAGTGCCCCTTTCAGTCCCGCCGCGTCCGGGATTCCTAGAATCCGCCTCGGAGAGTGAGGACGACGATGAAACTGATTTCCTTGTGCGCGGTGGCCTTTGCCTTCGTCTTGCCGGGTCTGGCCACGGCGGCTACCGGGGCGCCCTTTGCCGGCCCCAGCCTGGGCCCGGTGCCACTGGAGTTCGTGCTCTTTGCCTGTGTGCTGGGGGGGGTGGCACTGTTCCACAACCAGTCGTTGCCCATCGCGCTGGGCGGTGCGATCGTGATTGCGCTGTACAAGATCCTGTTCTCACCGTTCAACACCGGTGTCGGCATCGGCGGGCTCGTCGGCCACCTGGGGCACGAGTGGGTGATCCTCAGCAACCTGCTGCTGCTGCTGCTCGGGTTTGCGCTGCTGGCCGACCTGTTCGAGAAGAGCGAAGTGCCGGCCATGCTGCCGCGTTTCATGCCCGACGACTGGAAAGGCTGCTTCGTGCTGCTGGTGCTGGTGTTCGTGCTGAGCAGCTTCCTCGACAACATCGCCGCGGCGATGATCGGCGGCGCGGTGGCGCACACGGTGTTCAAGGGTCGCGTCCACATCGGCTACCTGGCGGGCATCGTCGCCGCTTCCAATGCCGGCGGCGCTGGCAGCGTGCTGGGCGACACCACGACGACCATGATGTGGATCGCCGGCATCGGCCCGCTGGAGGTGCTGGAAGCCTACATCGCGTCTTCGGTGGCGCTGGTGGTGTGCGGCATTCCGGCTTCGCTGCAGCAGCAGGCCTATCAGCCGATCCAGAAGGACGCCGATGCCCACGTCAGGATCGATGGCGTGCGCGTCGCCATCGTGCTCTTCATCCTGGCGGCGGCGATTGTCGTCAACGTCACCATCAACACCCGCTTCAACGAGATCTCGGACAGTTTCCCCTTCCTGGGCGCGGCCGTCGCGCTGGCCATTGCGGCCACGGCAGCGTTGCGCGCGCCCGACTGGGGCCTCCTGCCCGGTGCCGCGCGCGGCGCGGTGTTTCTGCTCTCGCTGGTCTTGTGTGCCTCGATGATGCCGGTGGAGCAGTTGCCCGCCGCGTCCTGGCAGAGCGCGCTGGCGTTGGGCTTCACCTCGGCGGTCTTCGACAACATCCCGCTGACGGCGCTGGCGCTCAAGCAGGGCGGCTACGACTGGGGCTTTCTGGCCTATGCGGTGGGCTTCGGCGGCTCGATGATCTGGTTCGGGTCTTCGGCCGGCGTGGCGCTGTCCAGCATGTACCCGCAGGCCCGCTCAGTAAGCCAGTGGCTGCGCCACGGCTGGCACGTGGCTCTGGCCTACGTGGTGGGCTTCTTCGTCATGCTCTGGCTGATCGGCTTCGATCCCGGCTCGGTGCCCAAACGCGGCATCGGGGCGGCCGCCGTCACCGCGCCGGTCCGGTGACATCATGAGCCGACCCCGCGTCCTCGTCGCCAGAGCCGTCTTCCCCGAAGTGCTGGCGCGGCTGGCTGAACACTTCGAAGTCGAAGCCAACCCCACCGACACCATCTTCACCCGGCCGCAGTTGATCGAGCGGCTGCAGGGCAAGGCCGGCGCCTTCACCACCGGCAGCGAACGCATCGACGCTGAGCTGCTGGCCGCCTGCCCGCAACTGCGCGTGGTGGCCAACATGGCGGTGGGCTACAACAACTTCGACATCGCGGCCTGCACCGCAGCCGGCGTGCTGGCCACCAACACCCCCGATGTACTCACCGAAACCACCGCCGACTTCGGCTTTGCCCTGATGATGGCCGCGGCGCGGCGCATGGCCGAGAGCGAGCACTTTCTGCGCCGTGGCGAATGGACGAAGTGGGCCTACGACATGTTCACCGGCTCCGACATCCACGGCGCCACGCTCGGTATCCTGGGCATGGGGCGCATCGGGCAGGGCATTGCCCGGCGCGGCGCGCTGGGCTTTGGCATGCACGTGATCTATCACAACCGCAGCCGCCTCAGCCCCGAGCAGGAGCGCCCGATTGGCGCGCGCTATGTCGACAAGCGTACCTTGCTGAAGGAGGCCGACCACCTGGTGCTGGTGCTGCCGTACTCGGCGGCCAGCCACCATGCCATCGGCGCGGCCGAGCTGGCGTGCATGAAGCCCAGCGCCACGCTGACCAACGTGGCGCGCGGCGGCATCGTCGACGACGCAGCGCTGGCGGCGGCCTTGCGCGAACGGCGCATCGCCGCGGCGGCACTGGACGTGTTCGAGGGCGAGCCCGCGGTCCACCCCGAGTTGCTGAGGCTGCCCAACGTCGTGCTCACGCCGCACATTGCCAGCGCCACCGTCGCCACGCGCCGCGCCATGGCCGAGCTGGCCGCCGACAACCTGATTGCAGCCCTCACCGGCGGCACGCCGCCCACGCCCATCAATGCGGCGGGCCTGCAGCGCCGCGCCTGAAGCAACCCATGCCTGAATGGATCACCCCCGCGCTGCTGGCGCTGAACCTGCTGCTCCTGCTGTTGCTGGTGGTGCTGGCACTGCGGCATTCCGGCGAGCAGGCCAGTGCATCGATCGATCGCCTCGAGCGCGAGCTGCGCGACGAACTTGGCCGCCAGGGGCAGGGCACGCGGGGCGACCTCGGCACCTTCCAGCAGATGCTGCTGGCCCAGAGCAGCGACGTGGCGCGCACGCAAAACGAGCAGATCGATTCCTTCCGCGGCCAGCTGGCCGCCACCCAGCAGACGGTGAGCGACGCGCTGGCCCAGGCGACGCGGGCTTCGGCGACGCAGTCTCAAGCCTCGCGCGAGGCGCAAGACGCTGCGCTGCGCCGCTTTGGCGAGACCCTGGGCGAGCAGTTGCGCCTGCTGTCCGATGGCAATGAACGGCGCCAGACCGAGATGCGCCAGGCCGTCGAGAGCCGCCTGGCCGCCCTGCAGGAGGGCAACGAGAAGAAGCTCGAGCAGATGCGCGCCACCGTCGACGAAAAGCTGCACGCCACGCTGGAGCTGCGCCTGGGCGAGAGCTTCAAGCAGGTGGCCGACCGCCTGGAGCAGGTGCACAAGGGGCTGGGCGAGATGCAGACGCTGGCGCGCGACGTCGGCTCGCTGAATCGCGTGCTGACCAACGTCAAGACGCGCGGCGTCTTCGGCGAGGTGCAGCTGGCCGGGCTGCTCGAACAGGTCTTCACGCCCGAGCAGTACGCCACCAACGTCGCCACCGTGCCGGGCAGCAACGATCGCGTGGAGTTCGCGATCCGCCTGCCCGGCCGCGGCGCCGGCGAGCGCGACGCGCCGCCGCTGTGGCTGCCCATCGACGCCAAGTTCCCGCGCGAGGACTACGAGCGCCTGCTCGACGCCCACGAACGCGCCGACGCGCCGGCGATGGAGATCCACGCCAAGGCCATCGAGACCCGGCTGCGGCTGGAAGCCAGGACGATCCGCGACAAGTACGTCTCGCCGCCGCACACCACCGATTTCGCGATCCTCTTCCTGCCCACCGAGGGCCTCTACGCCGAAGCGCTGCGCCGCCCCGGGCTGAGCGAGGCGCTGCAGCGCGAGTACAAGGTCATGCTGGCCGGCCCGACGACCCTGCTGGCCACGCTCAACAGCCTGCAGATGGGCTTTCGCACCCTCGCGCTGGAGCGTCGCTCGGCCGAGGTCTGGGAGGTGCTGGGGGCGGTGAAGACCGAGTTCGCCAAGTTCGGCGATGTGCTGGCCAAGACCAAGAAGAAGCTCGAGGAAGCCGGCAACACGATCGATGCCGCCGAGGTGCGCACGCGCGCCATGGTGCGCCAACTCAAGAGCGTGGAAGCGATGCCCGAGAACCGCACCGCCGAGCTGCTGCCCGGGCTGGGCGTGGGGGTCGAAGACGACGCCCAGGATGGCTGAGACGCTGCCGGATCGCGCCGCGGCGGCAGCTGCCAACACCGCGGGCAGCGGCCGCGTGCTGGTGGCCTTCATCGTCGGCCAACTGGGCATCCATTCGGCGATGGCCGGCCTGCGCCTGGCCGCACCTCTGCAGGCCCTGCGCGAGGGCTACAGCGCCTGGTCGGTGGGTTTGCTGCTAGCGTTCTTTGCCGCCGCGCCCGTGCTCAGTGCGCTGCAGGCCGGTCGCCTGGCCGACCGGCTCGGGTATCACAAGCCGGTGTATCTGTCGGTGGCGCTGACCCTGCTCGGCGGTGTGCTGGCGGTGGCGTCGACCGCGCTCCAGGGCCCGTGGCACTTCGTGCTGCTGTGCCTGGCCGCGACGGCCATGGGCACCGGCACCAACACCGGCATGCTGACGATCCAGCGCACCGCCGGCCTGGCGGCACGCGACAGCACCGAGCGCGTGCGCATCTTCAGCTGGCTCGGCGTAGCACCCTCGTTTTCCAACGTGCTGGGGCCGGTGGCGGTGGGCTTGCTGATCGATGCCTGGGGCTTTCGCGCCGCCTACCTGTTCCTGCTGCTGCTGCCCTTGGCCACGCTGGTGTCGGCACGCCAAGTGCCGCGGCTGCCGCCGGCAGGGGCCAGCCCTGGGGTGAAAGGGCACACCGCCTGGGACCTGCTGCGCGCACCGGGTCTGCGGCGGCTGCTGATCGTGAACTGGCTGCTCTCGATGTGCTGGGACGTCCACACCTTCGCCGTCCCGGTGCTGGGCCACGAGCGCGGTTTCAGTGCCGGCACCATCGGGCTCATCCTGGGCACCTTCACGCTGTCGGTCACCTTGGTGCGGCTCGTGATCCCAGTGCTGGCCCACCGCTTGAGCGAGCTCATCGTGCTGCGCGGCGCGATGCTGGGCACGGCGATCGTGTTCGGGCTCTATCCGCTGGCCCCCAACGCCGCGCTGATGGGGCTGAGCGCGGCCTGCCTGGGGCTCACGCTGGGCTGCGTGCAGCCGATGGTGATGACGATGCTGTTCAACCTCACGCCGCAGCAGCGGCATGGCGAAGCACTGGCGCTGCGCTCGATGGTCATGAACATGTCGAGCACCTTGATGCCGCTGGTGTTTGGCGCCACCGGCGCGCTGGGCGGCGCAGCACTGCTGTTCTGGATCGTCGGCGCCGGCGTCGGTGGTGGCTCCTGGGTGGCGCGGCGGCTGCGGCCGGTCAACTGAAGCGCGCGCTGCGCATCAGAACCGGATCGAGCCCGTACGCGCAGGCACCACGGGCGCTGGCTCTGCCGGCCGCGGCTCGGCGGCTGGCGCGGGCGCCCGCGTGGCCGGGGCCGCTCGCTCAACGAGCGGCGTGACCTCGGCGGCTTGCCAGCCCCGGGGCAGTCTGCTCTCGCGCGGGTAGCCGGCCACATCCAGGTAGGCGGCCCAATCGGTTTCAGCCAGGCCGCGCAGGGGCTGCGCGCCGATGGTCAGGGACGGCACGGTGCGCCCACCTACCAGCCGCTCCAGCGCCGCAGCATCGTCTTCGGTGCTGATGCGCCGTTCGGTGTAGGGCACGCCACGCTGCTGGAGCAAGCGACGCCCCGTGTCGCAGGGCGGACAGTCGGTGCTCGTGTACAGCGTGACCGGATAACGCTGAACCGCCGTGCGCAACTCGGCCGGCAGGCCGATCTCGGCCGGCGCACTGCCGCGCCCGTTGCGCCCGATGGACGTGATGCGCGCGTTGCTGGCGATGGGCGGCCGGTCGGTGTAGCTGACGCTGCCGTCGGGCTGCACCACCTTGTACTGGGCCTGGGCCTGGGCTTGCGCTTGCAAGGCCATGAAGACGAGCGCCAGGCTGGCACCGCGCAAGGTGGCTGGGCGTGAGAACGTGGGCTTCATGGCGGCCTTCAGGGGTGCACGGGGCGGGATGCCTGCAATCTATACGACATGCGCGCCGCGCTCAAGCCAGGCCGACACGCCAGGCCGCGGTGGCGTAGCAAGGCATCGAGCTGCGGCTCGCGGCCCCGGAAAGCCCGAAAGCTCTCCATCGCCGGCCGACTGCCGCCGACTTCGAGGATGTGCTCGCGAAAGCGTTGCCCGGTGGCGGCGTCGAAGATGCCGCTTTCCTCGAAGGCGCCAAAGGCGTCGGCCGACAGCACCTGGGCCCAGGCGTAGCCGTAGTAGCCCGCGGCATAGCCACCGGCAAAGAGGTGCGTGAAGCTGGTGGCGTAGCGGTAGAAGTCCGGCGCAGGCACGGGCTGGACCTCGGCGCCGACCTCGTCGGCCACGCGCTGGACTTGCGCCGCAGCGGCCGGCTCTGCATGCACGCGCATGTCGAACAGCGCGTACTCGCACTGGCGCAGCAAAGCCAGCGCGCTTTGGAAGTGGCGCGCTGCCGTCATCCGATCGAAGAGGTCGCGGGGCATCGGCTCGCCCGTGTCGACATGCGACGTCAGGCGCTGCAGCACGGCCCACTCCCAGCAGAAGTTCTCCATGAACTGGCTGGGTAGCTCCACCGCATCGCCTTCGACGCCTGAGATGCCCGACACCGCGAGCTCTTCGACCTGGGTCAGCATGTGGTGCAGGCCGTGGCCAAACTCGTGGAACAGCGTGATCACGTCGTCATGGCTGAGCAGCGCCGGCTTGTCACCCACCGGCGGCGCGAAGTTGCACACCAGGTGCGCCACCGGCTGCTGCAGCGCCCCTTCGGGCCGGCGCCAGCGCGAGCGACAGCCGTCCATCCAGGCGCCAGAGTGCTTGCCGTCGCGCGTATGCAGGTCGAGGTAGAAGCCGGCCACGCTCTGGCTGCCGCGCCAGACGCGGTAGAAGCGCGCGTCGGGGTGCCACACCGGCGTGTCCTGACTGCGGATGGCCACGCCGAATAACGTCTCGATGAGGCGGAACAGGCCCTCCAGCACACGCGGCTCGGTGAAGTACTGCTTGAGCTCTTCGCTGCTGAACGCATAGCGCGCCTGCTTGAGCTTCTCGGCGGCGTAGAGGCGATCCCAGGCCTGAAGATCGGGCAGACCCAGCTCGCTCGCGGCAAAGTCCTGCAGCTGCGCGAGTTCGCGCTCGGCGAAGGGCCGCGCACGACGCGCGAGGTCGCGTACGAAGTCCAGCACCTCGGCCGGCGAGCCGGCCATCTTGGGCACCAGCGACAGCTCGGCGAAGTTGCCATGGCCAAGCAAGCGGGCTTCTTCCAGCCGCAACTCGAGCAGCTCGCGAACGAGCGCGGTGTTGTCGAACGCGGGCGGCCCCAACTCACTGGCCCGCGAGCCATAGGCGCGGTACATCGCCTCGCGCAGCGGCCGCTGGCTGGCCTGCATCATCACCGGCAGGTAGCTCGGCAGCTTGAGCGTCAGCTTGAAGCCTTCGCGGCCCTCGGCGGCGGCGGCCTCGCGGGCGGCCCGGCAGACGTCGGCAGGCACGCCAGCCAGTTCGGCTTCGGTGGCGTAGAGCGCGAAGGCGTCGGTGGCGTCGAGCACGTGGTCGCCGAATTGCTGCGACAGCGTGGCGCTGCGATCCTGGATCGCAGCAAAGCGCTCGCGTGCCGCGCCTTGCAGCTCGGCGCCGCCGAGCACGAAGTCGCGCAAGGCGTTGTCGAGCACCTTGCGCCGGGCCGGCGCGAGCGCCACGCCAGCCTGCGCCGCCAGGGCCTTGTATTTGGCGAACAACCGGGCGTCGGCGCCCAGGCGGGTGCTGAAGTCGATCACGCGCGGCAGGTTCTCGGCCTGCGCGGCACGAAGCTCGGGTGTGTCGACCACGGCTTGCAGGTGGCAGACGTGGCCCCAGGCGCTGAGCAGCCGCTCCACCGGCACGTCCAGCAGCAGCGACAGCGTGTCGTAGTCGGGCGCCACGGCGGCGTCGACGGCGAGCTCGAGCGCGGCGTCGGCGTCGGCGAGCAGGCGGTCCAGCGCCGGCGTCACATGCTCGGGGCGGATGTCGGCAAATGCCGGCAGCTCGCCGGCCTGCAGCAGGGGGTTGGGATTCATGGGCTGGCCTCCATGGCTTGCAGCGTGTTGACGAGCAGCATCGTGATCGTCATCGGCCCGACGCCGCCTGGCACCGGGCTGATCCAGCCGCTGTCACCGAGCGCCTGGCGCACGGCGGCAAAGTCGACGTCGCCACAGAGTTTGCCGGCCTCGTCGCGGTTGATGCCGACGTCGATGACGATGGCCCCGGGCTTGACCATGTCGGCCGTCACCGTGTGGCGCCGGCCCACGGCGGCCACCACGATGTCGGCGCCACGGGTATGGGCCGCAATGTCGGGGGTGGCGCTGTGGCACACCGTGACGGTGGCGTTGGCCTGCAGCAGCAGCAGCGCCATCGGCTTGCCCACCGTGTTGCTGCGGCCAATGACCACCGCGTGCTTGCCCTTGATGGCGACGCCGGTGCTTTCGATGAGCTTCATGCAGCCGTAGGGCGTGGCCGGGCGCAGGCCCGGCAGGCCGGCCATGAGCGCGCCGGCGGAGTGGACCGAGAAGCCGTCGACGTCCTTGGCCGTGGCAATGGCAGCGACCACCTTCTGCGCATCGATGTGCCGGGGCAGCGGCATCTGCACCAGGATGCCGTGGATGCTGGGGTCGGCGTTGAGCGCCGCCACGCGGGCCAGCAGGTCGGCCTCGGGCAGACCGGCGCCGTAGCGTTCGAGCACCGAATGCAGGCCGTGGTCCTGGCAGGCCCTGACCTTGTTGCGCACGTAGACCGCACTGGCCGCGTCGTCGCCGACCAGGATCACGGCCAGGCCCGGGCGGCGGCCGGCCGCGGTGTGTGCTGCGGCGCGCTGCGCGACCTGGGCGCGAAGGTGTTCCGAGAGGGCTTTGCCGTCGATGAGTTGGGCGGGCATGGCAGCGTGGGTGTCGGCGCAGTGGGTGGGTTCCAGAAACGACCAAGGCCGCCCCAAGTGGTCTCGGGCGGCCTCGGCCTGGGGTGGGCTTGGGTCAGACCTTGGTCTGCGCGCCCAGGGCGATCTTCAGCAGGTCGGCCACGGTATTGGCATTGAGCTTCTCCATGATGTTGGCGCGGTGCGCCTCGACCGTCTTGATGCTGATGCCCAGGTCGTCGGCGATCTGCTTGTTCAGGCGGCCGGCGACGATGCGCTCGAGCACCTGCGCTTCGCGCGTCGTCAGGCGCGACAGCAGGGCGTCGCGGCTGGCCTGTTCCTGGTGGTGGCTGAAGGCGCTGCGAGCCTGCTCGAGCATGCGTTCGACGAGGCCGAGCAGCTCTTCTTCCTTGAACGGCTTCTCGATGAAGTCCATCGCGCCTTTCTTCATCGTCGTCACCGCCATCGGCACGTCGCCATGGCCGGTGATGAAGACCACCGGCAGCGGGCTCTTGCGCTCGAGCAAGCGGTCCTGCAGTTCAAGGCCGCTCATGCCGTCCATGCGGATGTCGGCAATCAGGCAGGCGACTTCGCGCGGATCGAAGCGCGAGAGGAAGGACTCGGAGGAGTCGAAGCACTTGACGCGGTAGTCCTTGCCTTCGAGCAGCCACTGCAGCGAATCGCGCACGGCCTCGTCGTCGTCGACCACGTAGACAGTGCCTTTTTTGGGGATCAGGCTCATGAGGATGGGGGCTTCTGTGGGGCCGGTCAGGGGCCAGTCAGGGGGGTGGTGGTTTCGGCCTCGACGGTGGGGTCTTGGTGGGCCGCGGCTGGGTCGCTGCGATGCGGCAATTCAACCGGCAAGGTAAAGGAGAACCGGCAGCCGACAATCAGCGCGCCATTGTAGAGGTTCTGCGCCCGCATCCGCCCCCGGTGCGACTCGACGATGGTGCGGCACAGGCTCAGGCCGATGCCCAGGCCTTCGGCCTTGGTGGAGAAGAAGGCTTCGTAGAGACGGCCGATGACCTCGTCCTTGATGCCGGGGCCCATGTCGGTGACGCTGAACTCGATGACGCCGCCCTCTTCGGGCGTGTGGCGCGGCACGACCCGCATCTCGATGTGTCGGCGGGCAGCAGGCAGTTGCGCGCTGTCGATCGCCTCGGCCGCGTTCTTGAGCAGGTTGAGCACCACCTGCTCGATCAGGATCGGGTCGGCCATGATGATGGGCAGGCGCTGCGCCACGTAGGTGTGGATGGCGACGTTGCGCCGGCGCAGCTCGATGCCCGCCAGCTCCACCGCGTCGTCGACGATCTGCTTGGCCTGCGAAGGCTGGCGCTGCGGTTCGCTGCGCTTAACGAAGGCACGAATGCGGCGGATGATGAGTCCGGCCCGCTCGGCCTGGCGGGCCGTCTTTTCGAGTGCGGCGATGAGGTCGCCCTGCTCGATCGAGCCGGCCGTGACGCGCGACACCATGCCGTTGCAGTAGTTGGTGATGGCGGTCAGCGGCTGGTTGAGCTCGTGCGCCACCGAGCTGGCCATCTCGCCCATCGTCACCAGGCGGCTCGTCACCTGCGCCTTTTCGGCCTGCGCCGCGGCTTGCTCCTCGGCGCGCAGGCGGGCTGTGATGTCGGTGGCGATCAGCATCTGGGCCAGGCGGCCGTCGGTCCACTGCAGGTAGCGGGCGCGCACGTCGAACCACTTCTGCAGGTTGTCGACGTAGACCTCGCGCGGGCTGGCTCCGGTGGCGGTGAGTTCGTGCGTCGGCAAGCCCGAGAGGTTGTCGACCTCTTCGTCGCGGTCGACATCGAAGAGCGCACCGACGACGCCGCCGGCCATCGTCTGGTGGCCGCGCGCGTCGCCGCCGAACCACAGCCGGTAGGAGCGGTTGGCAAAGAGCAATTCGCCCTGCTGCACCGACAGCACCGAGACCGAGGCGTCCAGCCCTTCGAGCACGGTGGTGAAGCGCTCGTGGCTGGCCGAGAGCTGGTCGCGGATGCGCTTGGCTTCGGTGATGTTGGTCATGCTCGTCATCCAGCCGGTTTGCTGGCCCTTGGGGTCGATCAACGGGCTGACGTACATGCGGGCATCGAAGATCGTGCCTTCCCTGCGCATCACCTTGACCTCGATGCCGCCGCTGGGGCTGCGGCCCTGCAACTCTTGCTGCAGCAGGCGGCCGTTTTCATCGATGCGGTCGGGCGGCCAGTACGGGTAGGGCGGCAGGCGGCCCACGAGTTCAGTCGTGGCAAATCCCGTCATCTGGCTGAACGCCGCGTTGACATAGGTCACACGGCCCTCCATGTCCATCGCCCGCATGCCGGTGGGCATCGAGTTTTCCATCGCACGCCGGAAGTTGGTCTCCTGCACCAGCGCGCCCTGGATCTGGCTGCGCCGGCGCATGTGGCGCCAGGTGCCCAGCAGCATCCACACCGTCAGCACGCTCAGCGCCACCACCATCCAGAACAGGGTGTTGCTGATCAGGCCGATGCTCGTGCGCCATCCCTGGCCGCGCAGCAGCAAGCCGTTGAAGGCCGGTGTGAGCGGGCTTTCGCTGACGATGGGCGCGCGCGGGCTGGACTGGCCCGGCATGGTGGCCACGGTGGCGGCCAGCACGGTCTGCTTTTCGTTGACGATGGAGATCATGTGGCGCTGGGCCACGTCGGCGGGCACGAAGTGGCGCACCAGCGAATCCACCGAGTACTCCGCGATGATGGCGCCTGCAAACACGCTGCGCTCGATGAGCGGCACGTAGAGCTGGAACACCTGGGCCCCGGTGGCGTCGGCAAAGGCGCGCGAGTAGGCCGCGGTGCGGCTATCGCGGGCGGCGCGAAACGTCGCTTCCGGCTCGGTGTTCTTGCCTTCCTGGGGCAGCGTGGGCGCCGGGGCGTCGCCGGTGGCCCCGGCCGGGTACATGAAGGCGAGGTGGCTGGCGCGCGACTTGCGCCGCGCGTCGACCCAGGTGATGTGCGTGAGCTCCGGCCGCTCGCGGGCAAAGGCCGTGGCCTGACCGGAGAATTCATCGGCGTCGATGTCGCGCGCCACCAGCTCGCGGGCCATGCGGATCAACGCCTCCTGGTTCTGGATCAGGCGCAGGCCGATCTGTTGCTGGGTAATCTCGGTATCACGTTTGACGGATTCCGTCTCACGCTCGATTTCCTCGTTGCGCAGGTACCAGAAGGCGGAAATGATCGCGGCCAGGAAGAGCAGCACCGACAGCAGCGGCCCGAGCGTGGCGAAGCGGTCCTGCCGAGCCGGTGACTGACGTCGCCACCACTGGCCGAACAGCCGCTTGGCCGCCGGCAAGGGGGCAACCGGCGAGAGTGGCGAAGGGCGGTCGGCGGGCATCGGTGCGATTATCCGGGCGAGCGCTTAGGCGGTACGCAGGCGGCCTGTGAATTCCACATTACAAAATCATTAAGCACTATTTGAAATTTCAAAGAGATGTGACACACTCCGTCCCGGTCGAATAAATGCCCCACCCAGGAGACAAAACATGTCCGCCATGCCGGAATCCTTGCCTGGCCTCGCCGCCACGGACCCTGATGCGCAAGAAACCCGCGAGTGGCTCGACGCGCTGAGCGCGGTCATCGGCGCCGAGGGTGCCGGGCGCGCCCACTTCCTGCTCGAGCAACTGCTCGAACACGCGCGCCAGAACAGCATCGACATGCCGTTCTCGGCCAACACCGGTTACGTCAACACCATCGACCCGGTCGACGAGGAGCACAGCCCTGGCAACCTCGAACTCGAAGGCCGGCTGCGCGCTTACATGCGCTGGAACGCGATGGCCCTGGTCGTCAAGGCCAACCGCCTGCACCCCGCCGATGGCGGCGACCTGGGCGGCCATATCAGCAGCTTCGCCAGCCTGGCGCACATGTTCGCCGCCGGCTTCAACCACTTCTGGCATGCCGAGAGCGCGGATGGTGGAAAGACGCACGGTGGTGACCTGCTCTACATCCAGGGCCACTGCAGCCCGGGCATCTACGCCCGCGCCTTCATGGAAGGGCGCTTGAGCGAAGAGCAGATGCTCAACTTCCGCCAGGAAGTCGGCGGCAAGGGGCTGTCGAGCTACCCACATCCCAAGCTGATGCCCGACTTCTGGCAGTTCCCCACCGTCTCGATGGGCCTGGGCCCGTTGATGGCGATCTACCAGGCGCGCTTCCTGAAGTACCTGCACGCGCGCGGCATCGCCGACACCAGCAAGCGCAAGGTCTGGGTGTTCTGCGGCGACGGCGAGATGGACGAACCCGAAAGCCTGGGCGCCATCGGCCTGGCGTCGCGCGAGAAGCTCGACAACCTCGTCTTCGTCGTCAACTGCAACCTGCAGCGGCTGGACGGGCCGGTGCGCGGCAACGGCAAGATCATCCAGGAGCTGGAAGGCAACTTCCGCGGCGCCGGTTGGAACGTCATCAAGCTGATCTGGGGCAAGGAGTGGGACGGTCTGCTGGCGCGCGACAAGGACGGTGCCCTGCGCAAGATCATGATGGACACGCTGGACGGCGACTACCAGGCCTTCAAGGCCAACGACGGCGCTTTCGTGCGCAAGAACTTCTTCGGCCGCGACCCGCGCACGCTGGAGATGGTGGCCAAGATGACCGACCAGGACATCTGGAACCTGCGCCGCGGCGGGCACGACGCGCAGAAGGTCTACGCCGCCTTCCACCGCGCCAACAACTCCCAGGGCCAGCCCACCGTGCTGCTGGTCAAGACCGTCAAGGGCTGGGGCATGGGCAGCGCCGGCGAAGGCAAGAACACTGCCCACCAGGCCAAGAAGCTGAGCGACGAGGACATCAAGCTCTTTCGCGACCGCTTCAACATCCCGATCCCTGACAGCCAGCTGGCCGAGATCCCGTTCTACAAGCCCAGCGACGACACGCCGGAGATGAAGTACCTGCACGAGCGCCGCAAAGCCCTGGGCGGCTACCTGCCCAAGCGCCGCGTCAAGGCCGACGAGAGCTTCACGATCCCGCCCATCGAGACCTTCAAGGCCGTGCTCGAGCCCACCGCCGAGGGCCGCGAGATCAGCACCACGCAGGCCTACGTGCGCTTCCTGACGCAGCTGCTGCGCGACCCGGCGCTGGGCCCGCGCGTGGTGCCGATCCTGGTCGACGAGGCGCGCACCTTCGGCATGGAGGGCCTGTTTCGCCAGATCGGCATCTACAACCCCGAAGGCCAGAAGTACACCCCGGTCGACAAGGACCAGGTCATGTACTACAAGGAAATGGTCAACGGCCAGATCCTGCAGGAAGGCATCAACGAGGCCGGCGGCATGAGCAGCTGGATTGCCGCGGCCACCAGCTACAGCACCAACAACCGCATCATGGTGCCGTTCTACATCTACTACTCGATGTTCGGCTTCCAGCGCGTCGGCGACCTGGCCTGGGCCGCCGGTGACATGCAGGCGCGCGGCTTTCTGCTCGGCGGCACCAGCGGCCGCACCACGCTCAACGGCGAAGGCCTGCAGCACGAGGACGGCCACAGCCACATCCTGGCCGGCACGATCCCCAACTGCATCAGCTACGACCCGACCTTCGCGCACGAAGTGGGCGTGATCATCCACCACGGCTTGAAGCGCATGGTCGAGAAGCAGGACAACGTCTACTACTACCTGACGCTGCTCAATGAGAACTACCCGATGCCGGGCCTGAAGGCAGGCACCGAGGAGCAGATCATCAAGGGCATGTACCTGCTCGAAGAGGGCGCCAAGAAGACGCCTCGCGTCAACCTGCTGGGCAGCGGCACGATCCTGCGCGAAAGCATGGAAGCCAAGAAGCTGCTCGAAGCCGACTGGGGCGTGGCGGCCAACGTCTGGAGCTGCCCGAGCTTCAACGAGCTGACGCGCGAAGGCCAGGACGTCGAGCGCTGGAACCTGCTGCACCCGACCGCCGAAGCCAAGGTGCCGTACGTCACCCAGCAACTGGCCGCGCACGCCGGCCCGGTGGTGGCCAGCACCGACTACATGAAGAACTACGCCGAACAGATCCGCGCCTTCATGCCCAAGGGCCGGACTTACAAGGTGCTGGGCACCGACGGCTTCGGTCGCAGCGACTTCCGCAGCAAGCTGCGCGAGCACTTCGAGGTGAACCGCCACTACATCGTGGTGGCCGCGCTGAAGGTGCTCAGCGAAGACGGTGCGGTGCCTGCCGCCAAGGTGGCCGAAGCCATCGCGAAGTACGGCATCGACGCCGACAAGATCAATCCCCTGTACGCATAAGAAAAACGGAGACAAGACATGGCCACGGTAGAAGTCAAAGTGCCGGACATCGGCGACTTCAAGGACGTCGAGATCATCGAATTGCTGGTCAAGCCCGGCGACACGATCGCTGTCGATCAGTCCCTGCTGACAGTGGAGTCGGACAAGGCGTCGATGGAAATCCCCTCGTCACATGCCGGCGTGGTGAAGGAGATGAAGGTCAAGCTCGGCGACAAGGTCAACCAGGGTGTTTTGGTGCTGATGCTGGAGATCACCGATGCTGCCGCACCCGCCGTGGCTGCTGCACCTGCGGCTGCATCGTCAACGGCACCTGCGCCAGCCCCCGTTGCTGCACCTGCCGCTGCGCCTGTTGCGGCAGCCGCGGCAGTGGGCCCGGTCGAGGTTCTGGTGCCCGACATCGGCGACTTTAAAGAAGTGGCCGTGATCGAGGTGTTCGTCAAGCCAGGCGACAGCGTGACAGTAGAGCAGAGCCTGATCACGGTCGAGAGTGACAAGGCCTCGATGGAGATCCCGTCGTCGCACGCCGGTGTGATCAGCGAGTTGCGGGTGAAGGTCGGCGACAAGGTGAAAGAGGGTTCGTTGATCGCGCTGCTGCTGGGTGCAGCCGGTGCGCCTGCTCCCGTCGCATCGGCCGCTGCCGCAGCGCCCGCGTCGGCCACTGCGACGGCGGCAGCGCCTGCCGCCTTGGCCTCGGCGGTGCTGTCAGCACCTGCCGCCGCCGTGCCGGCGCACGACCCGACGGCGCCCAAGGGCGCGCTGGCACACGCCTCGCCTTCGGTGCGCCGCTTCGCGCGTGAACTCGGCGTGCCGCTCAATGAGGTGGTGGGCAGTGGACCGAAAGGCCGTATCACGCAGGACGACCTGCAACGCTTCGTCAAGGGCGTGATGGCCGGCAGCATCGCCACGGCGGCGCAAAAGACCGCGTCACCGGCCGGCGACGGCGGCAGCTTCCCGGGCCTGCTGGCCTGGCCGAAGGTCGACTTCGCGAAGTTCGGCCCGGTCGAGCGCAAGGAACTGAGCCGCATCCAGAAGATCAGCGGCGCCAACCTGCACCGCAACTGGGTGCTGATTCCGCACGTCACGAACCATGAAGACGCCGACATCACCGAGTTGGAAGCCTTCCGCCTGGCCACCAACAAGGAAAACGAGAAGTCTGGCAACAAGGTCACGATGCTCGCCTTCATGATCAAGGCCGCAGTGGCCGCGCTGAAGAAGTTCCCGCAGTTCAATGCCTCGCTGGACGGCGATCAGATC
The DNA here is from genome assembly GCA_031380885.1 of Burkholderiales bacterium. Taxonomy (GTDB): domain Bacteria; phylum Pseudomonadota; class Gammaproteobacteria; order Burkholderiales; family Burkholderiaceae_C; genus PBB1. Next base: position 13,232 of record JANMXL010000100.1, on the reverse strand, counting down.
GTGATGAAGAACTACTTCCACATCGGGTTCGCTGCGGACACACCGAACGGTCTGGTGGTCCCGGTGATTCGAGACGCCGACAAGAAAGGCATCTTCCAGATCAGCACCGAGATGGGTGAGCTGGCAAAGAAGGCGCGCGACGGCAAGCTCGGACCGGCCGACATGACCGGTGGCTGCTTCAGCATCAGCAGCCTGGGCGGAATTGGTGGGCGTTACTTCACGCCGATCATCAATGCGCCGGAAGTCTCGATCATGGGGGTGTGCAAGAGCAGCACCGAACCACGCTGGGACGGCAAGCAATTCGTGCCGCGCCTCATCCTGCCGCTCAGCCTGAGCTGGGATCACCGCGTGATCGACGGCGCCGCCGCCGCACGCTTCAACGTCTACTTCGCATCACTGCTGGCGGACTTCCGCCGCATCGTGCTCTGAACCCAAGGCGCACGACATGGCAATCATTGAAGTGAAAGTCCCCGACATCGGTGACTTCGAAAGCGTGGCGATCATCGAGGTGCTGGTGAAGCCGGGTGATGTGGTCAAGGCCGAGCAGAGCCTGATCACGGTCGAGAGCGACAAGGCCTCGATGGAAATCCCGTCCTCGGCGGCGGGCGTCGTCAAGGAGCTGAAGGTCAAGATCGGTGACAAGGTGAACGAAGGCTCGGTGATCCTGTCGCTGGAAGCTGACGCTGCTGCAGCGCCTGCGCCTGCTGCAGCCACTCCCGCGCCCGCGGCGACAGCAGCTACACCCGCAACCTCGGCACCCGCTCCTCAGGCCGCGAGCCATGCCGGCGGAGCCGACGTCGAGTGCGATCTGCTCGTGCTTGGCGCCGGCCCCGGCGGCTATTCGGCCGCCTTCCGCGGCGCCGACCTCGGCCTGAAGACCGTGCTCGTCGAGCGCTATGCCGCGCTGGGTGGCGTGTGCCTGAACGTCGGCTGCATCCCCAGCAAGGCGCTGCTGCACGTGGCGTCGGTGATGGACGAGGTGACGCACTTTGCCGATCTGGGCATCACCTTCCAGAAGCCCGAGGTCGATATGGGCAAGCTGCTGGCGCACAAGAACAAGGTCGTCGGCAAGCTCACCGGCGGTTTGGCGGCCATGGCCAAGATGCGCAAGGTGACGGTGGTGAACGGGGTGGGCGAGTTCGCCGACCCGTACCACTTGAAGGTCACGGGCGCCGACGGCAAGGTACAAACGATCAAGTTCAAGAACGCGATCGTCGCTGCTGGCTCCGAAGCGGTGAAGCTGCCCTTCTTGCCGAAGGACGACCCGCGCATCGTCACCAGCACCGGCGCGCTGGAGTTGCGCCAGAAGCCCGAGCGCATGCTCGTGATCGGCGGCGGCATCATCGGCCTGGAGATGGGCACGGTGTATTCCACGCTGGGCGCGCGCCTGGATGTCGTTGAAATGCTCGACGGCCTGATGCAGGGCGCCGACCGCGACCTGGTCAAGGTGTGGCAGAAGATGAACGCGCACCGCTTCGACAAGCTGATGCTGAAGACCAAGACGGTGGGCGCCGAGGCCACGGCCGATGGCATCCGCGTGATGTTCGAAGGCCTGGACGGAACGAAGAGCGAAGCCGTCTACGACCTGGTCCTGCAGGCGGTGGGCCGCACGCCCAACGGCAAGAAGATCGGCGCCGACAAGGCCGGCGTGATCGTCGGCGACCGCGGTTTCATCCCGGTCGATGTGCAGATGCGCACCAACGTGCCGCACATCTTCGCCATCGGCGACATCGTCGGTCAGCCCATGCTCGCGCACAAGGCGGTGCACGAGGCGCACGTGGCCGCCGAAGTGGCGGCCGGCGACAGCAAGGCGCAGTTCGACGCGCGCGTGATCCCGAGCGTGGCCTACACCGACCCCGAAGTGGCCTGGGTCGGCTTGACCGAGGACGAAGCCAAGGCCAAGGGCATCAAGGTCAAGAAGGGCCTGTTCCCGTGGACGGCTTCCGGCCGGGCCATTGCCAACGGCCGCGACGAAGGCTTCACCAAGCTGCTGTTCGACGACTCGCCCGAGGCCCATGGCCACGGCCGCATCCTGGGTGGCGGCATCGTAGGCACGCACGCCGGCGACATGATCGGCGAGGTGGCGCTGGCCATCGAGATGGGCGCCGACGCGGTCGACATCGGCAAGACCATCCACCCGCACCCGACGCTGGGCGAGAGCATCGGCATGGCCGCCGAGGTGGCGCACGGCAGCTGCACAGACCTGCCACCGGTGCGGCGCTGAGCAGCGCGTTTGCCGATCCACAGGCCACTTGGAGGGTGTAACCAACCGTCTAAGTGACGGTCAATACCGGGCCTTTTGGCGTAGCACCGCGACATCGGCTGGTGATACTCTGGAGGTCGCCCTGTCATGACTTCTGCCGACCACGATCAGCCCAAACGACGCATGCCGCGCCTCGCCCGCGCTGCATTGAACGGATTGCCGCGTGAAACCCGATTCGCGCTCTACCGCAGGATGGTCGATTGCAATCCTGCGCCCGACCCGCGGTTGACGCTGGGCATTGCCTCGACGCAGCAGGAACTCGAAGGCTGCTTCGCCTTGTTGCACGAGGCTTATGTGGCCAGCGGCTTCATGAAGCCGGACCCGTCCGGCCTGCGGGTCACGCCGTACCACGCGCTGCCGACCACCACCACGCTGTTCGCCAAGTTCGACGAGCAGATCGTAGGCACCTTGTCGATCATCCGAGAGGGCGTCTTCGGTTTCCCGATGCAGTCCGCGTTCGATCTGACGGCGGTACGGGCACAGCCGGGGCGCATCGCTGAGATTTCCGCCTTGGCCGTGCATGCGGATTTCCGCGACACCGGCGGCACGATCCTGTTTCCGCTGATGAAGTTCATGTACGAGTACTGCACGGCGTATTTCGACACCCGTCATCTCGTCATTGCCGTCAATCCGAAGCACATCGAGATGTACGAGTCGCTGCTGTTCTTTCAGCGCCTGCAGGCCGAAGTCGTCGACAACTACCAGTTCGCGAACGGCGCACCCGCCGTCGGCGCGTCGCTCGACCTGAGCACGGCGCCGGCCTTGTTCAAGGAGGCCTACGAGGGCCGTCGGACGAACAAGAACCTGCACCACTACTTCACGCAGGTCAGCTTGCCCAACATCCACTTCCCGCAGCGCACCTACTACACGACGAACGATCCGGTGATGTCGCCGGTTTTGCTGGATCACTTCTTCAATCAACGCACTCAGGGCTTCCATCTACTCGACGAACGGCGACGCCGGCTGCTGAAAGCGATCTATCACGAAGAGGGTTATCGAGACGTCCTGCCGTTTGTCACCGACGGACCGGTCGTTGCCGAGCCCTTGCGCCGGCATCGCCGCTATTCCTTCAAGTGTCCCGCCTTGATTGAGCTCAGTGATGGCGCGGTGGCGCGGCCGGTGGAGCTGGAGGTGATCGACGTGTCACGGCGCGGTTTTCTGGCGCGGGCTGACAGCGCGCTGACCGAGCAGACGCGTGGGCTGGTCCGGCTTCAATTGGGTGCCCGGGTTGTGGTGACAGCACAGGCCGCCGTGGTTCGCCGCATCATCACGCCCAACGGATCGTTTTTCGGGTTTCAGATCGACGAGCCTGATGACCATGAATGGCGTCGAACGATTGAAAGCATGGAGACGCACCACACGGCGCCCGGCGCACTGTCGAGCACCAGCGAGGTCGCGGATGCCTCCGAGGAGTGGTCTGTTCACGACATGACGATCGTCTGATGCGTTCCCTCTGATGATGGCCTGTCGCAACTGTCTGCTGCCGGAAGGTGTTCCGGGGGCGAATCTGGATGCCCAAGGCGTTTGCGTGGCGTGTCGCACGTACCGCCCCCAAGACCGTGTTTCTGCCGAAACATCACGCGTGGCCCGTGAAGCCGATCTCCAAAAGGCGCTGCAGGCCTGCCGGGGTCAAGGGGCGTACGACTGTCTGGTGCCGTTGTCGGGGGGCAAGGACAGCGTCTACCTGATCCACAAGCTCAAGGTCCAGTACGGGCTGCGGGTGCTGGCGCACACCACCGACATCGACATCGGCGAGGTGGCGTGGGCCAACATCCGACGCGCCGTCGACAAGCTCGACGTGGAACACGTCGTGTATCGCCCGTCGCTCGCGTTCTACCGCCAGCTGTTCCGCTGGCTGCTGATGAACCAGGAAGCGCGTGGCGCGGTGCACACCATTTCTTATGTGTATGCGCCGCTGTTCGAGGGCAATGCCTTGCATGTGGCCACGGAGAAGGGCATCCCGCTGGTGTTGGCTGGCTATTCCCCAGGGCAGCCGCTTCCCGAGCGCATGGAGTATGAATTTCCGCGGCTGGCGATTTCCGCCGTCGATTGGACGCCGCCTGAATTGCGGGCCTCGGGCGAGTTCAGCGAGCAGGACCTGTGCCGTTTCTGGAATCCGAATCGGTATGCACCTGGTACGTCGTTTCCGCGCTACCTGGCGCCGTACCACGCGTGGCAATACGACCAGGACGAGATCATGCGCAAGGTGGTGGAACTGGGCCTGATCTCGTCGACCAAGAATGCCAGCCCGGTGTTCTCGAACTACCCGATCAACTGGTTGCTGATGTACTCCGACCTGAAGAACTTCGGCTACAACCCGTACGCGCCCGAGTTTTCCGCCCTCATTCGCGAGGGCAAGGCGAACAAGCAGTACTGGAAACTCATGGGCAAGTTGGTTGACTTCATCACCCTGAAGAAGATCTATCTCGGTCGCCATGTGAAACGGCACATGGAATGGCTGGGTTTGCGCGACGAGGACCTGCGCATCACGCGACCCAGTCGCCCGGAGTGGCCCGAGTTCGTCGCCCAGGACTGGGCGTCGAGAGCCCCTGGTGCCCGCCCCGCCACCAGCGACGTGGTGACGTGATGGACAGCCGCACGAGCCCCACGGCGCCGCGTGTGGATGCGGGCCTGCTCGAAGCACTGGTGGCCATCGTCGGGCCCGACGGCGTCGTCAGCGACGCCGAGGCCATCGAACGCACCACGCGCACCTGCCTGCCGTTTCACGCACTGGCGTCGGTCGTCGTCTACCCCAGCACGGCAGCGCAGGTTCAAGCTGTGGTCAAGGCGGCTTTGAAGGCCGACGTGCCCATCTGGCCTGTCAGCACCGGCAAGAACTTCGGTTACGGCGAGAAGACGGCGGTCTACGACGCCGGAATCACGATGGTGCTGGAGCGGATGAATCGCATCTGCCAGGTCGATGAGCAACTCGGGCTCGCCGTCATTGAACCGGGCGTGACCTACAAGCAGATCAACGACCACCTGAAGCAAACCGGCTCGCGCCTGTGGGCCGACACCGCGGGCACGACGCAGCACGCGAGCGTGATGGGCAATGCCCTGGACAAGGGCCGCGGACTCACGCCGATGGCCGACCATTTCGGCTGCCTGTGTGGCATGGATGTCGTCTTGCCCGATGGCAGCCTGCTCGAAACCGGCGGCGGCCCGACCGGCAACAACGCGGTGCGTCACACCTACAAATGGGGTGTCGGGCCCTACCTCGACGGCCTGTTTGCGCAGTCGAATCTGGGCATCGTGGTGAAGGCGGGCATCTGGTTGATGCCGGCACCGGAGAAGTTTGACTTTGCCGCTTTCGAATACAAGGCGCCACCCGAGAAGCTGGGCGCGTTCATCGACGACCTGCGCGAGTTGGTCATGGCGCGTGCGATCCGCTCGCACCCGCACCTCGCCAACGATTTCGCAATGATGTGCATCTTGGCGCAGTACCCGTATGACAAGCTGGGTGGGCGCCGGCATCTGAGCGACGAAGCCGCCGCCAGTTGGCGCCAGCAGCACGGCGTGGCGCGCTGGACTTTCGGATGCGGCCTGTACGGCAGCAGCGAGGAAGTGCGTTACCAGAAACGCATGATCCGCAAGGTGCTGGGCCAGTACGGCCTGGTGCAGTTCATCGGTGCGGCGGTGCGCGACGATTGGTACGGCCGCGTGATTCGAACTCTGGCGCCAGTGGTCAACCGCTTGTTGGGAAAGTCACCTGAATTCACCGATGTGATGGTGCCGGCGATCGACTTGTTTCGGGGCATTCCCACCGACGAGTTCGTCCGGCAGGCTTATTTCAAGTCGCACCAGAAGAAGCCCGACAAGGACGTCGATCCTGCGCGCGACGGCTGCGGGCTGGTGTGGATCGGCCCTGTGGTGCCCTTCACCTCGGGCCACGTGATGAAAGCGCTCTCGCTGACCAAACAGATCTTCGACAAGCACGAGTTCGACTTCTTCGCCGAGGTGATCGTAGAGAGCGCGCGCTCAGTGATCCTGCTGGTGGGCGTGTTCTACGACAAGCAGGACGCGGCCGACGCCGCGCGCGCGCTGGCCTGGTACCACGAAGCACGAGATGCCTATGTGGCGCATGGCTACCCGCCGTACCGCGCCACCTTGATGAGCATGGCGACCGCGCTGGACGCCAACCCGCAGGCCAAGGCGTTCCTTGCGTCGCTCAAGCAGGCCGTCGACCCTCAGAACCTGATCGCGCCAGGCCGGTACGGCACCCCTTTGCGATAAAGGTACAAGCCGGTGAAGAACGTATTTCTCACGGGCGGCACGGGCACCATCGGCAGCGCGCTGGTGCCGCGACTGTTGGCCGATGACGACACGGTACTGACGCTGCTGATCCGCGCGCGGGACGACGCTGACTTGCACGCCCGCCTTGCGCAGATGCTGGGCTACTGGCAGTACGAGCCCGGAGGCAGTCGCGCCTCGCGCATCAGACCGCTGCGTGGCGACATTTCCTTGCCGCAGTTCGGTGTCGGAGACGCTGTGTTTGCCCAGCTGGCCGACGAGACCACACACATCATCCACTGTGCCGCCAGCGTGAAGCTGAACATGGAGATCGAGCAGGCGCGCGCCACCGCGGTCACACCGACCCGCACTGTGCTCGAGCTCGGCCGAAGGTGCGCTCAGGCCCAGGGGCTGCGCAAGATCGACCTCGTCAGCACCGTCGGCGTCTGGGGGCGCGCGCCGGGCCACATGCCGGAACGACGCTTGCCCGAGGTCACAGATTTCCACAACACCTACGAAGCCGCCAAATCAGAAGCCGAGCGCGTGATCTGGAGCGAAGGCGAGGGCTTGCCCATCACCGTGCACCGGCCCAGCATGGTGGTCGGCGAGACGGGCAGCGGTCGGGTCATGCACTTCCAAGTTTTTTATCACCTGTGCGAATTCCTGTCGGGCGCGCGCACCTACGGCGTGATGCCGGAGCTCGGTCACACGCACCTCGACACCGTCCCGGTGGACTGGGTTGCCGATGCCATTCACTGGTGCAGCAGCCATGAAGAAACGGCCGGACAAATCTTCCATTTGTGCTCCGGGCCGGACGAAGCCATCTCGCTGACAAGCCTGCAGCAACGTGTGCGCCGCGCCTGGCAGGCGAACGGCCGCAAGTTGCCGGGCCTTCGCCGTGTCAACCGCAGCCTGTTGGAGCGACTGGTGCCTCTGATCGGCGCGCTCGCCGGAGCGAAGGCGCGGCGCGCCTTGCGCGGCTTGCCACCGATACTGGCTTATCTCGCCGAAGACCAGGGATTCGCGAACACGCGAACCGCGCAGGTATTCGCTGAGGCGGGCCTGCCCGTGCCTCCAGTGGACAGCTATCTTGACGCCGTGCTGGGCTACTACCTCAACACCAGCGTTGAGCGACCCGCACCGTGACCGATCCTCAAGCCGCAGCCAACACGGTCTGGCAGCTGCTCGATCAGCGTGTCGCGGCGACGCCTGACGCCATCGCGTTCCAGCGTGAGGCCGGCAATGGGCACTGGGAACCTGTGACCTGGCAGGCGTTTTATGCACATGTGGGCAGGCTGCGCCGCGGCCTGTACGCGACCGGTTTGCGCAGAGGTGATCGGCTGGCGCTGATTGCCCCGGTATCGATCGAGTGGGAACTGCTGCACCACGCGGCGCTCTCCATGGGTGTCGTCGTGGTCGGTCTGGATGCCCATGACTTGCCGCAGCGAATTGCCGGCATGGCCCAGCAAGCTGGCGTGGTCGCTTTCGCGACCACCGATGTGCGGGTCTTGGCCAGTCTGGACGGAGATCAATGGCGCAAGGTGCGCGTCCTGCTGACACTCTGCGACCAGAAAGGCAACGCCGGACCGCTGCTCGGTAAACACGCCCTGACCTGGGCCGAGCTGGATGCCCTTGCCGACACCTCCGACGCCATTCCCGACAGACCAGCTCCCGACGACGTGGCAACGATCATCTTCACATCGGGAACCACCGGTGCGCCCAAAGGCATTGCATACACCCATGCGCAACTCTGCATGGCGGTTGCCGCCATCGCCGGTGCCTTCAGCTTTGTGGGGCACGATGGACGGCTGCTGTGCTGGCTGCCGCTGTCCAATCTGTTCCAGCGCATGGTCAATCTGGCAGGGCTGCGCCAGGGCGCGGGCACCTATTTGCTGGGCGACCCGCGCCGCGTGATGGCGGTGGTGGTCACCGTGTCACCGGACATCTTTGTGGGCGTGCCGCGCTTCTACGAAAAACTCTACGACGGCATCCATGCATCGATCGCCGCGCGGCCTGCGCTGCAGCGCAGGGCGATTGAGCTGGCCTGGCGCGTCGGCCGCCGCGTCAGCCAGTACCGGTTGGACAAGCGTGGGGTGCCTGCCTGGCTTGCCGTGGCGCACCACGTTGCCGATCGCTTCGTGCTGTCACGGCTTCGCAGCGTGATGGGCGACCGCTTGCGCTGCATGGTCACGGGCTCCGCCCCGACGCCGCGGTACTTGCTGGACGAATTTCACGCCCTTGGCTGGCTGCTGCTGGAGGCTTATGGCATGAGCGAGAACGTGATGCCCATGGCCATGAACCGCATCGACGACTTTCGCTTCGGCACGGTCGGCCGTGCCTTGCCCGGCAACCAGCTTGTGGTGGGCGATGGCGGCGACATCAAGGTCAAAAGCCCCGGATTGTTCAGTGGATACCTGGGCGACGCCGGGCCGACGCCGATCGACGCCGAGGGCTTTTATGCCACCTGGGATCTGGGGGAAACAGACAGCGACGGCTACCTTCGCATCACGGGCCGCTCGGGTGATCTGATCAAGACGTCGGTGGGCCGTCGCATCGCTCCGGCAACCATCGAAGCTCACCTTCGGCGCGTGCCAGGCATCGACGATGTCGTGCTCGTTGGCAATGGCAGGAAATACCTCGTGGCCCTTTGCAGCTGCGACAAGGTTGTGCCAAACGAAGCTGCGTTGGCGGAATTGCAGAGATCGATCAATCAGGTTTTGTCTGACGCCAATGAGCAGGATCGACCGCGTGGGGTGGGGTTGATCAGGGGAAAGTTCAGCATCGATTCCGGCGAGATGACGACCAATCTGAAGCTCAGGCGAAACATCATCTTGTCTCGGTACCAAGTGCTCATCGATCGGGTTTATGCCGCCGTCGATTCCATGCCCCGAGTAAAACAGGAATGCATTGTGGTGATCAACGGCACCTGATCTTCGATCGGGCGCGGTCACCGTTGCCACTGTTCCCACACTGCGATCGCAGGCTGTCGACGGTCACTGCCGTGGCGGGCAACCCAGATCCCAGCGCTGGCTCAGTCCGAAACTGTCGAAAACCTTTACAGCTGGTTTGTCACGAGCCGGTGGCGTAGCGGAAAAATCAAATATTTACCATTTAAATCAACGACTTAAGAAACATACGAGAAGATGGCACGCGCATTGCTTGAGAGATGCATCGGAGCTGTCTCGGCTGAGTTCTGCAGTCAGTCAGGCCGTAAGCAGCTGGTGTCTAACCTCATCAAGGAAATGAAAATGAACTTCAAAAAAATCTCGGCAGCCGTCAGCGTTGCTGCACTCGTTGGCGTTTCGGGCGGCGCGTACGCTCAAAACGCTACCTTCAACCCCAGCGCTGCAAACGGCGATGCTGCCAACAAGACGGTGTTTGCGGGTCAAGGCGCTTTCACGTTCAACAGCATCCAGACCTCGCTGGCCAGCCAGTTGGACATCGCTCAGGCCACCGGCAACAACATCGGTTGGCAAGAGTCTGGGCACTTGATCATCAACTCCTACAACGGTGGATTTCAGTACCAAGGCAACCGCACTTATGCTGGTGGCGCGTATGACATCTACGGCATTTTCACCGGCACCGGCATCGGCAACTGGGGTGGTAACAACTTCACCGTCACCGGCATTAGCGGGTTCACGATCAAGCTGTACGCATCGCCTGCCACTGGTTCGGCGCTGACCGCGGGCACGCCGACATCCGGAACTCAGGCCAACGGCGGTATCACCGCTGGCAGCAAGGATTTCCTGTTGGGCACCGCATCCTTCGCCGGGTCGTTCGGTGGCACGAATGCACAACTCAACGTCGACGGTACCGCGACTTCTCAGCTGACTGCCAGCTTTGCGTTCACTCCAGCTTCCGCTGCTTATGAGGGGATCGGTGGTTTCTTCCAAGCCCCTACGCCGTTCAACTTGCAGTTGTCGGCTTCTGGCAGCAGCAACGCGTTGCAATCGACCTACACGGTGGATGGCGCCGGTGGTGTGCACGTCGTGACGGCAGCTGGTCTCGGTGCCACGGGCAACATCCGTCTGCTCAACAAGGTGCCTGAGCCGACTGCACTGTCCCTCGTGGGTCTGGCGCTGGTCGGTGCTGCTGCAGCATCCCGTCGCAAGAGCAAGAAGGCCGCCTGACCTGCACCGAGTCGCAGATCTGGGGCTTGTCCACAGATCTGCTCGGTTGTTGCGATGAGCGTTCACGCCCTGCCGAAAGGCAGGGCGTTTTCGTTGGTGCTGGAATGGCTGGCATCGAACACACCGCGGTGCTGCACGAGATCGGCATCGAGCGGCTCAAGCCGCTGGTCTACGCGGGTGAGCGGGCGGCGCCATGCAAAGCGCCTTCCCATCGTCCATGCTCAGTCTGAAACGCCACCCACGATGGGGCGAAATACTTTGGTCAGAGCGTCTTGAGCAACGCTGACGCTTCGGATGAGCCGTTGAATTTGTCGCCCAGCGTTGCCAAGGCATCGAGCGCGGTTTTTGCGCTGCTTTTATCTCCGGCAGCCAGGTATATCTTGGCCAGACTCAGGCGCAATGCAGGGTCGTTCGGCTGTAATTCGAGCGCCTGGCGTTGCATGGCGATGGCCTTGGCATGCTCTCCACTGGCCGACAGCAACAGGGCTTGGGTGTCCATGAACTTGGGCTGATTTGGAGCAAGTCGATTCGCTTTCTCAGCGTAGCCCATGGCACCAGAATGACCGAGCCTGTGCGTAACCCACGCCAAGTTGTTCAGCGCGACGACATCTTCCGGTTGCATGCGGACCACCGCCAGATAGTATTTTTCTGCTGTTGCGAGGTCTGAGCGCGAAATGGCGTCGGAGGCCAGATAGGACAAGAAAACGGTGTCTGAGGGCTGATTTCTGATCCATGTTTCTGCAAACCGACTCGCTTCGTCTTTCCTGCCTGCCGACACGATGGCGAAGTGCAGTTTGGCCGCATTTCCTGGAGATTTTGATTTCTCCAACGCGGTTTGGTAGGCACTGACGGCAGCGTTCCAGTCTTTGCGATCAGCAAAGATATCGCCTTCAAGTTGGAAGCCCACATCTTCTTTCGGACGCTGAGACTGAATCGTGCGTGCCACATTCGTCGCGTCTTGGAACCTTTTTGCGCTCGCCAACAGCAAGATCAACCCGCGCTGCGCGTCCAGCGTGTTGGGAGCCAACTGCAGTGCTTTGCGCAAACTTTCTTCCGCAGCGGGTAAGTCACTGCCAGCGACTTGCGCCTCGGCGAGTCGCATGTGAGGCTGGGGTGACAGTGGCAATAACGCAATCAGCTTCTTGTAGGAAGCGATGGCCTGATTGGCATCACCGGAAATCTGCTGTGTTCGGCCCAGCGCGCTCAGCAGTTCTGGTTCATCGGGCTGCGCTGCCACGGCATTCTGGGCTGCGATCAGCGCTTGCTTGGTGTCCTTGCTCCGCAAGAATGCGTCGATCAACAACAGCCTGGGCGCCAGTTCACCGGGGTTGGCTTCCACGGCTTTCGACAAGGCCGCGATCTCTTCTTTGCTCGCGCCACGGAGTGCTGCGAGTTGGGCCAGTGCCACCAGCGCTTGTCCATTCTTCGGGTTGCTGGCGAGCACCGCCTCAAGGCGTTGTTTGGCCTCCTGGGGCTTTTTGTCAGCCATGTCCATCGCTGCCAAGTTCGCCGTGGCCGCGAAATAGGCGGGATCAATGGACAGTGCCCGCGCGAAACTCTTCCTCGCGGCTGCAGTGTCTTTCTGCGCGAGTTGAACCTGACCGCGCAGGTTGGCAGCCACTGGCTTGCCGGGTTCTTTTGCCTCGAGTCTGTCGACAGCGACCAGTGCTTTGGCGAATTGCTCGCGCAGCACGTGCAATCTGATCAGGGCCATGTCGGCAGTGGTTGCGCTGTTGGATTGCGCAATGTTTTCCAACTCATCGAACGCGCCGCTGTCATTGCCTCCGACCGACAGGTGCGTTACGGCCAACGCGGTGCGGGCAGCCACATCGCTCGGATCAGTTTCCAGCGCCTTGGTGAGGTGGCTTTCAGCCGACTTGTAATTTCCGTTCTGGAGATAAACCTCGCCGGCGAGGGCAAAGTAGCTCGGGTCGAGGCCTGTTTTCCCAGTGGCGAGTTTCAATGCATCCAAAGCCTTCGCGGGTTGCCCGGATTTCAAATGAACGGTCATCAGCAAACGTCGCGACAGCTTGTTTTCTGGATCGCCCTGTACCGCGCGCGCCAAATACGCTTCTGCTTTCGACAAGGAGTTGGCCTGCAACTCGACCGCGCCTGCAAACTGAAGAAATCGCGGGCTGTTAGAAGCCAGTCTCAGCAATTCATCAGCCAGTTCCCGGGCCCGCTTGAGATCATTTTTTTGGTAAGCCAATTGAGCCTGTGCAAACTTGAATTCGACAGTGTTCGAGGCAAATTTCCCCAGCGTTTCGAGTTGAAGCGACGCTTCTTCGAGTTTGTTTTTCTGCAGCAAGATGGCCACAACGGCCAGCTGGCCCAGCTCAAACTTCGGATTGACCTCAATTGATTTTTTGTAGGCAGCCAAGGCATCGTCGGGTTTGCCCTTGGCGTACAAAAGGATGTCGCCTTTGAGCTTCCACGCGTCAGCATTTGCAGGCGCTTTGGTCAGGATGTCGTCCATCGCCAGCAGCGCGCCGTCAGCATCACGGGCCGCGACTTTCTGACGTGCTCGCAGCATCAGTGCTGGCACGTGGTTGGGATCGGCGGCCAAGGCTGCTGTCAACGCTGCTTCCGCGGCCTCCGAGTCACCCAGG
>JANMXL010000097.1:0-2173 GCA_031380885.1 Burkholderiales bacterium | reverse complement strand
TGGCCGTTATGCAAGTCTTGCCATAACGGCCATTATGAGAAGACCCCAGTTATGAGAAGTTCTGGTCAGGCATAGGCCGGGAGGCCGCGCCAGCTCTGGTGATCCGGGGTGCGACGGTCCACCGCACTGGACATAAGTTCGCTGTCCGTGCAGCACTGACGGCTCCACCACCGGAGACCGTCATGCCCAAGATCCCTGCGCTCAACCCCATGCTTCAAGCCTGGCTGCTTGAAGGCCCGCTGTCTGCCCAAGTTCCCGCTTACGTCGATCGCCTGCGGCGCGGCCGGTACGCCACCCACACCTCCGGCCGTTGCCTTAACGGCGTGGCGCACTTCGCGCATTGGATGTCGATGTGCCACCTGCCCGTGCACATGCTCGATGTGGGTTGCATCGATCAGTTCCTGCGCTATCACCTGCCGCGCTGCGACTGCCTGGGTGGTGCGCTGCGTACACCGATTGAAGTGCATGCCGCACTGATGCCGGTGCTGGAGATCCTGCGGGAGCAAGGCGTCATCGCCTGTGCGCCGGTGCCGACCGGTCCGATCGCTGACGAGCTCAGTCGTTACGACGCGCACATGAGCCGCGCTCGGGGCTTGGCCGCCGGAACCCGGCGCGGCCGTCTGCGTATCGTCGAGCGGCTGCTGCTGTCCAAGTTTGCCGGGCGGCCAGTCGCGGTGAATTCGCTGCTGCCAGAGGACGTGCGCCAATTCATCGTCGATCAGTTGCAGGCGCTGGGCACCACCAGCAACGCCATCACGATCGCATCCACGCTGCGTGCCTACCTGCGGTATCGCGCCACCTGCGGCGACGCGGTGCAGCCGCTGCTGGCCGTCATCGCGTCGCCTGCGCACTGGAGCATGGCGTCGCTGCCCCGAGGCCTCAAGCCCGAGGAAGTCGACCGGCTGTTGAACTCGTTCACCGATGCGCTGCCTTCGCCCAAGCGCGGCTACGCCGTCGTTCGCCTGGCGCTCGACCTGGGGCTGCGAGGCATCGAGATCAGCCGGCTGCAACTGGCCGACATCGACTGGCGTCTGGGTACGGTCACGCTCAAGCACACGAAGTCCCGTCGCCAGGATCTGCTGCCCTTGCCGGTGGTGACAGGCCGAGCCCTGGAGGCCTACCTGCGACACGAACGACCCAAGACCAGCGACACCGCCGTGTTCGTGCGCCGCCTGGCGCCGCATGACGAACCCTTTGGTGTGGACGCCATCCGACGCATCGTCCGCGATGCCTTCCGACGTGTGGGCATCCAGCATGGCCGCGGCCATGCACTGCGCCACACCGTCGCCTGTCGGATCGTCAACCAGGGCGGCTCGATCAAGGAGGTGGCCGACGTGCTTCGGCACCGGTCATTGAACACCTCGATGATCTACGCCAAGGTCGATCATGGCGCGCTGTCGGGCGTCGCGCTGCCGTGGCCTGGGAGTGCGGCATGAGCGCCCGTGTCAGCTGCAGGCCAGGGTCGAGCAGTATCTGGCTGAGCGACGCCTGCTGGGCTTCAAGCTCAACAACATGAGTCACCGGCTGGCGAGCTTCGCGCGCTACGTGGCCCACGTCAGCCATGACGGTCCGCTCACCGTCGAACTGATGGCGGACTGGGCGCGCCAGGCCAAGGCCGGCCACGGCGACCGCGCCACCTTGGCGCGGCGGCTGAAGATGTTGCGGCCGTTCACGGCCTGGTTGCGCCAGTTCGACCCTGCCACCGCGGTGCCCGACGAAGCCGTCTTCGGTCGAGTGCCAGGGCGGATGACGCCGCACGTCTACCGTGAACCCGAGATCGTCGAACTGCTGGCCGCAGCCAGGCAACTCGGGCCCGAGGGTGGACTGCGCCCGGCGGTGATGGAGGCGCTGTTCGGGTTGGTCGCCTGCACGGGGCTGCGCATCTCCGAGGCGCTGGGCCTGCTCGATGCCGATGTTGACCTGAGAGCCAGCGTGATGACGATCCGGCAGAGCAAGTTCGGCAAGACCCGGTTGGTACCGCTACACCCGAGCGCAGTCGAGGCGCTGGCGCACTACCGAACACTGCGCAGCCGGCATGTGCGCGCCACGCCCGAGTTGCCGTTCTTCGTCGCCAGCCGCGGGCAGTTGTTGGGGCAATCCGTCGGGGATCGGCAAGTCCACCGCGTCTTCGGTGATCTGCGTCGCCAACTTGGCTGGGTCGACCGTGGCAGCC
>JANMXL010000004.1:0-10090 GCA_031380885.1 Burkholderiales bacterium | reverse complement strand
TGCACGACGAGCGGCTGCAGGACGCCGCGCTGTCGGATGTCCTCCGTGAGCTCGGCGATCGCCTCCTCGGGGAACTCGGTGCGCGGGTTGTGCGCATCCTCGTAAAGCATCGACACCGCCAAGAGCAGTGGCCTGCCGTCGTTCCGGCTGGGCTTGGCTGTAGCGAGTGAAATCGCTGCTGCATCGCGGCTTGATACGACGGCTCGCGGCGCAGCCGCTACGGGTAGATGCGACGCCGCTGCCCCTGGCTCCTCATCGAGCAGATCTAGCTGAACCTCTTTTGACTTGTTCCACGGCAAACGCATGAACGCATCGTGCCGCCGCCTTCCAAGACGTGGAAGTACCCGTCAAGAGTTGCGCTGCAGCCCGTCGTCGTCCCGCATGGATTCAGATACGTCCGGGGTGTCCAAGCAAGTCCAACCAGCGTCACGGGTGGTTTCAACTTTCTTCGTTGGTCGGCCCGATCACGCCGCACGCAATGGGATCACGTTCATGCCCGCGGCCAGCGCCTCGACGCGATCAGCCAGGTACTGCAGCGCCTTCTTCCGATCCGCCGCCAGTTCCATGTGGCTGTAGGCCGCCACGGTGGCGTTCTTCTCGCTGTGGGCCAGCAGCAGCTCGACCACATCCCGCCCGAAGCCATGCTCGCGCAGCAACGTTGCCGCCGTGCCGCGCGTCCCATGCGGGCTGAAGTCGGGCACCCCGAAGTCGATGCGCTTGAAGAAGTGGTTTAGCGTCACGTCGCCCATCGGCACGCTGCCGCGAAAGATCGAGGGGAAGACGTACTCGCCGTGGCCTGTCAATTCGTGCACCTGGCGCAGGATCTCGACGGCCTGGCGCGATAAGAACACGCGGTGCGGCTTACCCATCTTCATGCGCTCGGCCGGCAGATCCCACTGCGCGGCATCGAGGTCAAACTCGTGCCACTTCGAGCGCAGCAGTTCGCTCTTGCGGGTCATCGTGAGCATCAGCAGCTTGGTCGCCGCGATGGTCGTCACATGCGCGCCCTGCTCGTCCAGCTTGCGCCAGAACGCTCCCAGTTCTTTCTCGCTCAGGTGCCTGTGATGCTGGACCGGTGCGCGCGCGATAGCACCGCGCAGCGGCTGCGCCGGATTCGTCGTCACCAGCAGATTGCGGATCGCATGGTTGTAGAACTGCTGCACGATGACGCGGATGCGCTCGGCGGTTACTGGGGTGTCGGCGCGCGCCTTGATGATCGCCAGCACGTCTCCAGGCTGCACGTCTGCAAGCTGCATGTCGCCGATCGCCGGGTCGATGTAGGCATCGAGCCAGCGCACGATCTGCGCGACGTAGGCGGGCGATCGATAGAACAGCGTCTCGTCGATCCAGCGGCGCGCGAAGACGCGGACCGTCAGGTCGCGTGACTCGGCCACCTTGCGGGCGGCCACCGACGACTGCTTGGCTTTGGCCGGGCTCTCGCCCCGCTCGACCAGGGCGCGCAACTCCTCGTGCCGGTCGCGCGCCTGCTTGATGGTGTAAGCCGGGTAGGCACCGATCGTGACCTTCTCGCGCTTGCCGTTCAGGTGGTACTTGAAGCGCCAGGTCTTGGTTCCGGAGGGAAGGATTTCGAGCAGAAGGCCCCCGCCGTCGGTCAGGGCATACGCCTTGTTGCGCGGCTTTGCGTTGTCGATGGCGACCGGCTTGAGCAGGTAGTTGGTGTGCCTCATTTTTCGTCACCTGGCGGAAGCCATGGCCCCATGATGGCCCCATTTTTGGCCCCGTTTGGGTCGGCAGTCAAGGCATCAGACGGGAAGTCCCGAGACACCGAAAACGAAAAACCCCAGTCGAATCAACGATCTGGGGTTTTCTTGGGACGGCCTGGGAAGGCCTGAAACCACGTTACATCATGTCGATCATGACCTGCCCGAAGCCGGAGCAGGACACCTGGGTCGCGCCTTCCATCAGACGGGCGAAGTCGTAGGTGACCTTCTTCGACAGGATCGAACGCTTCATCGACGAGATGATCAGGTCTGCCGCTTCGGTCCAGCCCATGTGGCGCAGCATCATCTCCGCGGAAAGAATCTCGGAACCGGGGTTCACGTAGTCTTTGCCGGCGTACTTCGGCGCGGTGCCGTGGGTGGCTTCGAACATGGCAATCGAGTCGCTGAGGTTGGCGCCCGGTGCGATGCCGATGCCGCCGACCTGGGCAGCCAGCGCGTCAGAGACATAGTCGCCATTCAGGTTCAGCGTCGCGATCACCGAATACTCAGCCGGGCGCAGCAGGATCTGCTGCAGGAAGGCGTCGGCGATCGAGTCCTTGATGACAATGTCTTTGCCGGTGTTCGGGTTCTTGAACTTGCACCAGGGGCCACCGTCGATCAGCTGCGCGCCGAACTCGTGTTGCGCCAGCCCGTAAGCCCAATCACGGAAGCCGCCTTCGGTGTACTTCATGATGTTGCCCTTGTGCACGATCGTGACCGAGGGCTTGTCGTTGTCGATCGCGTACTGGATCGCCTTGCGCACCAGTCGCTCAGTACCCTGCCGCGACACTGGCTTGATGCCGATGCCCGAGGTGTCGGGGAAGCGGATCTTCTTGACGCCGAACTCGTCTTGCAGGATCTTGATCAGGCGCTTGGCCTTTTCGCTTTCGGCTTCGAATTCGATGCCGGCGTAGATGTCTTCAGAGTTCTCACGGAAGATGACCATGTTGGTCTTCTCGGGCTGTTTCACTGGGGAAGGCACGCCGGTGAAATACTGGATCGGGCGCAGGCAGACATAGAGGTCGAGTTCCTGGCGCAGCGCCACGTTCAACGAGCGGATGCCGCCGCCGACCGGCGTTGTCAGCGGGCCCTTGATCGACACCACGTAGTCCTTCAACACCGTCAGCGTTTCTGCGGGCAGCCAGACATCGGGGCCGTAGACCTGCGTCGATTTCTCGCCAGCGTAGATCTCCATCCAGCGAATCTGCCTCTTGCCACCGTAACTCTTGGCCACGGCCGCATCGACCACCTTGATCATCACCGGAGTGATGTCCAAACCGGTGCCGTCGCCTTCGATGTAGGGAATGATCGGATGGTCGGGAACATTCAGCGAAAAATCAGCGTTGACGGTGATCTTTTCGCCGTTCTCCGGCACTTTGATGTGTTGGTACATGGACGGTGGCTCCGCTTCGTGGGGGGCTAAAATTTAAGGTGCATTCAATACTGCAAATCAATTCTAGTTCAGCGCTGTGCGCGGCTCGGTCACCCGAAGCCCGCGCCAATATTGAAGCGCTGTCACCGTGGCTGCATGCAATGAATGTTCGATTCGGGGGCGTCGCGCGCGCCGCAATTCACGGGCTGTGGCTGTTTGCATTTGCGTTCTCGTGCCAGGCGCAAGGCACCACGCAGAACGCGGCCCAGAGCCTGCCCACGCTCACGTTAAGCGCCGGCATCCACCTCATCACCGCCGAACTGGCGCAGACCGCGCAGCAGCGTGAAATCGGTCTGATGTTCCGTGAAACGATGGCCACCAACCACGGCATGCTGTTCGTGTTCGATCAGGCCGGGCAACAGTGCTTCTGGATGAAGAACACGCTGCTGCCGCTCGACGTGGCGTTCATTACCGACAACGGCACGATCGTCAACACCGGCCGGATGAAGCCGCGCACGCTCGATGCGCATTGCTCGAAAACGCCCGTGCGCTTCGTGCTGGAGATGAACGATGGCTGGTTTGCGAAGCGCGGCATCGCGGCTGGTTCGAAGCTGACGGGCACACTGTTCACGCGATGAGCGTGCCCGGACTGTGGTCCGGATTGCCCTCGTGCCCCGTGACCTGTGGCAACCAGGCCACGCCGTACCTCACGCCGATGCCCGCCCAGGCTGGCTTGTTCAAGTCGATCATCGCCAACGTTCATGCGGTCATCCGGCATGTCAAAGCTGCTGCGGCGCAGTCGCCCAGGATCGACCATGAGCAACGCTGCTGGCCTGCATCTGCTGACCTGCATCTGCCAGCGCATCGCAGGTCAGGGCATAGCGCGCGCGATTTTTGCTTCGGCTACTCCCCCTGAAGTGCGCAGAGCGCCAAGCTGACCCGACAACGTCAGTGCATTTCCTTGGCGTGATTGATCGTGTACTTCGGGATCTCGATCGTCACGTCTTGCTGCGACAGGATGGCCTGACACGACAGGCGTGAATCGGGCTCCAGGCCCCAGGCGCGGTCGAGCAGGTCTTCTTCGGTTTCGTCCATCTCGCCCAGCGACGCGAAGCCCTGCCGCACCACCACATGGCAGGTGGTGCAGGCGGCACTCATCTCGCAGGCGTGTTCGATCTCGATGCCGTTTTCCAGCAGCGCTTCACAAACCGAGGTGCCTGCAGATGCCGTGATTTCGGTGCCCTGCGGGCAGTACTCGGCGTGCGGCAGTATCTTGATGACGGGCATGCGGTTTCCTGATCAGACCTCGGTGACGCGGCGTCCGGCCAGCGCCTTGCGGATGCCACGGTTCATCCGCTCGGCGGCGAAGGCTTCGGTGCTCTGCGCCAGCGCTTCGACGGCGTCATCGATCGCGTGGTGGTCACTGCCCTGGCGGGCGGCTTCCAGCTTGCCCAGCATCGCTTCGATCGCCGCGATATCTTGTGCGTTCAGCAGATCGCCGTCGGCGGCCATTGCTGCACGCGTGGCCAGCGTCATCCGTTCGGCCTCGACGCGCGACTCGCGCAGCGCGCGCTCTTTCATGTCGACCTCGGCGGTGGTGAAGCTCTCGCTGAGCATGCGCGCGATGTCCTCGTCGGCCAGGCCGTAGCTGGGCTTGACCGCGATCGACGCCTCAACGCCCGAGCCTTCCTCGCGCGCGGCCACGCTGAGCATGCCGTCGGCATCGACGGTGAAGCTGACGCGGATGCGTGCGGCGCCTGCCACCATCGGCGGAATGCCGCGCAGCTCGAAGCGCGCCAGCGAGCGGCAGTCGCTGACCAGTTCACGTTCGCCCTGCACCACGTGAATGGCGAGCGCGGTCTGGCCGTCCTTGAAAGTGGTGAAGTCCTGCGCGCGCGCGGTCGGGATCGAGCTGTTGCGCGGGATGATGCGTTCGACCAACCCGCCCATCGTCTCCAGGCCGAGCGACAGCGGGATCACGTCGAGCAGCAGCATCTCTTCGGCACCGGCATTGCCGGCCAGCGTGTTGGCGTGCAGCGCGGCGCCGAGGGCCACGACCTCGTCGGGGTTCAGGTTGTTCAGCGGCGCGGTGCCGAAGAACTCGGCCACGGCCGCCTGCACCGCCGGCATGCGGGTTGAACCACCGACCATCACGACGCCGTGCACGGCAGCCTTGTCGGTCTTCGCGTCGCGCAGCACCTTGCGCAGCACGGTCATGGTGCGGGCGACCAGGTCGTGCGTGATGGCATCGAACTGGTCACGGGTGACGCGCACCGACAGCTCGGTCGCGGTGCCCGACAAGGGGCACGCCAGCGTCGCATGGTCGGCCGACGACAGCTTTTCCTTCGCGGCCCGCGCTGCGACCAGCACCGCGCGCTTGTCCTGCGCCGACTCGGCTGCAAGCCCTGCTTGCGCCAGTGCCCAGTCAGCGAGCGCATGGTCGAAGTCGTCACCGCCCAATGCCGAATCGCCACCGGTGGCCACCACCTCGAACACGCCGGCGCTCAGTCGCAGCAGCGAGATGTCGAAGGTGCCGCCGCCCAGGTCGTAGACCGCGTACAGGCCTTCGGAGCCGTTCTCCAGGCCGTAGGCGATGGCAGCCGCCGTCGGCTCGTTGATCAGCCGCAGCACGTTGATGCCTGCGAGCTGCGCGGCGTCTTTCGTGGCCTGGCGCTGCGCATCGTCGAAGTACGCCGGCACGGTGATCACGGCGCCGAACAGCTCGTCGTCGAAGGTGTCTTCGGCGCGCTGGCGCAGCGTGGCGAGGATCTCGGCCGACACCTCGACCGGCGACTTGATGCCGTCGACGGTGCGGATCTGCAGCATGCCCGGCGCCTCGACAAAGTCATACGGCAGCTTGGCGCGGTCGGCGATGTCAGACAGACCGCGGCCCATGAAGCGCTTGACCGACACCAGCGTGTTGTGCGGGTCGGTCGCAGCTTCGGCCAGCGCGTCGGCACCGATCTGGCGGCGGCCGTTCGGCAGGTAGCGCACGGCCGAAGGCAGGATCACGCGGCCAGCGGCATCGGGCAGACATTCGGCGACACCGTTGCGCACCGAGGCGACCAGCGAATGCGTGGTGCCGAGGTCGATGCCGACCGCGATGCGGCGCTGGTGCGGATCCGGCGCGCCACCGGGTTCAGAGATTTGCAGGAGGGCCATGGGGCTATTGTTCCAGCGCTTCCAGCCGCTGATCGACGTCGCTCGCAAAGCGCTCGACAAACATCAGGGCTCTGACCTGCTGCGCGGCAGCGGCGTGGTCGTGTCGGTCGTCGAGCAGCCGGCGCAGTTCGCCAAGCGCGTGGTCGCGATGCGCGGCCACTGCTGATGCCAGCGCCTCGACCTCAGCCAGCGCCGAGGCCTCATCGAGCGACTCGCGCCATTCCATCTGCTGCATCAGGAAAGAGCCTGGCATCGCGGTGTTGTCTTCGGCATGGATCGGCTGCCCGTGCAACTCGCAGAGGTAAGCGGCTCGGGCCAGCGGTTGCTTCAGGCGTCGATGCGCTTCGTTGATGCGCACCGACCACTGCATCGCCAGACGCTGCGCCTGCGCGCCTTCGCTGACGAAACGGTCGGGGTGAGCTTCGGCCAGCAGCGTGCGCCAGCGCGCATCGAGTGCAGCAGCGTCCTGCTCGAATCGCCGAGGCACGCCGAAGAGTTCGAAGTCATCGCTGTCGAGCTTCATCGCTGCGTCTGATCCACAGTCACCAGTCGGTCAGAGTGTGAGCAGATTTCGTCGCGAGCAGGTCGAGGTGGCGTTGAGGAGCCCAGACGTACCCAGGTACGTTGCGCACCGGAGACGCCAGATCGGCCTGCGCAGCCGAAAGCTGCTCACACTCTGAAGGATTCACCGCAACCGCAGCGGTCTTTCTCGCGTGGGTTGTGGAACTTGAAGCCTTCATTCAGGCCTTCACGCACGAAGTCGAGTTCGGTGCCATCGATGTAGGGCAGGCTCTTCGGGTCAACCAGCACCTTGACGCCCTGGTCTTCGAACACCGTGTCCTCAGGCGCCACATCGTCCGCGTATTCGAGCTTGTAGGCCAGGCCCGAACAGCCAGTGGTGCGCACACCCAGCCGCACGCCAACGCCCTTGCCGCGCTTGCCGATGTATCGGGTGACGTGTCGTGCCGCTGCTTCAGTCAATGTGACAGCCATGGTTCAGTGCGAGGTTTCACCTGCCGGGGTGACCGCTGCAGCCGTCTTGGCCTTGTAGTCGTTGACCGCGGCCTTGATCGCGTCTTCGGCCAGGATCGAGCAGTGGATCTTCACCGGCGGCAGCGCCAGCTCCTCGGCGATGTGGGTGTTCTTGATGGTCAGGGCTTCGTCGAGCGACTTGCCCTTGATCCACTCGGTGACCAGCGAGCTCGACGCGATCGCCGAGCCGCAGCCGTAGGTCTTGAACTTCGCATCTTCGATCAGGCCGGTGGCCGGGTTGACCTTGATTTGCAGCTTCATCACATCGCCGCAGGCCGGCGCGCCGACCATGCCGGTGCCCACTGTCTCGTCGCCCTTGTCGAACGAGCCGACGTTGCGGGGGTTTTCGTAGTGCTCGACAACTTTTTCGCTGTATGCCATGTCAGTACTCCAAGAACATCATCAGGTGCCGGGCCGCGCTCAGTGCGCCGCCCACTGGATGGTGCTGATGTCGACACCTTCCTTGTACATGTCCCACAACGGTGACAGCTCGCGCAACCTGGCGACTCGGTCCTTCAGCGTGGTGATCACGTAGTCGATCTCTTCGGTCGTGGTGTAGCGGCCGATCGTCATGCGCAGGCTCGAATGCGCCAGTTCGTCGCTGCGGCCCAGCGCGCGCAGCACATAGCTGGGCTCCAGGCTGGCCGAGGTACAGGCCGAGCCGGACGACACCGCGATGCCCTTGATGCCCATGATCAGCGACTCGCCCTCGACGAAATTGAACGACATGTTGACGTTGTGCGGGATGCGCTGCGTCGGATGGCCGTTCAGGAAGGTCTGCTCGATGCCCGACAGGCCGTCCAGCAAACGCTTGTGCAACATGCAGATGCGCTCGTTCTCGACGCCCATCTCCTCGCGGGCGATGCGGAAAGCCTCGCCCATGCCGACGATCTGGTGCGTCGGCAACGTGCCCGAACGCATGCCGCGCTCGTGGCCGCCGCCGTGCATCTGCGCCTCGATGCGCACCCGCGGCTTGCGGCGCACGTACAGCGCACCGATGCCCTTCGGGCCATAGGTCTTGTGCGAGGCCAGGCTCATCAGATCGACCGGCAGCGTGGCCAGATCGATCGCGACCTTGCCGGTGGCCTGCGCCGCATCGACGTGGAAGATGATGCCGCGCTCGCGGCACAACGCGCCGATCGCCGGGATGTCCTGAATGACGCCGATCTCGTTGTTGACGAACATCACCGAGATCAGAATCGTGTCAGGGCGGATCGCTGCTTTCAGCGCTTCGAAGTCGATCAGGCCGTCTTCCTGCACTTCCAGGTAGGTGGCATCGAAGCCCTGCCGCTCCAGCTCGCGCACCGTGTCGAGCACAGCCTTGTGCTCGGTCCTGACGGTGATGATGTGCTTGCCGCGCGTCTTGTAGAACTGCGCCGCACCCTTCAGCGCGAGGTTGTTCGACTCGGTGGCGCCAGAGGTCCAGACGATCTCGCGCGGATCGGCACCGACCAATGCGGCCACATCGGCGCGTGCCTTCTCGACCGCCGCTTCCGCCTCCCAGCCCCAGGCGTGACTGCGCGAGGCCGGGTTGCCGAAGTGCTCGCGCAACCAAGGGATCATCGCGTCGACGACGCGCTGATCCACCGGGTTGGTGGCGCCGTAGTCCATGTAGATCGGGAAATGCGGGGTCAGGTCCATGGTTCGTTGTCTGGAGAGGTCAACCTTATTTCGAGAAGGCGGCGCCCAGGGCGAATACCGAATTGGGCGCGGTGATGCGGATCGGCTTGACCACTGGCTGAGTGGAGATCGCGCGCTTGACGGGGTGCTCTTCGACCGACACGCCCCTGGCCAATTGATCACTGACCAGCTTCTTCAGCGAGATGGAGTTCAGGTGCTCGATCATCTTGGTGTTCAAGCTGGCCCACAGGTCGTGGGTCATGCAGCGACCGCCTTCGTCGCCCATGCAATTCTCCTTGCCGCTGCAGCCGGTGGCGTCCAGCGGTTCATCGACCGCCAGGATGATGTCAGCGACGGTGATCTCCTCGGACTTGCGGCCCAGCGAATAACCGCCCCCGGGGCCACGCGTGCTTTCAACCAGTTCGTGGCGGCGCAAGCGGCCGAACAGCTGTTCGAGGTAGGACAGAGAGATCTGCTGACGGGCGCTGATCGCAGCCAGTGCGACGGGGCCCGAATGTTCGCGCAGTGCCAGATCGATCATGGCAGTGACAGCAAAACGACCTTTGGTGGTAAGACGCATGGTGACTACTCCTGTCGCCCCGAGGGGCATAAAGACGGCCTGTTTGGCAACGTCCGCCTGTCGGCACACCAGTCGACAAACGAGGGCCTCTTGTGGAGACCAACGCTTACCTGACCAGTTTTGTCGAGTATAGCGGAACCCAAGTGTTTCGGTCGACATTGCCGCGGGAAGTTCCCCTGATTTGACAATAAATTGTCATGGACAAAGTAATGTCAAACCCGTGAAAACCGCCATTTGGGGCCCAATATTTCAGATGAAACGCAGGTTTCTGAGCCCCGCAATGAAAGCGACGCGTGGGGTCGCGACGACGCACTTCTGCGCCGCCCGCCTCCAGGGCAAGCCGTCTTGCAAGGAAGCGCGCCATGAACAACCCCACCTGGAAAGCTGCATTTGTCGTGAGCCTGCGCCTCGAACAGACGCAGCGCATCGGTGCCGAAGAGGGTCGGGCGCTGGCTGACCCACGTCCGCTGCTGGCCGGCTCGGCGGCTGCGCTGTTGCTGGTGCAACTGCTCAAGCGCAAGGCCGCGCGGCGACGGAGCACACGATCGGGACACGCTGAGCAACACCATCGAATCAGGTCGTGTTTCAGTTGTCATAGTCGAG
>JANMXL010000052.1:0-2783 GCA_031380885.1 Burkholderiales bacterium | reverse complement strand
GCTGAGCGCATCGCAGCGCATTCGCTACCGCCTGGTGAGTGCCGACTGCCGCTACCACGCCAACGACAACATCTCGGCCTTCATCAAGGACGGCGAGCTTGAGGAATTGAAGGCCGAAGTGCAGGCCAAGTTGCAGGCGGTTCTGGAAGCGCTGGTCATCGACACCGACAGCGACCACAACACCCACGACACCGCCAAACGTGTGGCGAAGATGTTCCTGACCGAAGTGTTCCGCGGGCGCTACACGCCGATGCCCGAAGTGACCGAGTTCCCCAACATCACGCGGCTCAACGAGCTGATGATCGTCGGCCCGGTCACCGTGCGCAGCGCCTGTTCGCACCACCTGTGCCCGATCATGGGCCGGGTCTGGATGGGCATCCTGCCGAACGAGCATTCGAACCTGATCGGCCTGTCGAAATACGCCCGCATCTGCGACTGGATCATGAGCCGCCCGCAGATCCAGGAAGAGGCGGTGACGATGCTGGCCGACGAATTGCAAGACCGCGTCAAGCCCGACGGCCTGGCCATCGTGATGGAGGCGGATCATTTCTGCATGCACTGGCGCGGCGTCAAGGACACCAACGCCAAAATGATCAACAGCGTGATGCGCGGGTCGTTCCTGAAGGATGCCAATCTGCGGCGCGAATTCCTGTCATTGATCGATCGCCAGAAGACTTGAGATGCAAACCGTCACCTCACCCAGGAGAATTTCATGCTCGTGCGCTTGATGTACGTCAGCCGCGCGTCCGACTCGGTGAACCAGAACGAGTTGGTCGCGATCCTGAAAAAATCGAAAACCAACAACCTCGGGCTCGGCGTCACGGGCGTGTTGTGCTTTTCGGCCGGCATCTTTCTGCAGGTGCTTGAAGGCGGGCGATCCCCGGTCAGCGCGCTGTACAACAAGATCGCCAACGACCCACGCCACCACGATGTGGTCCTGCTGAGCTACGAAGAGGTCGGCGAACGCAGCTTCGCCGGCTGGTCGATGGGCCGTGCCAATCTGTCTCGCTTGAACCCGGCGCTGGTGATGAAGTATTCCGAGACCGCGCTGCTGAACCCTTATGCGGTGTCCGGCGAGATGTCGATGGCCTTGTTCAATGAAATGGTCGCCTCGGCGGCGATCATCTGTGAGAGCTGATCGACTCCGCCGCCGCGCCCGCCTGATTGGGCGTCACAGCGTGCCAGCCGCCTGAAAGCCGAAGGTGCTGGCCACCAGCCGGGTAGGGAACTGACGGATCGCGTCGTTGTAGGTCTTGGTGGCGGCGTTGAACTGGCTGCGGGCGAAGGCCAGGGTGTTGTCGGCGGCGCCCAACTGCTCAGAGTGGACCTTGAGTTCGAGCCCGCTCAGGCGCTGCTGCCGCGCTGGCAGCTCGGCCTGCAAACGCTGCCGGGCGGCGGTCAAGGTCTCTTCTGCCAACCGCAGGCTGGTGGCGGCGCTGCCTGTGCCGGGCCGGGCCCGCAAGCCGTCGCAGGCCAATTGCAGCTGCGCGCAAGCGGTCAACACCGCCTCGTACAGCGGCGGCGCCTGGTCGAGCACCGCGTGCAGCCCATGGGCCCACTGCATCAACAGCTCATGGCGGTGCTGCACCTGGGCATCGACCGGCGCAAAGGCCTTCGCGATGTTGTCGCGCAGCGCGATCAGCCGGTTGTAGGCCCCGACCGACCAGAAGATCAGCACCGCGCAGCCCGCCAGGGCGGCGATCTGCACATCGGTCATCGGCTGTGCCCGAGGCGTTGCGCCGCGCGCCGGATCAAGTGCGAACCTCGCCTTGTCCCAACACCACCCATTTCAGCGAGGTCAGGCCTTCGAGGCCGACCGGCCCGCGCGCATGCAGCTTGTCAGTGCTGATGCCGATCTCGGCGCCGAGGCCGTACTCGAAGCCGTCGGCGAAGCGCGTGCTGGCATTGACCATCACGCTCGATGAATCGACCTCGCGCAGGAAACGCATCGCACTCGGGTGGTGCTCGGTCAGGATGGCGTCGGTGTGGTGCGAGCTGCAGCGGTTGATGTGCGCGATCGCTGCGTCGAGGTCGGGCACCACCGCGATGCTGATGATCGGCGCCAGGTACTCCTCGAACCAGTCCTGTTCGGTGGCCGCCACCAGCGTCGCATTCGGCACGCTGGACAACAGCGCGAGGCTCGCCGCATCGCCACGCATCTCGACGCCCTTGGCGGCGAACACGGCGCCGATGCGCGGCAGGAATTCCGCTGCTATTTTCGAGTGAACCAGCAGCGACTCGGCCGCATTGCAGGGGCTGTACTTCTGCGTCTTCGCGTTGTCGGTCACCTTCAGCGCCAGCTCAATGTTCGCGCTGGCGTCCACATAGACATGGCAGTTGCCGTCCAGGTGTTTGATCACCGGCACCTTGGCTTCGCGCGAGATGCGCTCGATCAGCCCCTTGCCGCCGCGCGGGATGATCACGTCGACCGACTCCGGCGAGGTGATCAAAAAGCCCACTGCAGCGCGGTCGGTCGTCTCGACCAGCTGCACCGCATCGGTCGGCAGGCCCGCTTCGGCAAGCGCTGCCTGCACCCGTTTCCACAGCGCGAGGTTGGAATGGATCGCCTCCGACCCGCCGCGCAAGATGCAGGCGTTGCCGCTCTTGATCGCGAGCGACGCCGCCTCGATCGTCACATTCGGCCGGCTCTCATAGATCATCGCGAAGACACCCAGAGGCACGCGCATCTGGCCCACCGAGATGCCGCTGGGGCGCTGGCGCAGGTGCGTGATCTCGCCAATCGGGTCGGGCATCGCAGCGATCTGCTCGCAGCCTTCGGCCAC
>JANMXL010000290.1:0-21785 GCA_031380885.1 Burkholderiales bacterium | reverse complement strand
GGCCATCGTCGACCACCTGTTTCCCGAAGACACAGCGGACGGGCGCATCGACATCGTCGGCATCGCCGGCTCGGTCGGCACGCACACGATGGCCCGGCTGGTCGCCTGGCTGCTGCACTTGAGCGGCCGCCGCGTCGGTCTGGCCTGCCGCGACGGCCTGTTCCTCGGCAGCCGCCAGATCGACCGCAGCGACGGCGCGCGCTGGGAGGCCGGCCACCGGCTGCTGATGAACCGCAGCGTCGATGCGGTGGTGATCGAGAACGGCGCCCCGTCGGTGTTGAATGATGGGCTGGCCTATGACCGCTGCCATGTGGGCGTGGTCACCGATTTGACGCTCGCACCGCACGATGCCGCCGTGCTCGCAGCCCACGATGTATTCGGGTCCGACCAGTTGGCCAAGGTGCTGCGCACCCAGGTCGATGTGGTCACGGCCAGTGGCGCCGCGGTGCTGAATGCCGCCGACCCGCGGATTGCCGACATGGCCGCGCTGTGCGACGGCGAAGTGATCCTTTATGCCCGTGACGAAAGCAACGAGGCGTTGGTGGCCCAGCGTGCCGCCGGTGGGCGCAGCGTTTTCACACGCGACGGTTGGGCCGTGCTGGCGGTGGGCTCGGCAGAAACGGTGTGCGCGAACATCGCCCATGCCAGCCGCCGCTTCACCGCAGCGGCGCACGCAGTGATGCTCGCTGCCGATCCAGCCGAGGTGCTGCTGGCCTCGATCGCCAGCGCCTGGGCGCTGGGCATCTCGCCCGAACTGATGGCTGCCGGCATCGAGACCTTTCCGGTGGCGGTGACCACCGGCGTGATCGCTGCGGTGCAAACCATGCCCGATGCGACGCCGAATGCCTCGGCGGCCGCGCCGACCGCCAGCCCCACCGAGCCGCTGCTGGCGTCGGTCTGATGAAGTTTTGCGCCTGACCGCTGTGTCGGGGAGAAAGCACTTTCAATGAAAGTCACCCGCGTCCGCGCCTTGCGCGGACCCAATCTCTGGACCCGCCACACCGCCATTGAAGCGGTGGTCTCCTGTGCCGCACCCGAGTGCGTGCTCGAAAACATCGGCGGGTTCGAGGCCCGTGTGCGCTCGCTGTTCCCGGCCATTGGCGCGCTGCATGCGGCCAGCCAGCAGCAACCGAAGTCGCTGGCGCATGTGCTTGAATCTGCCGCGCTGGCCTTGCAGGCGCAGGCGGGCTGCCCGGTGACCTTCAGCCGCACCTCGGCCACCGTCGATCCTGGCATCTACCAGGTGGTCGTTGAATACAGCGAAGAGGCGGTCGGGCGACAGGCGTTCGAGTTGGCACAGGCGCTGGTCAAGGCGGCGGTGCACAACCGGCCGTTTGATGTCGATGCCGCCATCGGGCAGCTGCGTGCCACCCACGAAGACGTGCGCCTGGGCCCGAGCACCGGTGCCATCGTCGATGCCGCCGCGGCGCGTGGCATCCCCTGGCGGCGGCTGACGCAGGGCAGTCTGGTGCAGTTCGGCTGGGGCTCGCGCCAGCGCCGCATCCAGGCCGCCGAGGTCGATGCCACCAGCGCGGTGGCCGAATCGATCGCGCAGGACAAAGATTTGACCAAGAAGCTGCTGCTCGCCGCCGGCGTGCCGGTGCCCTATGGGCGGCCGGTATCGAGTGTGGAAGAAGCCTGGGCGGTGGCGATGGAAATCGGCCTGCCGGTGGTCGTCAAGCCGCAGGACGGCAATCAGGGCAAAGGCGTCACCGTCAACATCGTGAACCGAGAGCACCTGGAGATCGCCTACCGCGTCGCCGCCGAGATCGGCGAGGTGATGGTCGAGCGGTTCCTGCCGGGCAGCGATTACCGATTGCTGGTCGTCGGCGACCGCATGGTGGCGGCCGCCCGGCGTGACCCGCCACAAGTGCTGGGCGATGGCCAGCACACAGTGCGGCAGCTGGTGGACCAGGTCAACGCCGATCCGAAACGCAGCGACGGCCATTCGACCTCGCTGACCAAGATCCGCTTCGATGACATTGCGGTGGCCCGCCTGGGCGAACAGGGCCTGACGCCTGAATCAGTGCCCAGCAAGGGCCGCCGCGTGGTGTTGCGCAACAACGCCAACCTGAGCACCGGCGGCACCGCCACCGACGTCACCGACAGCGTGCACCCCGATATGGCAGCGCGCGCGGTGACCGCGGCGCAGACGATCGGGCTGCACATCTGCGGTGTCGACGTGGTGTGCGAAAGCGTGCTGCGCCCGCTGGAAGAACAAGGCGGCGGCGTGGTCGAGGTCAATGCCGCGCCCGGACTGCGCATGCACCTCGCGCCGTCGTATGGCAAGGGGCGGCCGGTCGGCGAGGCGATGGTCGCGACCCTGTACGCGCACGGCGAGGACGGCCGGATTCCGGTGGTGGCGGTGACCGGCACGAACGGCAAGACGACGACCGCGCGGCTGATCGCGCACCTGTTCTCGACCAGCGGCTTGCGCGTCGGCATGACCAACACCGATGGCGTCTACGTCGAAGGCCGGCAGATCGACAGCGGCGACTGCAGCGGCCCCAAAAGTGCGCGCAATGTGCTGATGCACCCCGATGTCGACGCGGCAGTGTTCGAGACCGCGCGCGGTGGCGTGCTGCGCGAAGGGCTGGGCTTCGACCGCTGCCAGGTCGCGGTGGTCACCAACATCGGCAGTGGCGACCACCTCGGCCTGAACTACATCACCACCGTCGAAGACCTCGCGGTGCTCAAACGCGTGATCGTGCAGAACGTGGCGCCGACCGGCTATGCGGTGCTCAACGCCACCGACCCCAACGTGGTCGCGATGGCCGCCAACTGCCCGGGCGAGGTCATCTTCTTCGCTGCCGACCGCCAGCACCCGGTGATGGTGACGCATCGCGCGCAGGGGCATCGCACGGTTTGCGTCGAAGGCGAGTGGCTGGTCGCATCGCAAGGCGCGTGGCGTGAGCGCGTCGCGTTGCGCGACGTGCCTTTGACGCGCAACGGCGCGATCCGCTTCCAGGTCGAGAACGTGATGGCCGCGATGGGCGCCGCCTGGGGCGCCGGGCTGGCCTGGGACGCGGTGCGGCGCGGGCTGGCCAGCTTCTCCGGCGACAGCGACAACGTGCCCGGCCGCTTCAACGTGATGAGCTACCGCGGCGCCACCGTCATTGCCGATTACGGCCACAACCCCGATGCGATGCGCGCGCTGGTCGCCGCCGTCGAGGCGATGCCGGCGCAGCGGCGAACGGTGGTCATCAGCGGTGCCGGTGACCGGCGCGACGAAGACATCAGAGAGCAGACACAGATCCTTGGCAATGCCTTCGACGACGTGCTGCTGTACGAAGACGCCTGTCAGCGCGGGCGCGCCGACGGCGAGGTGATCCGCTTGCTGCGCGAAGGCCTGGAAGGCGCGAAGCGCACGCGGCGAATCGAAGACATCCGCGGTGAATTCGTCGCCATCGACCGTGCGCTCGATCGCCTGGAGCCCGGCGATCTGTGTCTGGTGCTGGTCGATCAGGTCGACGAAGCGTTGGCGCACTTGTCGAAAAGGGTCGCCGCCGCCTGACGTCGCCAGGCCAGTTCAATCCGGTGACACCCCCGAACGGACGCCATCCCCTGGTGGATTTTCTTGAGCCAGCGCCCGCCGAATCATTCGCTCCCACAGACCCGCCATGCGGGCAAGGGGCGACAGATGAAATTCCAAGAGCGTGTCGATGGCGACTACCGGATCTACGCCGGTGCGCTGGATGTGCTGCGGGGCGATGGCTACATCGCCGCAGTGGTGGTTAACCGCGCGAGCTCACAACACGCCAAGGGACAGGAGGTTTTTCGCGACGAAAGCCTGGCCTGCGGCCACCGCTGGTCGACCGCCGACGAGGCCTTGATGTTTGCGCTGTGCAAGGCGCGCGAGTGGATCGGCCATCAACACCCGCGGCCACCTAAGCGCGGCCGCCGAAGCGCCATGCAGGCCTGAGCGCGCTGCCGAACTGATTGACCAGCAGACCGGCCAGCACGAAGGCCACCCCGGCCCACTGCGCCGTGTTCAAGTGCTCAGAGAGAAAGAACGAACCGGCCCACAGGCCGACCACCGGCACCAGCAGAGAGAACGGCGCGATGCGACCTGCAGCGTGACGCTGCAGCAGCCGCATCCACAACGAGTACCCGACCAATGTCGCCAGCAGCGACAGGTACCCGACGGCAGTCCATTCGCGGGCGCCCATCGCAGCCAACGAGCGCCAGCTCCCCTCAGCGCCGTCAAGCACCATCGCCATCCCCAGAAACGGCAGTACCGAGACCGCACTGCTCCAGACGATGAACTGGAACGGATCGATCGCAGCGGCGCCGCGCCCCATCAAACGCACCAGCAGGTTCGACCCCGCCCAGGACAAGGCAGCCGCCAAGGTCAGCACGAAGCCCAGCAGCGTCATGTCACGCGGGCCGTTGCCGTGGCTCGCGGCGATCAGCGCGAGTCCCGCGGCGGCGATCAGCAGCCCCACGCCGTGATGGAGACGGACTCGTTCACCGAGCACTGGAACGGCGAGCAGCACCGTGAACAACACCTGCGCTTGCAGAACGGTCGAGGCCAGTCCGGAGGGCATGCCGAAGTGCAGTGCGGTGAACAGAAGGCCGAACTGCCCGAGCCCCTGAAGCATCCCGTAGCTCACGATGAAACGCCAGGAGGCGCGAGGCCGCGGGACGATCCACAGCAGCGGCAGCGAGGCCATCGCGAAGCGCAAGGCGCCGAGCATCATCGGGCTCACCGCCGCCAGCGCCACCTTCATCACGACGAAATTCAGCCCCCAGATGAGCACGACGGTGAGCGCGGCCAGCAGGTCTCCGCGTGACAAGCCGGGGTTCACCGTTGGCTCAAGAAAGCGTCGTAAGAAGCCACGAATTCATCGCCACGTTCGAAGTAAGGCAAGGCCCCGGTGGGCATCACATCGAAAGTCCAATTCGGCAGACCAGCGTAGGCCGACTTGTGGCGGTAGTCGACGAAGTCACCGCGCACGCCGTGCACCATCCACACTGGCATGGTCAGTGACTGATAGATGTGGGTGATGTCGGCGCTGAACAGGTGGGCGCTGACGAACCAGTACGGCGCGAACTTCGAACCGGGCTGGCGCGTGGTGAGCACGTCGTAGTCGAGCAGGCCCTCGTCGATCTGCGCGCTGCCCCAGGTCTTCTTCAGAAAGTAGCGGATCACCCTGCGCTTGGTCAGCCACCGATACAGCCCATCGCTCCAGCGCGGATTGAAGAAGAACCGGCGCAGCCACGCGATGCCGCGGTGGCTGCCCGGTGGGCCGTTGAACGGCGCGCCACGATTGAAGCCGGTCGGGCTGACCAGCGCGACGCTGCGAAAGCGTTCAGGTGCTTCCTGTGCGGCCCGCGCGGCGTACTCGCTGGACAGCGACACGCCGACCACGTCGATCGGCACATCACCATGCACACGCTGGATCTCGGCGACCATCGCAAGCACCGCATCGGTCATCAGGCGCGGCAGATACGGGCGGTCGCTGCGTTCGGAGAATCCGAAGCCTGGCAGATCGGGCGCATAGACCGGGCGCTGATGTCGGTAATGTTCATACAGCGGTCGGACCTCATACGCTGAGCCGGAGGCGTTGATGCTGTGCAGCAGCAGCAAGGGCGTGCGGTCGGTCGAGCCACTCGCGCTTTCGGCCGGGCCAGCCACATAGAAGGACAGCCGACCCGCCATGCTGTCGATCTCGACGCGCTCACCGGACAAGGCCGGCGGCAGCACAGGCGCATTGGACACATTGGTCATCGGTTGCATCGGCAAGGCTCCGAATGGCGCGGATAGACCGCCTTCATGGCCGCTTGAACACCACCCCATGCTGCCACGGCAGCGTGCGTGCGGTGCGTTCCCAGACCAGCGCCAGTTCGGCCATCAGCAGGTCGGCGCGCTCTTCTTGTTGCCGTTCGGTGCGCTCCAGCCAGGCCGCACCGTCGAACCCCATCATCTGGGCAATTTCGCGCCCGCGGTACAGCTTGCCGATCCCGTCGGCGCTGGGCGTTGCAACCTGGCAAGGCGGCGCCGGTTGCGCATGAATTGCCGCTGCCAGGCCCAAGCCCAGCAGCAGCGCCAGCCAGGTGTTCCGGGCGCTGCAGACGATGGCCGACATGGTGCGCGTGTTCAAGATATCGACGCGATGTGATCGCTGAAGAAGCGCCACATCTCGCGTGTGGCGTCGGGCCCGCTGAGGTCGGTGTACGAGCCTTGCGTGCTGCCACCCGACCAAGCGTGTCCACCCCCGTGCACCACCCAGTGCTCGGCCTGTGCGGCTTTGCCCTCGGCGCGGGCGTAGACGGTGCGCGTGTAGCGGCGGCCTTGCGCTGACACGCCCTGCTCGACCATGGGCGCTTCGGCTGCGTCCGAACCGCGCGGCTGGCTTGCGCCCAGGGCCGCCGCGATGGCCTGAGTGCCGTTGCCAGGGTGCACGACTGCATCACCATCGCCGTGGAACACGATCGTTGGCAGCGGTGCCAGCGCGCCGATGGCGGCGTTGCCGGGTTCGCCGCGGTGGGCGGGGCCGGGTGCCGAGGTCGGTGTTATCGGTCCGTTCTTCATCGCCGCCAAGGCCGACATCAGATCGCCGGCGGCACCACTGGCCAAGCCGGAGTGAATGCCGACCGCGGCATAAATGTCCGCGTAGGCGTGGCCGAGGATGGCGGCCATCGCGCCACCGGCTGACAGCCCGGCGACATAGACCCGGCGCGCGTCGAGCCCGTGCTCGGCGATCACGGCACGCGTCATGCCGGCCAGCACCGCCGCCTCTCCGTGGCCGCGCTGCTGGTGGTTGTGCTTGAACCAGTTCCAGCAACGCTGCGGGTTGGCGTCCTGGGCCTGCGCGGGGTACAGCACCGCAAAACCCTGCTCGCGCGCCAGCGTGTTCATGCCGGTGCCAAGGGCGAAGTCGGCCGGGTCTTGCGTGCAGCCGTGCAGCATCACGACCAACGGCAGCTTTGCTGCGGGCGCGTCGGAAGGTGCGGCGGGCGGCAGATACAGCAGATAGCTGCGCGTTAGCCCGGCTTCGCTGTGCTGGCCGGTCAGGGTGCTGCCCTCGCCGCGCGCCACGGGGCACGAGATCGGCGCGGTGTCGGCGCCCACTTCAGCCACGCAGCCGTCGATCACGTCGGGTTGAATCGGCGACGAAGCCGCAGCGGACATCGGTGGCGGATGCTGGCCCAGCGCTTGTTGAATTACCTGCGTCGCTTCGGTCAGGCGACCCGAGCGGGTCAGCCGCGTCACTTCTTTCATCCAGCGCTGCAGGGTTTCGGACATGGGTGCTTTCATGGCAACAGGGTGGGTCGGAGCAAAACGCAAAAGCGGGTGGCGGGCCAAGGTGAGGTCATTTCAGCCGCCCGGCCAGCGCCCGCTTCACCTCGGCCGTGGCATGCAGCGCGCCCAGCACTTCAAGCGACTCGATGGTGGCTTGCGCCAGCTCGGGCGTCACGTCGGCGGCGATCGTTGCCAGACCGACGACCCGCAAGGTCAGCCGCTGGCGCGCTTGCTGCAAGGCTTGCAGGTCGTGTCGGCTGATGTGGTGCAGGCCCAGCACCAGCTGCTTGCGCGCCACCACCTGCTTGAGCACCTCGCCGTGCTGCGTCAGTTGGTTGCGGATGGCGGTGCGGATGAAATCGGTGCGGTTGCCGTAGAAGCCTTCGCTGACCAGCAGATCGACCTGGCCCAGATCGACATGGCCGAGGTTGATGGTGATTTTTTCCGAGTCGCTGGCCTTGGGCCGAGTGGCCACAGTCGAGTTCATGCGTTGCACTCTATCACCATCCAATTACCATCTGTATGGATGGTTATTGCGATGCCAGTGGACGAATCCTCGGCGCGGGCTGTGGGCCGTACTCGGCGGCGAACGGACGAACGTCGAACCCCGTGAAATTGAGGGTTGACAGTGCGGCGGGGGGGGGATTCTCGGCGCGCGGATTTGCTGCGGTGGCAAGCCTCCGCCTCAATCAACACGGAGCCCTTCATGCACCCTCGTTTCACGCCCACCCTTCAACGCGCCGCCCTGTGCGCCTTCACGCTGGCCGCTGCGCTGATGACCCCCCACGCGCATGCGGCGCTGCAAGACCGCGATCTCGATGGCGACACGGTGGTCGATGCGTTCTATGACACCGATCTGGACATCACCTGGCTGCGGAACGCCAATGTGAACGGCGCGCAGGACTGGGACACCCAGGTTGCCTGGGCCTCGAACTTCAGCTTCGGTGGATACGACGATTGGCGGTTGCCAACGACGGATACGTCTTGCAGCGGCTCCAATTGCACCGGCAGCGAAATGGGCCATCTTTACTACGTCGAACTGGGCAACGTTGCGTCCGTTTCACCGATCAATACCGGTGCCTTCCAGAATCTTCAAGGTCAGTATTGGAGCGGGACGCCCGCTGTGTCAGATTCGGGTGGTGCGTGGCAGTTCTCCTTCGACTTGCCCAGCTTCCCATTTGTCAACGGCATTCAATTCGAGACCGGCAAGTTCAACCCCTTGCCTGCGTTGGTCGTGCGCGGTGGCGATGTCTTGCCCGCCGTCCCCGAGCCAGCGACTGGCGCGATGCTGATGCTCGGCTTGGGTGGCCTCGCGGTGGCAACCCGGCGTCGCACTCGCTGAGCCAGCGGCGCATCGGGCGCTGAGCGAGCGCCCTTCCCCACCGGATTGCACCCGCATGCCTTGAAACCGCCCGCAGTCACCCCACCTGTGCGGCTACGCCGCGCGGACGGGCTGCGCGGCATGTCAGCCTTGCATTCCGGAAGCATCCCGCATGAGCGCCAAACAAACCCTGTCTTTCCAGGCCGAGGTCAAGCAGATCCTGCACCTCGTCACCCACTCGCTGTACTCGAACAAGGAAATCTTCCTTCGTGAATTGATTTCCAACGCATCCGACGCCTGCGACAAGCTGCGCTTTGAGGCGCTGAACCAGCCCGAGCTGTACGAAGACGCGCCGAACCTGGATGTGCGCATCAGCTTCGACGCCGAGGCGAAGACGCTGACGATCCGCGACAACGGCATCGGCCTGACCGCCGACGAGGCCGTGGCCAACCTGGGCACGATCGCCAAGAGCGGCACCCGCGAATTCATGGCCAAGCTCGACGGCGACCAAAAAAAGGACGCGCAGTTGATCGGCCAGTTCGGCGTCGGTTTCTACAGCGGCTTCATCGTGGCCGACCGCATCACGGTCGAGTCGCGCCGTGCGGGCACCAAGGCTGACGAAGGCGTGCGATGGAGCTCCGAGGGCAGCGGCGATTTCGAGCTCGAAACCATCGACCGTGCCGAGCGCGGCACCTCAGTCATCTTGCACCTGCGCGACAGCGAAGAAGAATTCCTGAGCGGCTGGAAGCTGAAAGCCATCATCGGCAAGTACTCCGACCATGTGTCGCTGCCGATCCTGATGCAAAAGGAAGAGTGGGACGCCGAGGCCGCCAAGCAGGTCACGCGCGACGAATGGGTGCCGGTGAACAAGGCCGCAGCGCTGTGGGCGCGCAGCAAGAGTGACATCACCGACGAGCAGTACGCCGACTTTTACAAGCAACTGAGCTACGACACCGAAGCGCCGCTGGCCTACACCCACAACCGCGTCGAAGGCCGCAGCGAGTACACGCAGCTGCTGTACATCCCGGCGAAGGCGCCGTTCGATCTGTGGAACCGAGACAAGCGCGGCGGCGTGAAGCTCTACGTCAAGCGCGTCTTCATCATGGACGACGCCGAAGCGCTGATGCCGACCTATCTTCGCTTCGTCAAAGGCGTGATCGACAGTGCGGACTTGCCGCTGAACGTGAGCCGCGAGCTGCTGCAGGAAAGCCGCGACGTGAAGGCGATCCGAGAAGGTTCGACCAAGCGTGTACTGAGCATGCTCGAAGCGCTGGCGAACAGTGAAGACGAGGCCGAGCGCGCCAAGTACGCAGCGTTCTGGAAGGACTTCGGCCCGCTGCTCAAAGAAGGCGTCGGCGAGGACCATGCGAATGTCGAGCGGCTCTCGAAGCTGCTGCGCTTTGCCTCGACGCATGCCGATGAGGACGTGTCGTTTGCCCACTATCTGGGCCGGATGAAGGAAGGTCAGGAGGCGATCTACTACGTGACGGCTGACAGCCTCGCGGCGGCGAAGGGCAGCCCGCAGCTGGAGATCTACCGCAAGAAGGGTGTCGAGGTGCTGCTGCTCACCGATCGCGTCGACGAATGGATGCTGAGCCACCTGCACGAGGTCGAAGGCAAGCCGCTGCAGAGCGTGGCCAAGGGCGCGGTGGACCTCGGTGCTTTGCAAGACGAGGCCGAAAAGAAGCAGGCCGAAGAAGCTTCCGCAGCCTTCAAGCCGGTGCTCGACCGGCTGAAGGCCTCGTTGAAAGACCGCGCGAAGGATGTGCGGGTGACGACGCGCCTGGTCGACTCGCCAGCCTGTCTGGTGGTGGAAGACGGCGACATGAGCGGCCACCTGGCGCGGCTGCTGAAGCAATCGGGGCAGACCGGCTTGCCGTCGTCACTGCCCACGCTGGAGGTCAACGTCCAGCACACGCTGGTCAGCTCGCTGGAGCAGAGCCCGCACTTCGACGATCTGGCGCAGATCCTGTTCGATCAGGCCGTGCTGGCCGAAGGCGGACAGCTCGAAGACCCTGCCGCCTACGTCAAGCGCGTCAACCGGCTGTTGACCCCGGCCTGATGCCAGCCTTCACGGCGCGGCGACTTGTTGTCGAAGTTGCTGCGCCAGTTGTTGCCAGTAGCCGCTGGTGCCGAACCACGGAAAGCTGGGCGGAAAGGCCGGGTCGCGCCAGCGCTTGGCCAGCCAGGCGCTCTGGTGCACGATGCGCAGCGTCCGCAAGGGCTCAATCAGCGCGAGCTGTCGATCGTCGAAGTCCATGAACTGCTCGTAGCCTGCAAGCAGTGAGCGCAGTTGCAACTTGGCCGCGGCTTCATCGCCGGACAGCAGCATCCACAGGTCCTGGATGGCCGGGCCCATCAGGCAGTCATCGAGGTCAACGAAGTGCGGGCCGGCATCGGTCCACAGCACATTGCCAACGTGGCAATCGCCGTGCAGGCGGATCGGGTTCAGGTCGCCGATGCGGTCGAACGCGCGTTGCACCTCGGTCAGCGCCGCATTGACGGCATCGTGCCACTCGGGGGCCACCTCCGACGGGATGTTGCCGTGCGCGAGCAGCCAGTCGCGGCAATCCCAGCCGAACTCAGCCACCGTCAGGCTGCGGCGATGCGCGAATGGCTTGCGCGCACCGACCGCATGCATGCGGCCGATGAAGCGACCGATCCATTCCAGCGTTGCCGGCTGTTCGAGTTCCGGCGCCCAGCCGGCCTTGCGCTCGCTGACCGCGAAGCGGTAGAAGCGCTCTGCGATCGACACTTGGCCCAAGGTCGGCGGCACGCCGCCGAGCGAGACTTGCAGTGGCGCCTCGGGATCGATGCCCAGGATCAACGGCGCCGCGATCGGAATTTCCTCGGCGGCCAGTTCGGCCGAGAACGAATGCTCTTCGAGGATCTGCGCGTCGCTCCAGCGCTCGGGCCGGTAGAACTTGGTCACCACCGCGGTGCCGTCGACCAGGAACACCTGGAAGACGCGGTTCTCGTAGGAGTTGAGTTGCAGAAATCGCCCGTCGCTGCGCAGGCCGATGCCATCGAGCGCGTCGAGGATCAATTCGGGCGTCAGCCCGGAGAACGGGGTGGGCGAAACAGCGGCAGCGGATGGGACTTCAGGCACCCAATGATCGTATGCGATCGATCAGCGGCCGCCCACGAGGCGCGCCGGCGCGCGCCGCCACCAGGCGTCGGCCTCGCCGGTGAGGTCGGCACCATCGGCCTGACCACTCGAACCCGCAACGGGCGGCCAGTCGACCAATTCGGTTGGTGACTCGCTCTCCGGCTCCGATTCGGGCCGGTCGTCGCTGGTAAAAAACGAGTCGAGGAACAGGCTCGGTTCGTGCCGCGTGGCAGGTCGATCGGCGTGGGGTGCGGCGGCCGCGCTGTCTGTTGGTGAGGCGACCGCCGCCCATGTCGCCAGTGGCGTCTCGGCGACAGCGTCGGGTGCCATCGCGGGCGCAGTGGGGGTTTCAGTCGCTGGCGTATCGATGGGCTCGCTCACCTCGATGCCCTGTATCAGCGAGCGCAACACGTCGATGGACGGCAAGTCGTCGGCGGCGCAGTGCAGCCGCTGGATGCCGCACGCCGCGAGCACCGATTCCTTGATCCGGGTGCTGCGCCGCGAATGGCTGCGGGAGCTGTCGAGGTCGATCACCAGCAACACATGACCATTCGGATTGCACACGGCAAACGTCACATGGGCCGCCCCG
This sequence comes from Burkholderiales bacterium, assembly GCA_031380885.1. Classification (GTDB taxonomy): domain Bacteria; phylum Pseudomonadota; class Gammaproteobacteria; order Burkholderiales; family Burkholderiaceae_C; genus PBB1. The sequence continues at coordinate 9,520 of JANMXL010000290.1, read as the reverse complement.
ATCAGCTCGTACCAGAACTTCACCTGCTCAGGTGTCGCCGGCTGGCACAGGCGCACCAGCGGCAGCTTGGGCATCACGATGCACTTGGGGAATGCCAGTCGAAGCTGGTTGTAGACGCGCCGCTCGTTGGTGTTGAGCACGCGTCGAGTGGCCAGCGTCCATTCCCTTGGCAGCGGCGCAAGGCGCCTGCGGCGCGGCGCCCACGCCCACACCGCCAAGCCGCCCAGTGCCACGCCGCCCAGCAAGATGGCGATCAACATCGACAAGGCAGGGGCGGCGTTCACGGGCAAGGCAACCATCGTTGATAAGGGGGGCGGGGAAGACGGGCTGACGCCCGATGCTATCGCCGTCGCGGGCTGACGATGTATCCGGTGAGCTGGCGGCAGCGGCACGACGCTGCCGCCAGCACCAGGCCATCTGATCGAACTCACCCGGGCTGGTCTTCGTCTGCTATCATCACAGGCTGACCTGAATTTCATGCCATCAGGCGGTGCGGCCGGGCCCGGCGCAGCGAATTTTCCCGAGAGGCTGCCATTCCAGAAGCAGTTCCAGCGGTGATTCAGGACTGCGGACAAGCGTTCGCTGATGTCCACAAGGCAAGTTTCTCGTACAGGAATAACCATGAAAACCTTCAGCGCCAAACCGGCCGAAGTGACGCATGAGTGGTTTGTGATCGACGCGACCGACAAGGTCCTCGGCAGGGTGGCCAGTGAAGTCGCCCTCCGTTTGCGCGGCAAGCACAAAGCCATTTACACGCCTCACGTCGACACCGGCGACTTCATCGTCATCGTCAACGCCGACAAGATCCGCGTCACCGGCAACAAAGCCAATGACAAGGTGTACTACCGGCACACCGGTTACCCCGGCGGCATCATCGCGACGAAGTTCAAGGACATGCAAGCCAAACACCCGGGCCGTGCGCTCGAGAAGGCTGTCAAGGGCATGCTTCCCAAGGGTCCATTGGGTTACGCCATGGTCAAAAAACTGAAGGTGTACGCCGGCGCCACGCACCCGCACACCGCACAGCAGCCCAAGGCGCTGGAACTCTAAGGGGCATGTGATGATTGGTAATTGGAACTACGGTACCGGCCGCCGCAAATCGTCGGTCGCACGCGTCTTCATGAAGAAGGGCACCGGCCAGATCCTCGTCAACGGCAAGACCGTCGATGAGTATTTCGGTCGCCAAACCTCAATCATGATCGTCAAGCAGCCTTTGATGTTGACCGCCAATGACGCGGCGTTCGACGTCAAAGTGAATGTCCACGGCGGCGGTGAATCCGGCCAAGCCGGTGCGGTGCGTCACGGCATCACCCGCGCGCTGATCGATTACGACGCGGCGCTGAAGCCCGAGCTCAGCCGCGCTGGTTTCGTCACCCGCGATGCCCGTGAGGTCGAACGCAAGAAGGTCGGCTTCCACGGCGCGCGTCGTCGCAAGCAGTTCAGCAAGCGCTGATCCGGTATCGCACACGCAGCGAAAGGTCGCCTCAAGGCGACCTTTTTCGTTCTGGGTGCACGGTCCATAATCCACGTTCGATGCCCAATGTTTTCAGGAGCACCCATGAACGCTGCCGCACAACCCAACCACCTCACCGCGCCACAAGACGAACCGCCACCTCCGCTGGTGTTCACCGACAGCGCTGCCGCGAAGGTCAAGGAATTGGTGGATGAAGAGGGCAACCCCGATTTGAAGCTTCGAGTGTTCGTTCAAGGTGGCGGATGCTCGGGTTTCCAGTACGGTTTCACCTTCGACGAAGTGCTGAACGAAGATGACACCCGCATGGACAAGAATGGTGTCACCTTATTGATCGACGCGATGAGTCTGCAGTACCTGATGGGTGCCGAGATCGACTACAAGGACGATCTGCAAGGTGCGCAATTCGTCATCAAGAACCCGAACGCCACGACCACCTGCGGCTGCGGCTCCAGCTTCTCGGTCTGAGGCTTTTCAGCCTGCCGGGTACAACGCCCCGAGGATGCGCGGGCCTCGCGCTCCAGTGACGGCCGGCAGATTTCCGGCGCGGCGATCCACCCAGGCGCTGGCCAGCCAGGCGAAGGCCACGGCTTCCACCTGATCGGCAGCCAGCCCGTGCGCTTCGGTCGATTCGACCTTCAGCTGCGGCAGACGCTGCGCCAGGCGGCGCATCAACTCGGCGTTGTAAGCGCCACCGCCACAGACCAGCAGCTGGCTTGCATCTGGCGCATACCGAGCCATCGATTGCTGGCAGCACCATGCGGTCAACTCGGTCAGCGTGGCTTGCACATCGGCTGGATCGAGCGCCCGGCCTGGTGCTGCCGTCTGGTTCAGGCGTTGCGCCAGCCAAGCCGGATTGAACAGATCCCGGCCGGTGCTCTTGGGTGGAGGCCATGAAAAGTACGCCTCGTTCTGCATCACGCCCAATAGCGACTGATCGACCGAGCCCGATGCCGCCCACGCGCCGTCGCGGTCATACGGTTCGCCACGATGGCGGGCGCACCAGTGGTCCATCAGCACATTGCCGGGCCCGCAGTCGAAGCCAACCGTCGTGCCGTCTGCCGCCAGCACCGACAGGTTGCTGATGCCGCCGAGGTTCAGCACCGCGACGCTGTCATGCTCTCGACCGAAGACAGCGCGGTGAAAGGCGGGGACCAGCGGTGCGCCCTGACCACCCGCCGCCACGTCGCGTGATCTGAAGTCCGCGATGACATCGATGCCGGTCAACTCGGCCAGCAATGCGCCGTTGCACAACTGCAGCGTGTAGCCGATGCCGTCGAGCGCGCCAGGGCAGTGCCTGACAGTCTGCCCGTGGGCCCCGATGGCGACCACCTCGGAGGGCGCCACGCACGCGGTTTGCAGCAAGGCTTGCACCACATCGGCATAGGCCTGCGCCACGGTGTTACCCGCCATCGCGGCGCGCTGCAGTTCGTTGTTACCGGCGGTGTTCAGCGCGAGCAGTTCAGCCGCGAATTCGGCCGAAAAGGCGCGGTGCGCATGGGCTCGCACCGTCAACGACGGCATGTCGCCGAACGCCACCAGCACGCCATCGACCCCATCGAGCGAGGTGCCAGACATTAGGCCGATGAAGAGTCGATTCACACCGTCATTTTCCGCCAAAGAAAAAGCCCGCAGGTGCGGGCTTCGGCTGTCGCGAGACGAAACAGGGCTGCCCCTGGGCTCACTCGAACGCAGCGTTCGCCGGGTTCGTGCTTTGCGCAACGCTCAGTTGGGCCCTGGCCGACTGGGCCAGTTGCGCGAACTGTGCGCGCGCTGCCGGCGCCAGCGCCACCGTGTTGGCCAGGCTGGCAATCATCGAGGGGTCATGATGCACACCGCCGACCTTGAACTCGAAATGCAGGTGCGGCCCGGTGGCCCAGCCTGTCATGCCGACGGCGCCGATGTGCATGCCTTGTGTGACGGCCTGCCCTTTGCGCACGTCGATGCGGCTCAGATGCGCATACAGCGTGCTGCGGTCGTCGGCATGCTTGACCGCCACCACATTGCCATACCCGTTCTGCCAGCCGGAGAACTCCACGATGCCATCGCTGACGACGCGAACCGGCGTGCCCATTGGCGCGCCGAAATCGACACCGGCATGCTGGCGCCAGTTCCGCAGGATCGGGTGGAAGCGCATCGCGAAGCCCGACGTCACCCGCGAAAACTCCATCGGGCTGGCCAGGAACGAACGCTGCTTGCTGCGACCGCTCGGGTCGAAATAAGCCCCGCGCTGACCCGCTTGCGTGCCTTCGAACCAGATCGCCGAATGTGATTCGCCCTGGTTGACGAACTCCGCCGCGAGCACGCGCCCAGCAGATTCATTCCAGCTGATGGGCTCGCCATCAGCCGTCAGCGTTTCATAGACCACCGAGAAGGTGTCGCCGCGGCGCAGATCGCGGTGGAAGTCGATGTCGGTGGCGAACAATTCAGCCAACTGCGTGGCGATGGCGTCCGGCAGGCCGGCTTCATCGATCGCATTGAAGAGCGAATTGACCACCACGCCGCTGCCCATCTTCGACATCGCCGTCAGTGGCGCGGTTTCGATGCGGGCGTCGAACTGATGACCGTCACGCGTGATGCGCAACCGGGTGAAGTGGGTGGTGAGCTGGGCTGCGCTGAGTGCGGGGTAGCGCGCGACCAGTTCATCCATCTGGCCCGACGCATCGGCACGCACCTGGACCATCTTGCCGCTGCGGCCCGATAGCAGCTCGCGCGCCAGGCTGTTGCGACGCAGGTAGCTGGCCGCTTCAGCGTCGGTGACGCCGAGCCGACGCAGCAGGCTGTCCACCGTGTCGCCGGGGCGCGTGGTGTCGTTGCGGAACAACGACAGCTCCTGCTGAGCCAGCGCCGACATCTGCGCTTGCAGATCGGCTGACACGACGGATTCGGTGACGAGGCGTTGGGTTTGGGTATCGATCGAAGTGAGCGGCGCGACGCCGAACGCTGTGACGCCGAAGCCTGCAAAGCCCAGCACGATCGCTGCGTAGAGCCGCCGAGGGTGCCGACGCACCAGGCTGGCAACATGCTGTCCGACACGGACAGCCAAGCGGTCGATCAAATCAGGTGAACTCAAAGTGCAGGGAGCGCATCGCTCGTTGTGAAGGCTTGCGTGAGGCAACCCAGTTGAATGCGGCTGTTGAACCCAGTCCCGTAAACTGCGGGGCGATTCAAACAGATGAGAGCGGCAGCCTGAGTCGTGATCCCTGCGCTCGCCGAAACTCCAAAATGTCGCGCGAGTATACCGACGGCTGCCGTGGGATTGCTCATGTCGGGCGCGTCAATTGCCCGGTCTTTATTACGTAGTTTCCCGACATGTCACCACCTGACTTTTTCGACCCCAATGCCGCCGACTTGAGCCCTTTTCCTGTGACAGAACGTGTCCTGGCGGCCTTTCGCGCCACACAACGGGGCTGTGATGAAATGCTGCCGCAAGCTGACTGGCTGACCAAGCTGGCCCGCGCCGAGGCCACCGGGACCCCCTTGCGCATCAAGCTCGGGCTTGACCCGACCGCCCCCGACATCCACCTCGGCCACACCGTGGTGCTGAACAAGCTCAGGCAATTGCAGGATCTGGGTCACACGGTGATCTTCCTGATCGGCGACTTCACCTCGATGATCGGCGACCCATCGGGCCGCAACGCCACCCGTCCGCCGCTGACCCGCGAGCAGATCGAGGACAACGCGAAGACCTACTACCAGCAGGCCACGCTGGTTCTCGACCCCGAGAAGACCGAGGTTCGCTACAACTCCGAGTGGAGCGACCCGCTGGGCGCGCGCGGCCTGATTCAGCTGGCCTCGCGCTATACGGTGGCGCGCATGATGGAGCGCGACGACTTCACCAAGCGCTACAAGGCCGGCACGCCGATCAGCGTGCACGAGTTCCTGTACCCATTGATGCAGGGCTACGACTCGGTCGCTTTGCGCAGCGACCTGGAACTCGGCGGCACCGACCAGAAATTCAACCTGCTGGTCGGCCGCGCGCTGCAAAGCGAATACGGCCAGGAGCCGCAGTGCATCCTGACGATGCCGCTGCTCGAAGGCCTCGACGGCGTCGAGAAGATGTCGAAGAGCAAGGGCAACTACATCGGCATCAGCGAAGCGCCGAACGACATGTTCGCCAAGCTGCTGTCGATCAGCGATGTGCTGATGTGGCGCTATTTCACGCTGCTGAGTTTCAAGTCAGAAGCGGAGATCGCGCAGATCAAAGCCGAGGTCGAGGCTGGTCGCAACCCGAAAGACGCGAAGGTGATGCTGGCCAAGGAAATCACCGCCCGCTTCCACAGTGCTGCGGCGGCCGATGCGGCCGAGCACGATTTCAACCTGCGGGCGCGGGGCGGCGTGCCGGAGGTGATTCCCGAGCGGGTCATCACGGGGGCACCGCTCGGCATCGGCGCCTTGCTGCGTGAGGCGCTGCTGGCGCCGTCGAGCAGCGAAGGGTTGCGCCTGGTCGAGGGGGGTGGCGTCAAGGTCGACGGTAATGTGGTCAGTGACCGTGGCCTGAAACTGGCCGCTGGGACCTATGTGCTGCAGGTCGGCAAGCGCAAGTTCGCGCGGGTGAGGCTGAGCTGAGCGGCTGATTCGCTCAGCGGTTCAACACGCCGGACGCGACCAGCCCTGCGGGCACATGCGGCGCCGCGTTTTCGATGTGACCGGTCTGGTCGTCGAAGAAGAAATCGGGCTCGAACTCGCGCAGGAACTCGCCCTTCGCCAGACCACCGAGAAACATCGCCTCATCGATCTCGATGTCCCAGTCCATCAGCGTGCGGATCGCGCGCTCGTGGGCCGGCGCGCTGCGCGCCGTCACCAGTGCGGTGCGGATGCCCATGGCGGGTGTGGCGGCACGTTGCAGCCGCTGCAGTGCGTCGAGCAGCGGCTTGAACGGACCGGCGGCCAGCGGTTTTTCGGCGCGGTCGCGTTCATGTTCCTGGAAAGCGGTCAAACCGGCGCGCTGGAACACCTGTTCGGCTTCATCGGAAAACAACACCGCGTCGCCGTCGAAGGCAATGCGCACCTCATTCGGATGCGCGGCCGAGGCGCGCGCCGAATGGGGGTAGACGCGCGCCGCCGGCACGCCGACGTCGAGGGCGGAGCGCACATCGGCCTCATTGGTCGACAGGAACAGGTTGGCGTTCAGCGGCTGCAGGTAGCGCCATGGCGGATGACCGCGGGTGAACACACCGCGCTGGATCGGCAAGCCGTGCTGCTTGGCCGAGCGGAACACCCGCATGCCTGAGACCGGATCATTGCGCGACAGGATCACGACCTCTACGCGCTGCGTCGGTGACGGGTCGTTGGCATTCACCGACGGTGCGCGGTTGAACGCGAGCAGCTTGTTGACGAGCGAGAACGCAACGCCCGGCTTGGCGGTCACGTCCAGCCGGTCGAGTTGCAGCCGCATGTAGGCGCGGTCGTCGGTGGCCTCGAAGACCTCGTTTTCTTCCTCGAAGTCGAACAATGCGCGCGACGAAATCGCAACCACCAGTTGGCCGGCAAGGGAGACAGGCATGCTGAAGATGATACGGCGCTGTCAGGCCGTTCCAGCGCGCCGGCCCCTGTCGAAACCCGCGCGGTAGCAGGCTCCCTACTGCACGAAACCCATCGAAGTGCGCCGTTGCTGTGAATCCGGCAGGTCGGCCGTCGAGACCTGCGAACGGCGATCGAGCTTGGCGTTGCCAAACGCCGTCATCCAGGCCCGGCGCTTTTCGCGCGGCGCCATCTCGCTCATGCGGTCGAGCACATCGGCGTTCGCGGCGGCCACCCAGATGATCTGGCTGGCGTCGATCGGCACCTCGGCGAACTCGTCGAGATGAAGCCCATGCCGGGGCGGAGCCATTGGGCGAGTTCACGTGCGAAATGCGTCTTGCCGATGCCCGGCGGGCCGAGCAGCAGCAGCGGTGTGATCTCGAGCGCATCGCGGCTGTCTTCGCACAGCGCGAGCTGGCGCGTCACGTCGTCGAGCACTTCATAGAAATTCGGCAGGTCGTCGTACAGGTGATCCATCACCGGCAGGCCCGACGGCTTGACCTGAAACCGCTCCGGTCCCAGCTCGATCATGCGTTCGTAAGTCGAGCGCAGGTTTTCGTGTTCCTTGTGCGGCAGCTTGTCGAGTTTGCGACCGACGTCGTCCACACGGTAGACGCTGCGCATCCGCGCAATCGGGATAGCGCCGCTGGTGCCCGACACCTTGACCAGTTCATGGGAAGCAGACATCTCACCTCCGAAAAACAAAGCTCGCTGGAATCATTCAACCACGTGCCGCCGTTGCCATGCTTCGGAGAAGCAGCGCATTGACACTTCAAACGCCATGCATTCAGCGTGCCATGGGTCTCGGAAAGCAAGCGAAGCGATGCGCTCCATCAAGTCACGCCCGCGGAACCGGCTTTGCCGGGCCGCCAGGCGGCGCCCCTTGGGGGCCGAGCCCGGACGCAAACAGTCCAGTGGACTGTTTGTGCCTGGCGAGGAGCTGGGCCGCTGGCCCAGCGCGGCCTGCAAGGCGGCAGCGAAGCGACTGGGGGGCTGTTACTTCACCCAGGTGTTCAGTTGGATGATCGGCAGCAAAACCGCCAGCACGATCAGCATCACCACGCCGCCCATGGCGACGATCAACAGCGGCTCCAGGATCGTTGCCATCTGCAGCGCGCGGCGCTGCACCTCGGTCGCGAGTTGCTTGGCCGCGCGGTCCAGCATCTCGGGCAATTGGCCGGTCTGCTCGCCGAGGCGCGCGAACATCGCAAGAAGCCCCGGAAAGCGCTTCTTGCTGGCGAGTGCTGCGGCCAGTGGCGCGCCTTCGCGCACCCGCACCAGCGCATCCAGCGCATCGGCGCGCATGGCCTGGTTCGACAGCGTCTCGGCGGCCGCCTGCAAGGCTTTCAGGATCGGCACCCCCGCGCCGGCCAGCATCGCCAAAGTGCCAGCAAAACGCGCCGCGTTGTAGCCGCGGGCCAGCCGGCCGATCAGCGGCAAGTTCAGCCAGCCGGCGTCGAAGCGCTCGCGAAACAGCGGGTTGCGCAGCATCAGCAACAGGGTGCCGACACCCGCACCGATGGCCAGCAGCAGCAGCCAGCCGTAGCTGCGCAGGAAGCTGCTGGTCGCCAACATCGCAACGGTCAGCGCGGGCAGCGCGCGCTTCGAACTGGTGAACACCGAGGCGACCTGCGGCACCACATAGGTGACGAGGAAGATCACGATCACCAATGCGATCACCGACACGATGGCCGGGTACAGCGTGGCGCCGATCAGCTTGGCTTTCAGCGCCTGGCGCTCTTCCAGGTCGTCGGCCAGACGCTCCAGCACCTGTCCCAGCGCGCCGCTTTGCTCACCGGCGGCGACCACGCCGCGGTAGACGTCGTCGAACTCGCGCTCGGCGCTGCCGAGCGCGCGGGCGAACGGCGAGCCGGCATTGACCTCGGAGCGCAGGTGCGCCACCAGCTCGCGCTGGCGCGGGTCTTCAGCCTCGTCGCTGAGCGCGGTGAGCGCGCGTTCCAGCGGCAGCCCGCTGCCGACCAGGCCTGCGAGCTGGCGCGTCCACACCGCGAGACCGGTCGTCGAGAACACCCGCGTCGTGAAGCGCAGCCCCTGACCCCCGGTGCCGGCCGACGCGACCTGGGTGACCTCCAGCGGCACCAGCGCCTGCGCCCGCAGCTGTGCTCGCGCCGCCCGCGCGTTGTCGGCTTCGACGATGCCGGTGGTCGACTTGCCCGCTGCAGTCAGCGCCTCGAATTTGTAGGCAGGCATGTCACTCTCTCGTGACTCTCATCACTTCTTCGGGAGAGGTGATGCCTTCTGCCACCAGCCGCTCGCCATCCTCGCGCATCGAACGCAGCCCGGCTTGTTCGGCGGCCACAAAGAGCTGCGATTCGGCCGCGCGGCTGTGGATCAGCGAGCGCACCTTGTCGTCGGCGACCATCATCTCGTAGACGCCGGTGCGGCCCTTGTAGCCGCTGTGGCCGCATTCGGCACAGCCCACAGGGTGGTAGCGGCCCTGCGCATCGATCTTCTTGCAATGCACGCACAGCTTGCGCACCAGCCGCTGCGCCAGCACGCCGAGCA
>JANMXL010000234.1:0-6103 GCA_031380885.1 Burkholderiales bacterium | reverse complement strand
GCGTTGATCGACGCGCATCTGGCCGTGCTGTACGTCGCCGATGGCAAGGTGTCACCCGCGCTGCAAGCGGTGCTGGCCGCCGACGGCGTGTGTGTCGCGCCGTACGACCGCGCCGGCCCGGCCCTGGCCGCATTGCCTGCCGACGCCCGTCTGCTGATCGACCCGCGCCGCATCACGCTGGGCCTGCAGCAGCAGGTGCCTGACAACGGCAACGCTGGCGTGCAGGTGATCGAGGCGATCAACCCCAGCACGCTGCGCAAGAGTCGCAAGAGCGAGGCCGAAGCGGCCCACATCCGCGAGGCGATGGTGCAGGACGGCGCCGCCATGTGCGAGTTCTACGCTTGGTTCGAACAAGCGCTGGCCGATCCCGCCAACGCCAGCCGCCTCACCGAACTGACGGTCGACGAGCGGTTGAGCGCGGCGCGCAAGAATCGCCCGGGCTTCGTCGGCCTGAGCTTTCCCACGATCGCCGGCTTCAACGTCAACGGCGCCATGCCGCACTACCGGGCGACAGCCGATTCGCATGCAGTCATCACCGTGAATTCGGATCAGGAAGGTGGCCTGCTGCTGATCGACTCCGGCGGCCAGTACCTCGGCGGCACCACCGACATCACCCGCGTCTGGCCGATCGGCCCCCCAAGCGCCGAGCAGAAGCGCGACTACACACTGGTGCTCAAAGGCATGCTGGCACTCAGCCGCAGCCGCTTTCCGCGCAGCACGTTGTCACCGATGCTCGACGCGATCGCGCGCGCGCCGCTGTGGCAGCACGGCCTCGATTACGGCCACGGCACCGGCCACGGTGTCGGCTACTTTTTGAACGTGCACGAAGGCCCGCAAAGCATCTCGAAGGCGATGCCCGAAGCGACGATGGCGATGGAGCCCGGCATGGTCACCAGCATCGAGCCTGGCCTCTATCGCCCAGGGAAGTGGGGCATCCGCATCGAGAACCTGGTGCTGAGCGTGCCGGGCGACGCACCAGAGTGCAGCGCCGGCGGCGAGTTCCTCGAATTCGAGACGCTGACGCTGTGCCCGATCGACACCCGCTGCATAGCCCGCTCGCTGCTCGATGCCACAGAGATCGACTGGCTCAACCGCTACCACGCGACGGTGTTCGAGCGCCTGTCGCCACGGGTCTCGGGAAATGCACTGGCCTGGCTGACGGAGCGCACGCGGGCGCTGTAAGCCCGTACCCTGGCGTCTACACCGCAAAATAGACCGAATCGACGACAGACCCGTCACCCATCCGAAGAAAAGGACCCCCCCATGCAAGGCGACCCGCAAGTCATCAAGTGGCTGCAAGCGCAGCTGAAGAACGAACTCACCGCCATCAACCAGTATTTCGTGCACTTCCGCATGTTCAAGCACTGGGGCTTCGACCGCATGGCGAAGAAGGAATACGAGGAATCGATCGGCGAGATGAGGCACGCCGACGCGCTCATGGAGCGCCTGTTCACGTTGGATGCGCTGCCCAATCTGCAGGACCTGGGCAAGTTGATGATCGGCGAGACCCTGGTCGAAGCGCTGGGCTGCGACCTGAAATCAGAGCAAGTCGCGCAGGCCACCGTGAAAGACGCGATCGCCCAGTGCGAATTGGCACGCGACTACGTGTCGCGCGATCTGTTTCAGCACATCCTCGAGGACACCGAGGAGCACATCGACTTCATCGAGACCCAGCTCGAACTGGTCGGCAAGGTCGGCGAACAGAACTACCTGCAGTCGCAGCTCGGCAGCTGATCCCGCGGGCCGATCCATCCCGGATCGGGGTTGATTTTTCGATGCGTTTGCCAATGCGACCTATTCGCATTACATTGTGGGGATGATAGTTTGCATCTGCCACCGAGTCTCCGATCGCGACATTGCTCGCGCCGCTCACCAGGGTTGTGAAAGCTTTGACGAGCTCCAGTTCGATTTGTCGGTCGCCACCTCCTGCGGCCGCTGTCACGACTGCGCTCGCGAAACCTTCCATCACCACGCTTCGCAACGGGCGTCGGCTCTTCAGGGCCCGGCCTGCGGCGCCGACGCCACACGCTGCCCGGCGGCCCGTGCTGTGGTGCTCATCCACCCCGTAGCCGCTCAGGCTGTCGGCGCCTGATCGACATCTTGCATGGCCAGGCGGTCTATCGCCTGCGTTTGACCTCCCTCGGCAAACTCATCCGTAAGCGGCCAGCCACACCACCTTGACGAAGCGCTTGAACCTGCCTTTGGATGCAGGGCGAATTCTGTTGGGCGTGGACGGCCCAGCCGAGAAGCGTCTTTCCTGGCGTCATCTACAGGTTAGCCCTTGGCGCCGCGCCACATCCATCGGTCCTGAAAACCCTCGCGCGCAGCCGATCCCCGTAGCCCTGCTCTGCGGGCCACCCGAACGGTGATGAATCGGAATCTTCAGGCCGCTTGCAGCGCCTGGCCGCGAGCTGGCGCCCGAGGGGGTGCCCGCGCCTGCAGCCCCAGGTGCATGAAGATCTTCTCGATCACCGGTTGCTCCAGGATGGCCACAATGTTCTTGAGCTCGCCGCCGCAGTTTGGGCAATGCTCCAAGAAGATCGGGGATGGGCCGACGGACGCGGCTTTAAGTCGCGTGCCGAATAAATCGTGGCCTGCCGCCATCCGGTAGCAAGTGCTACGCAAGTCGTGCTTCGGTGCGCGACATCCGGTTAGACGTTACCTCTAGGTATACGGGCGCGTCTTTGGACAGAGAGTACCAGCGCAGTTGCGCCAAAGGTCAGTTTTCGGTCGGCGTCAATACGTCTAAGGCTGGCCCGGCCCCGCCGGCGGGGATGTCGGCTCGGGGCCGAAGAGTTCGGCCACGGTCAGCCCGGTCAGGCGGCTCGCGCTCTGCGCCAGCCACCACATCAGCGCCATCATCATCAGCATCGACGGGATCGCGATCACCGGGTAGCTCAACAGCGTCAGGCGGCCGAGTTCCTGGTTGAAGGCCTCGCTGCCCGACGGGCTGGTGACGACCCAGCGCGTCAGGAAGAAGTTGGCCACCGCCGAAAACGCGAAGGTGCCGGCCAGCAGCAGCGTGCCGGTGCGAAGCCGGGCCTCGAATTCGGCCTCGCTGCGGCGTTTGGCCAGGCGCTGGCGGATGCGGTCCACATCGAAGAGCGAGGCGTCAAACACCAGGGCTTGAATGAGCGGCCGGCGCGTCCAAGCCGAGGCCGCCACCACCAGGCCGATGAGCGCCGAGATCGAGGCCTCCTTGACTGCCAGCCACTGCGTATCGATCTGCAGCAGTGCGATGCCGCCGGTTATCAGCGTGCTGACGGCGCCGATGACGGCCAGCCAGTTGACCTTGTGCCGGCGCATGCCGTCCCACAGACCCCAGCCGACGGGGAAGGCCAGCGCCAGCATCAGCGCGCCGACGCGGCCGAGCCAGTCGTCGCCGCTGAGCTGAATCAGCACCAGCGAGGGCACGACGATGGTGACCGCGATCTCGAGAAAGGGGTTCGGCTTGGCCGCGCCGGCGCGGGGCGCGGGCGGCGGTGTGTCGGGTGTCGTCACAGTGTCTCGTCCGGGCGCAAGGGCGGCGCCGACGCGGATTGTGGCGGAAGCGGATGTCACTGAAGGTGCCGTGCGCGCAGGCGGTCCAACTTGGCCGCGTACAGCGCCTGCTCGCGCAGCGTCGGGCTGTGCTGGCGCGCCAGTTCCAGGTGCTGCATCGCGCGCCGGCCATCGCCCACGCCGAACAGGGCCTGCGCGAGCCAGAAGTGCGTCTCGTGGTGGGTCGACTCGGGCCTCAACCGAGCCGCGCGGGAGATGCTCAAGCCAGAGCGCTTTCGGCCACTTCCAGACATCCGATCGGCAGAAAGATCGCCACGTCAACGACCGGTATGTCAGCACAGCAGCCATATGCCGGCAGCGACTCGAAGGTGCTACATCATCCAAAGCGGTCGATCGAGGCCCCTCCGCTTCACCAGAGTCACGTCCCCACGATGGATGAGTACCACCTGTTCCGGGGGTGGCGCGGGCGAACTGCATTGCCTGACGCCCCCGACCCTGATGTAATCAAGCTTTTATTGGGTGTGTTGGTTGTCTCCATCATTCCGACGCGTTCCAGAGCACTCTTATCAATGACCGAGCTGAACATGCAAAAAGATTGCCGTCCCCTGAACTGCCTGCCGGTCCTACTCTCCGGCCTTCTATTAACGGTGGCCTGCGGCGCAGAGGCAGGGCTGGTTGCGACCTCTGCCGCTGGCTATGCGGAACCACACACGGACTCGATCACGACCGTCTACGGGCCTACCGCGACAGTGAGTTCAGTGTCGATCAATGGCCCTCTTGGAACGGTTGCCGCAACCGGCAGCGCTGCGGCCTCTTACGGTGCGCTGCATTCCGGGTCAACGTCAGTCGTCGGTGGCGACGGGCAAGCGCGCGGCGGTGCGACTTCTGCATGGATCGACAACGTCACGTTGTCCAGTTCCCACATCGGTGCGGCAACAGGGCGCGCCACCTTTGATCTGTCGGGCGCGCTCAATTCCCGCGTCGGCGGAACAAGCACGGCCGCATTTGCGAATTCAACGGTCGGAGTGTCTGTCACGGTCGGTGGGGTGCAAGTGCTCAACATTGGTGCCCAGCTGCTACACCGCAACAGCAGCAATAGCGCGTATGACATCGACACCGTTAGCGTCTCCGGGCTCAATGTCTCGTTCACGCAGGGCAGCTTGGCTGGCCTTTATTCCTTCGACATGCCGTTTACCCTGGGGACGTCGTTTGTATTGGCTGCAACTTTGACCGCGGAGACACGAGCATTTGGATCCAGTGGCGTGGATGACGTGGCGGCCAACAGCGACTTTGCTTCCACCGGAACCTGGGGCGGCATAAGCTCGGTACATCTGTCCGACGGTACCGTGGTGAGCGACCTAAGCGTTGGATCAGACTCAGGCTTCGATTGGTCACACGCCTACAGTGCGGTTTTGCCACCCGTCCCTGCGGTACCGGAGCCGGGCACCTTTGCTCTATTCATGGCTGGGCTCGGTCTCACGGGGTGTGCCGTGCGCTGGCGAGCGAGGATGTAGGCATCCTTAACTGCAACGGCCCACGCGACTTATCGTTCTTTCTCCTCGTACGGAGATGGTCGCCAGCGTTGGTTTAGGTTGCGTTGGGGCCGCTCGGCCTGAAAAGTGCCACCGGCGGCTTGGGGTCGATACCGCCAGTTCACGTGACGGTAAAGCGGTCGGTGGCGTGTTGCCAGCCGAATCGCCGGAGGCCTACGACTGCACCGCCTCGTACAGCGGCCGTTCGGGACAGCACAGGCGGCCACGTCCAATGACCGCTTGATGGCAGTCAGCGTGAGTACGTCAACTTGCCGTCACCGACGGCAATCGCTGCGTAGCCGACCGTCGCGGCGCGCCGGCAATTAGCTGCAACCGTCGAGACCAAGGTGGTCCGCGGTCTCCTGGCGTTGACCGCACCTTAGCTGCGTCCTGCAGCCCACTCAAACTCTTGGTCAGCCGCTCGAAGTGGTCAAGCTGATGCTCCGCCGACTTGAACCGCACGAAGATTTCCGTACTTTTTCCGTACCGATAAGAAAAAAGCACCGAGCGTTTCCGCTAAGTGCTTGTTCTTCCTACCGAATTTGGTAGGCGCGAATGGACTCGAACCATCGACCCCCACCATGTCAAGGTTCCAGGCTGGCCCGGAGCGCGAGCGCTGGCGCGGGTTTCTTCACGACTATGACCACGACTATGACCAAAGAGCTGAGAGCGCCGCTCACCGCCCACATTCCGCTGCCGGACTGCAGACCACAAGACATGTTTCTGTCCTGCTGCAAGGACGGCCGCTGGAAGATCAAGTGTCACCTGAAGTTTGATCCCTGGTCCCGCGTTCTCGGCGTCGCTGGCGGACACCACGCTGCAGTCGACATGATGAAGGAACTGGAGACGCGCATCGCCGTCGCGCGCAACCTGGGAGCCTGAACTCCCTCACCCGCATTTTCAATGCAGCGAAGAGCCCGGTAATATACGGGCCTCTCTTCACCCTTCACCACCGAACGGACTGCGACCATGGACGAGACCCTGATCCGATCTTTAATCTTCGTGGCGATGATCACCGCAGCGTGGCTGGTCATCAAGGCCCTGCGCGGCCTCTGGCGAGCCCTCAGAGG
>JANMXL010000232.1:0-6069 GCA_031380885.1 Burkholderiales bacterium | reverse complement strand
CTTCCGGCAGGCAGTCGACTACACCGAGAACCGCAAGGTCAAGAACTCGCGCCAGGCCCGCGCGATGGCCAAGGGCAGCCGCTACGGGCGCGAGTCACAGGAAGCGGCCTGGCAAAGCGCCGAGGTCGATGCGCTGTACCGGCTGGCCGCGGCCGGCGTGCGGGTGCCCAAGCCCTACAACTTCCACGACGGCGTGCTGCTGATGGAGCTGGTGACCGATGCCGACGGCGACGCCGCACCGCGCCTGAACGACGTGGCCTTCACGCCCGACGACGCGCGAGCGCACCACGCGAGCCTGCTGGTCGAGGTGGTGCGGATGCTGTGCGCCGGTGTCGTGCACGGCGATCTGTCTGAATTCAACATCCTGCTGGCCGCCGACGGGCCGGTGATCATCGACCTGCCGCAGGCCATCGATGCTGCCGGCAACAACCACGCGCCACGCATGCTGCTGCGCGATGTCGCCAACCTGCGCAATTTCTTCGGTCGCGATGCGCCGGAGCTGCTGACCACCCAGTTCGGCCCCGAGATCTGGGCGCTGTACGAACGCGGCGTGCTGACGACCGAGACGGTGCTGAGCGGCCGCTACGAGCCGCAGCTGGGGGCGGTCGACCTGCGCAGCGTCATGCGCGAGATCGATGACGCGCGGGACGAGGAAGCGGCACGTCGGCTGCGGATGGGCACCTGATCCGGCACACCCCGACCGCCGCCAGATCAACACGCCAGACTTCTTTCGCTCGCGGCTGGATCAGATGATCGATCTGCGGCACAGCAAGCGCAAAGCCACTCTTGCGACGCAGCAAGACTACTTTTTGAAGTCGCCTCCGAAGCCGTAGACGAAGCGGTCTGGCAACAGGTATTTGCGCAACGTGGCGTTGACCTGGTCCAGCGTCAGCGCTTCCAGCTGCACGTCGACCTGCGCTGAGCGCGCAAAGGTGCGGCCGATGTGCAGGTTGTTGGCGATGCCGGCGGCCACGGCCGCGTCGCGGGCGCGCGTCAGTCGGCGGTAGTTCAGCAGGCCGCGCTGGCCTTCGGCCAGCTCCTTCGCGGTGAATCCGTCTTTCAGCGCCCGCGCCAATTCTTCGCGGAACGCCGCTTCGACCTTGGGCTGGTTTTGCGGCGCGAAGATCGCCGTGGCCGACCATTCGGAATGAGGCTCGGTGTCGTTCCATTCGATCGAGCTGCGCACGTCGTACGACAGGCCCTCGGTCTCACGGATGCGCCGCCACAGCCGTGAATTGCCACCGGAGCCCAACAGGTAGTTCGCCATCGACAGCGCGGCGTAATCGGCATCGTTGTCAGACAGCGGCACCGGGAATTCGACGCGCATCGTCGCGTTCTGCTTGTCGGGCGTCAGCAGCAGCAAACGCGCTGGCGGGACCGAGATCAAGGGCTGCGGCACGCGGGTGTAGGGCGCACCGACCTGCCAGTCGCCGAAGGCGGCCTGCAGCGCCTGGCGCACCGCTGCCACGTCGAAATCGCCGACGGCCGAGAACTCGCCGGCCTTCGCGCCGTAGAACTTTTGATGGTGCTCGCGCACCTGCTCCAGCGTCACGCCGCTGACGTCCTGCACGATTTCATCGAAGGTGCGTGCGTAACGCAGGTCGCCACGTGGATAGGGGTTGCCCAGACGGGCGAGCGTGTTGCCGACCACTGCCGCGGGCTCCTTGCGGTCCTGCTCGATGCTGGCCAGCGCTTGCCGCCGCACCTCGTCCAGCGCGGCGGCCGGGAACACCGGGTGGCGCAACAGATCACCGACCAGCGCGATCGCGTCGGCCAGGTTTTCGCGCCGCGAGCTCAGGTTCACCGTCACCCCGCTGGCGCCGCCGCTGATGTTCATCTCGGTGTGCAACGCATCCAGCCGGTCCTGGATCTGCTGGCGCGTCATAGTCGTCGTGCCCTTGTCGAGCAGCGCGGCGACCATGTCGGCCACTTCGCTTTGGCCGAACAACGATTTCTCGTCGCCGAAATGCAGCGACAGCATCGCCTGCACTGCGTTGCCGCGGCTTCCCTTGGGCAACAGGCCGACACGCAGGCCGCCGATGTCGAAGCGCTGCGTGCGCCGGTCGATGTTGGCCGGCGTGGCCTCGAAGGATTCCACCGCGGCGGCCGCGCCTTGCGGCTTGAAGGTCTTCAGCTGCGCGGCGAGATCGACCTTGGCCGGCACCGGCGCGCGCTGCGGCTGGTCGGTCGGCAGGTAGATGCCGAGCGTGCGGTTGGCGGGCAGCAGGCGCTGTTCGGCCACGCGCTGAACGTCGGCCAGCGCCGTGTCGCGCACATGGTCGCGGTTCAGGAAGAACAGCCGCCAGTCGCCCATCGCCACCGACTCGCTGAGCGCCACGCCCACCGTTTCCGGATTCGTGAAGGCCTGATCCCAACCCTTCAGCCATTTGACTTTCGCGCGGTCCAGCTCTTCCTGGGTGATCGGCTCCTTGGACACCGATTCGACGGTGGCCAGCAGTTCGTTGCGCGCCGCGTCCACATCCTGCTGCGGCCCGAGCTGCGCGCCGAACAAGGCAAAACCGGGCTCGGCCAGGCCTTGCGCGAAGGCATAGGTGGTGGCGGCCAGGCCTTTTTCGGTCAGCCGCTTGTGCAGACGACCGCCGGGCGCGTCGCCCATGATGGAGCCCAGCAGATCGACCGCGGCGAAGTCCGGGTGCGCACCGGGCGGCACGTGGTAGGCCGCATACAGCACCGGCACGCCACCGGTGCGGCGCAAGGTGATGCTGCGTTCACCGTCCTGCACCGGGTCCAGCGTGTATTGAATCGGCAGCACGCGGGTCGGCTTCTTGATGACGCCGAAGGACTGCGCGATCCACGACAGCGTCTGCGCGGGTGAGAACTTGCCCGAGACGATCAGTGTCGCGTTGTCCGGCTGGTAGTACAGGCGATAGAACGCCTGCAGGCGGGGGATGTCGACGTTCTCTACATCGCTGCGCGCGCCGATCGTGTCCTTGCCGTAGTTGTGCCACTGGTACATCGCCGACAGCGTCTTCGAGAACAGGATGCGGTCGGGGCTGTTCTCGCCCGATTCCATCTCATTGCGCACCACCGTCATCTCGGTGTCCAGCGACTTGCGCGCGATGTAGCTGTTGACCATCGCGTCGGCCTGCCAGCCCAGGTACCAGCGCAGGTTGTCGTCATTGGCCGAGAAGCTGGCGGTGTAGTTGGTGCGGTCGAACCAGGTGCTGCCGTTGGCCGCCAGACCGCGCTTGGTGAAATCGGGCCAGACGTTCGGGTGCTTCGGCGAGCCCTTGAACAGCAGGTGCTCCAGCAGGTGCGCCATGCCGGTCTCGCCGTAGTTTTCCTGCCTTGAGCCCACGTGATAGGTCAGGTTGACGGTGGTGGTGGGCTTCGAGCTGTCAGGGATCAGCAGCACCTGCAGGCCATTGGCCAGCCGGTACTCATCGATGCCTTCGACCGACTGCACCCGGGTCACGCCCGACGGCAGGCTTTGCGCCTGGGCTGAAGGTGCCACGAGCGGCAGCGCGGCCACCCACAAGGACAGGACGAGGGGAAACGCGCGCAGGAATGGATTCACGGGAGTGCTCTGCAAGCCAGGTGGGCGGGCAGTGTAGAGCGCGAACCTGCGCGGTCGGTTCCGCGGGATTTCCAGCGGAGGCACCAGAAACGCGAACAGAAACCTGGACAGAGAAACGGACAGAAAAACAGCGCCGCGACGGCGCTGCATGGGTTGTCGGCCTGGGGTGTCAGCCGGCCAGCGACTTTTTGTAGCTGACCATGCCCGAGCTGATTTCCTCGTGCGCGGCTTGCGGGCCCGACCAACCCTTCACCTTCACCCACTTGTTCGGCTCCAGGTCCTTGTAGTGCTCGAAGAAGTGCTGGATCGTGCGCAGCTGCAGCTCGTGCAGGTCTTCCGGCTTCTGCCAGCTGGCGTAGATCGGCAGCAGCTTGTCGATCGGCACCGCGAGCAGCTTGGCGTCCATGCCGGCTTCGTCTTCCATGTTCAGCATGCCGATCGCGCGGCAGGTGACCACCGAGCCGGCCAACAGCGGAAACGGCGTGATCACCAGCACATCGACCGGGTCGCCGTCGCCGGAAATGGTCTGCGGCACATAGCCGTAGTTGCAGGGGTAGTGCATCGCGGTGCTCATGAAGCGGTCGACGAACAGCGCGCCGCTTTCCTTGTCGACCTCGTACTTCACCGGGTCGGCGTTCATCGGGATTTCGATGATCACGTTGAACTGTTCCGGGGCCTTCTTGCCAGGGGTGACTTTGTCGAAACTCATGAGCGACTCGCGTTGAAAGGAATGCAGCTGAGTTTACCGAGGCGACTTTCCTGTCGTGGAGCCGCCCCTGCGGGAGAGGCTGAAGTCGCTCTAAAACGGTCAAGTGGATCGGGTGGCCCGCCGATATCAAGGGGTAAGCGTTTCGCGCATCATCAGATTCACTCCGTTAGGCAGGCAGATTCGAACCATGGCCACCGACGACACCGCCCTCTCCTTCCGCGTGCTGCTGTACCGCTACCTGTTCTTCGGGTGGCTGTTCCGCGACGTGAGCCACGGCAACATGTTCGAGCGCTCGGCGGCCTGGCGGCACAACCTGGACAAATCTCACTGGCTGCCGACCTATCTGCGCCGCTGGGTCGCGCTCGGCATCCTCTCGTTTGCCCTCGGCCTGCTGTTCGAACACGGCCTGAGCGCCCAGGTCATCTCGGCCATCTTCTATGTGCCGAGCGTGCTCAGCGTCGTCGTCAACACCGTGATCGGCGTGCTCATCGCCGGCTTCAAGCTGCTGCCTGCGCCGTTCTGAGGGGAAGCGGCGCCGCAAACTGACAGCCGTTGCAGCGGAGGCTGACAAGGCGAGGCGACAATCCGCGCGACGCCAACAAAACGAGCCAGCGCACGAGTGAACCCGGAAGCCACGTCGTCGACCCAGGCGCCCGCCCACACCCCCATGATGCAGCAGTACCTGCGCATCAAGGCAGACCATCCAGACACGCTGTTGTTCTACCGGATGGGTGACTTCTACGAGCTGTTCTTCGATGACGCCAGGCGCGCGAACCGGCTGCTCGACATCACCCTCACCACCCGCGGCCAGAGCGGTGGCGAGCCGGTGGTGATGGCCGGCGTGCCGGTGCATTCGGTGGAGAACTACCTGGCCAGGCTGGTCAAGCTGGGCGAGCCGGTGGCGATCTGCGAGCAGGTCGGCGATGTCGCCACCGCCAAGGGGCCGGTCGAGCGCAAGGTGGTGCGTATCGTCACGCCGGGCACGCTGACCGACACCGAGCTGATGTCGGACAAGGCCGATGCGCTGCTGCTGGCGCTGTCGCAGCACACCCATCGCGGGCAGACGACGCACGGCCTCGCCTGGCTGGGCCTGAGCAGTGGCGAACTGGGCCTGACCGAATGCGCCGATCACGAGTTGCCCGGTTGGCTGGCGCGGCTGAATGCGGCCGAGGTGCTGGTGGAGCGCGAGCACGTTCCGGCGGCGCTGTTGGCCACGCGGGCCGCGGTGACGCACCGGCCCGACTGGCAGTTCGATGCCACGCTCGGTGCGCGCAAGCTTTGCGAACAACTGCGTGTCGCGAGCCTCGCGGGCTTCAACGCGAGCGAGTTGACGGTCGCACATGCGGCTGCGTCGGCGTTGTTGAGCTATGCCGAACACACGCAAGGCCAGGCGCTGGCGCATGTGCGCAGCCTGCAGGTCGAACGCGCCAGCGCGCTGATCGACTTGCCGCCCACCACACACCGCAACCTGGAGCTGACGCAGACGCTGCGCGGTGAAGATGCACCGACGCTGCTGTCACTGATCGACACCTGCCGCACCGGCATGGGCAGCCGGGCGCTGCGCGGGTGGACGGCCAGGCCATTGCGTGATCGCGGCGTGGCAACGCAGCGCCACGAAGCGATCGCGGCGCTGATGGCCCATCGCAGCGACACCTTGCGGCAGTCGTTGCGATCGGTGTGCGACGTCGAGCGCATCACGGCGCGCATCGCACTGCGCCAGGTGCGGCCGCGCGAGTTGACCGGGTTGCGCACGACGCTGCGCGCACTGCCGGGCCTGCGCTCCGCCGTGCCGGTGGGCGCCTGCGTGCTGCTCGACATGGCG
>JANMXL010000226.1:0-3080 GCA_031380885.1 Burkholderiales bacterium | reverse complement strand
GGACGGCTTTGCCGCGGCGCATGCCGACATCGTGACCCTGGGCGCCGAGCGCCAGTTCGTGCGCCGCCGCCACTTGACGCCGGGCAAGGTGGCACTGATCTCCGGTGGTGGCTCAGGCCACGAGCCACTGCACGCGGGCTTTGTTGGCCATGGCATGCTCGATGCGGCCTGCCCGGGCCAGGTGTTCACCTCCCCCACGCCCGACCAGATGCTGGCCGCCGCGCAGGCGGTGGACGGCGGCGCTGGCGTGCTGTTCATCGTCAAGAACTACTCCGGCGACATGATGAACTTCCAGATGGCCGCCGAGATGCGGACGCGGGACAACGCCACCGTGCTGGTCAACGAAGACGTGGCGGTCGAGAACTCGACCTACACCACCGGCCGCCGCGGCGTGGCCGGCACGCTGATCGTCGAGCGCATCGCAGGCGCCGCCGCCGAGCGCGGCGACAAGCTCGCCGCGCTGAAGGCGCTGGGCGATGCCGTCAACAAAGCCACCGCGTCGATGGGTGTGGCGCTCACCTCCTGCACCGTGCCGGCAGCGGGCACGCCGACCTTCCAGATCGGCGACGACGAGATGGAAATGGGTGTCGGCATCCACGGTGAGCCTGGGCGCAAGCGCGTCAAGCTGGCCCCGGCGGACGACATTGCGGCAGAGCTGCTCGGCGCGATCCTGAAAGACCTGGCGCTGAAGCCGGGGCAAGAGGTGATCCTGCTCGTCAACGGCTTCGGCGGCACGCCGCTGATGGAGCTTTATGTGATGGTGTGCGCGGCAACGAAGATCCTGAATGCCGCGGGGCTGAAGGTGGTGCGCCACCTGACCGGGTCGTATGTGACCTCGCTGGAGATGGCCGGCTGCTCGATCACCGTCACCGCCGTCGATGCCGACTGGCTCGCGCTGTGGGACGCACCGCTGCACACTGCGGCGCTGCGCTGGGGCGCTTGAGCGCGGCTGGCAAATTTCTCCAGCGCTGGCGCGGTCGGGGCATCGAACACGGTGTCGCCCACCCAGCCGGCCTTGCTCATCGAGCCCTCGCCATGGAACTCCAGTCCGTCGCCCGAAACGCTTGACGCGGGCAATTGCAGCACGGGCAAAAACGCTGGTGAGAACAGCCCGTGGAACGCCAGGTTGTCGACGGCAAACACGCTTTGGCAACGCGAGTGCGGGTGCAGCGCCAGATGCGCTGCCACCCCATCCAGCTGCCCGACGCGTTGCGGGTTGTCGGCCCAGACCCGACCGGCTGCGTCCAGATACGGGTTGCCGGGCACACGGCCGGATTCAGCTGCGCGGCTTGGCCAGCGCCTTCACACCGACGCTGGCTGCGATCAGGATCGCGTCGTACACCGGGGCAAAGGGCGGCGCGTAGGTCAAGTCGAGGGCCTCGACCTGGGCCAGCGTCATGCGCGCATGCAGCGCGGTGGCGAACACGTCAATGCGCTTGGCCACCGCTTCGCCGCCAATCATCTGTGCGCCCAGCAGGCGCCCGCTGCCGCGCTCGGCATAGACCACCGTGGTGATGGGCTTGTCGCCCGGGTAAGAGCGCGCCCGGCTGTGGTGGGTCGAGACGACTGCCACCGCATCGAGTCCGGCATGCGCTATATCCGAGGACCCCAGGCCGGTGCGCGCGACTTCGAGGTCGAAGCACTTGAAGCCGGCGCTGCCGACGATGCCTCCGAAGTGCAGGTCGCCACCGGAGGCCCCTGCTGCCCCGGCAGCCCGTGCCGCATTCGCACCGGCCACCTTGCCCTGCTTGTTGGCGGTGGTGCCGAGTGGAATCCAGCTCGGGCGATCCAGCACCAGATGATGGGCTTCGGCGCAATCGCCCGCGGCAAACACGCAGGCTGCGCTGGTGCGCATCGCGCTGTCCACCGCGATGGCGCCGCTGGCCCCGAGGGCGATGCCGGCCTCGCGCGCCAGCGCCACGTCCGGCCGGACGCCGACCGCGACGATGACGATCTGAGCGCGGATCACACCGCGATCGCTGTGCACCAGCAGGTCGCCACCCTCGCGCTGCACCCGTTGCAGGCTCGCTGCGGTCTGCACGCGCACCCCGTTTCGTTCGAGCGCGTGCGTGGCGACATCGACGATGGCCGGTGCGAAGCCGGGCAGCACCTGGTCGGCTTTTTCGAGGATGGACACCGCGATGCCCAGGCCGTGCAACACATCGGCCATCTCGATGCCGATGTAGCCCGCGCCGACGATCACGGCCGTGCTGACCTTGACATCGGCCAGGTAGCGCTTGATGTGCCGAGCATCGGCCAGATCGCGCAGCACGAAGACGCCGACCAGGTCGAGCCCCGGCGCCGCGGGGCGAACGGCGGTGGCACCGCTGGCGATGACGAGCGCGTCCCAGGTCAACGTGTAGTTGCTTCCTGCCTCCAGATCAGCGACCTGGACGACGCGGCGCGAGACATCAATGGCCTGCGCCGCATGCCGGGTGCGCACGTCGATGCCGCGTTCGCTGCGCGCGGTCTCGGCGCTCAGGATGACCAGATCGTCGAGGCCGCGGGACGGGTCGCCGATGTTGTAGGGCATGCCGCAGGCGCTGTACGAGATGTCGTGCCCGCGGTCCAGCACGACCACCTCGCAGCCCGGATCGCGCCGCCGCGCCTGGCTGGCGGCGCTCATGCCGGCAGCGACACCCCCGATGACGACGATGCGCATGGGTCTATCTCCCATGCTCCGCCCAATGCCCGGCAAACAGCACCTCATCGGCCACCGGCATCGCTTTCGCATCGACCAGCCGCGACACCCAGGTGGTGTTGATGAAATGGCGCACGTTGACGTTCTCGGTCGTGATGTTGCCGCCCCAGCTGCCGCAGGAGAGCGACAGCGTGTAAGGCAAGCCGTTGCGCGGGCTGCCCGCGCCCTCGTTCAGGTCCTGGTTGACCATCACCCGCGCGGTGCGGGTGCGCATCGCCAGGGCCTGCACATGCGCGTCGTTCGCAGTGTGGATGCCGCAGGTGTGGCCCAGGCCCTGGTAGCCGGTGATGGCGTTGACGAGGTCGATGGCGGCATCGATCGTGCCGCCGTAGCGGTAGAGCGCGAGCACGACCGAGAGCTTTTCGCCGGAAAACGGATG
>JANMXL010000212.1:0-5687 GCA_031380885.1 Burkholderiales bacterium | reverse complement strand
CTGCAGCGCGTCGAAGCCGCGGTCGAACAGGGCTTTGCCAACTACCGGCTCGACAACGTGGCGAACGCGATCTACTCGTTCGTGTGGGACGAGTACTGCGACTGGTACCTGGAAATCGCCAAGGTGCAGATCCAGACCGGCGACGAATCGGCGCAACGTGCGACGCGGCGCACCTTGATCCGCGTGCTGGAAACGGTGCTGCGGCTGCTGCACCCGATCACGCCGTTCATCACCGCCGAGTTGTGGGAGCGCGTGGCCGTGGTGGCCGGGCGCAAGGCGGCAGGCTCGGCCGACAGCCTGGTGACGGCACCGTACCCGAAGGCGCAGCTCGAACGCATCGATGCAGCGGCCGACGCCTGGGTCACGCAGCTGAAGGGCATGGTCGGCGCCTGTCGGCGCCTGCGCAGCGAGATGAGCCTGTCACCCGACAAGCGGGTGCCGTTGCTGGCGCTCGGCGACACCGCGTTCGTGCAGGCCGCGACGCCGCTGCTGAAGGTGCTGGCGAAAGTGTCCGAAGTGCAGCTGCACACCGACGAAGCCGCCTACGCGCAGGCAACGCTGAACGCGCCGGTCGTCGAGTTCAGCGGCACGCGGCTCGCGCTGCACGTCGAGATCGACGTGGCCGCCGAGATGGAACGCCTGCGCAAGGAGATCACGCGGCTCGATGGTGAAATCACCAAAGGCAGTGCCAAGCTCGCCAACGAAAGCTTCGTGGCACGCGCCCCCGCAGCGGTGGTCGCTCAAGAGCAGGCACGCATTGCCGAATACACCGCCACGCGCGATCGCCTGCAAGCCCAGGCGCAGCGGCTGTCTGCAACATCTTGATGCATAGAAGCCTCGAACAGCGGCGTTTCAAGGCGTTGTCCTGCAAGACCGGCGCATGAGCCCATGTGAGAATTATTCGAGTTACAAATTCACCGCCACGACGCAAGAGGTTTGCACATGAAGATCAACAAGGCGATTTTTCCGGTGGCCGGGCTCGGTACACGCTTTCTGCCTGCGACCAAGGCGCAGCCCAAAGAGATGCTGCCGGTGGTCGACAAGCCGCTGATCCAGTACGCGGTCGAGGAGGCTTACGCGGCCGGCATCCGCCAGATGATCTTCGTCAACGGCCGCAACAAGCGCGCGATTCCCGACCACTTCGACACCGCCTACGAACTGGAAGCCGAACTCGAAGCCGCGGGCAAGAAAGAGCTGCTGGCCCTGGTGCACTCGATCAAGCCCGACGACATGGAGTGCATCTACATCCGCCAGCCGAAGGCCCTGGGCTTAGGCCATGCAGTGCTGTGCGCGCAATGCGTCGTGGTCAACGAGCCGTTCGCGGTGCTGCTGGCCGATGACCTGATGGTCGGCACGCCCCCGGTTCTGAAGCAGATGGTGGAACGCTTCGCCGACTGGCAGGCCTCGATCATCGCGGTGCAGGAAGTGCCCGATGACCAGACGCGCCGCTACGGCATGGTGGCCGGCACGCCGGTCAACGACCGGATGATGGACATGACCCACATCGTCGAGAAGCCAGCGCCGGAAGATGCGCCGTCACGCCTGGGTGTGGCCGGCCGTTACATCCTGACCCCGGGCATCTTCAAGGAAATCGCCGCGCAGCCGCGCGGCGTGGGCGGCGAGATTCAATTGACCGACGGCATCGCCGCGCTGATGCGCCGCGAGAAGGTGTTCGCCTTCCGCTATGAAGGGCGACGCTACGACTGCGGCAGCAAGGAAGGCTTCCTGGAGGCCAACGTCGAACTGGCGCTGATGCACCCGCAGCTCGGCCCGGGGTTCCGCAGCTACCTGAAGACGCTCGACTTCTGAGCGGAGCCGCTGATCTCAGCGTCTGCGCAGCAGGTGGATGAACTCGTCGGCGACGCTGGACTGCTCGATCAGGTCATTGCCGGTCTGCTTCGCGAAGGCCTGGAAATCACGCATCGAACCGGGGTCGGTCGACACCACCTTCAGCAGCTCCCCACTGGCCATGTCAGCCAGCGCCTTTTTGGCCTTCAGGATCGGCAGCGGACAGTTCAGCCCACGGGTGTCGAGTTCTTTGTGAATCAGGATCATGGGGCGCGCGCTCCGCTGTGATGCAACGATTTTAGGTTCAGGGCAGCGTTGCCTCAGGCCGGAAACACACCGGTCGACAGGTAGCGGTCGCCGCGGTCGCAGACGATGAACACGATGGTCGCGTTCTCTACCGTTTTCGCCAGTTCCAGCGCGACCCAGCAGGCGCCTGCGGCCGAGATACCGGCGAAGATGCCCTCCTCGCGCGCCAGCCGCCGCGCCATCTCTTCGGCATCGGCCTGGCTGACCGATGTGGTCTCGTCGATGTGCTTCGGGTCGTAGATCTTTGGCAGGTAGGCCTCGGGCCACTTGCGAATGCCCGGGATGCGCGAGCCCTCGCTCGGTTGCGCACCGATGATGCGCACCGCCGGGTTCATCTCCTTCAAATAGCGCGAAACGCCGGTGATCGTGCCGGTGGTGCCCATCGCGCTGACGAAGTGGGTGATCTGCCCCGCCGTGTCGCGCCAGATCTCGGGGCCGGTGGTCTCGTAATGCACGCGCGGGTTGTCGGCGTTGGCGAACTGGTCGAGCACCACGCCCTTGCCGTCGCGCTGCAATTGATCGGCCAGATCGCGGGCGTGTTCCATGCCGCCAGAGCGCGGCGTCAGCATCAGCTCAGCACCGAAGGCGCGCATCGTTTGCGCGCGCTCGATCGACAGGTCCTCCGGCATGATCAGCAGCATCTTGTAGCCGCGGATCGCCGCGGCCATCGCCAGCGCGATGCCGGTGTTGCCGGAGGTGGCTTCGATCAGGGTGTCACCCGGCTTGATCTGCCCGCGTTCTTCGGCGCGGCGGACCATGCTGATGGCCGCGCGGTCCTTCACCGACCCGGCCGGGTTGTTGCCCTCCAGCTTGCCCAAAATCACGTTGCCGCGGCGCTCGGCGTCAGCGCCAGGCAGATGCTTCAATCGCACCAGCGGCGTGTTGCCGATCAGGTCTTCAAGCGAGGGGTAGATCGGCTGCTTGGTGGCCATGCGAACTCGAAACGGTGGTGCGATCGGTCTGCCGCCATCCATGCGGCATTGCACCGCATCGGCAAACATAAAAATTTGGGTGGTGCCTCCGGTCGGAATCGAACCGACACTCCGTGAAGAACCGGATTTTGAGTCCGGCGCGTCTACCAATTCCGCCACAGAGGCCCAATGTCAAAGCAGATTATTCCACAGGCCCCTGCGTTGCGGCAGCGCTTGCGCGAGACCGCTGCCTTCAGCGTCGCTCAATCAACTGCGGTTACGCTCGCGGCTCGCTTCGATCACGTCTCGACCGCGACCCGCACCTCAAAGCCCACTGGATTCCGCGCATGCCCCCGATGCCTCCCATCACCCAAGCCTTGCTGTTGATCAACGTCGCCGCCTTCTGCATCGACAGCTTCCTCGGACCGTGGTTTACCCGCCTGCTGGCACTGTGGCCGCTGGGGCATGGCTTCCTGCCGTGGCAGATCGTCACTTACGCCTTTCTGCACGGCAGCATCAGCCATCTGTTTTTCAACATGCTCGGCCTGTGGATGTTCGGCGCCGAGCTGGAGCGGGTCTGGGGGACGAAGCGCTTCATCCAGTTCTACAGCGCCAGCGTGCTGGCTGCGGCGGGTGCGCAGTTGCTGATCACGGGCCTGCTGGGGTCGACCTATCCGACGGTGGGTGCCTCGGGCGGGCTGTTCGGCCTGCTGCTGGCGTTCGGCATGATGTTTCCGAACCGCACGATCATTCCCCTGTTCCCGCCGATCCCGATGAAAGCGAAGGTGTTCGTTGCGCTGTATGGCGGCCTGGAGCTGCTGCTCGGCGTGACCGGCAGCGCGTCGGGCGTGGCCCATTTCGCGCACCTGGGCGGCATGCTGGGCGGCTATCTGATGTTCCGCTATTGGCGCGGGCAGCCACCCTTCGGCAAGCGGCACTGAGCGGTTCAGCGGCTCACGCGCCACTGCTCACAAGCCGTCGGTCACCGTCGGGTAACGCAGCACGAGGCGCAATTCGCGCTTGAGCCGCTGGTTGTCGAGCCGGCGCGATTCGCTCATGAAGCTCAGCAGCATCGGTGACAGGCGTTCACGCGCTTCAACCTGTGAGATGCGCGGTGGGCGCGGCAGGCCGCACCGATCGGCAGCGAGGTCGAAGTAATCACCCATCGTCAGGTCGGTGTCGTCGCAGGCGTGAATCACCCGCTGCGGCAGCGCGCGCGCCAGTGCGGCCACGCAGGCACGCGCCAGGTCGTCGGCATGGATGTGGTTGGTGTGGACATCGTCTTCGGCATTCAGCACCGGCGTGCCACGCAGCAGACGGTCTCGCGGGTGACCGCCTTCACGGTCGACCGCATAGATGCCCGGGATGCGCAGGATCGAAACGCGCACACCGTGCACGCGCCCATACCAGCGGATGCGCGACTCGGCATCGACGCGCCGCCGCGCGCGATCGGTGCCGGGATTCACAGCGCGCGTCTCGTCGAAGCGCGCCCCGCCGCAGTCGCCGTAGACACCGCTGGTGCTGCCGTAGACCAGGCAGTGCACGCGGCCCTTGCGCGCCAACGCTTCAATCAGGTTCCGGGTGCGCGGGTCGGTGGTGCCTTGCAGCGGCGGCGGCGCCAGGTGCAACACCGCATCGGCGAGCCCAGCCAGCCGCGCGAGCGTGACCGGCTCGTCCAGGTTGCCGATCAAAGGCACCGCACCCGCGGTGCGCAAGACCTTGGCGCGTGCTGGCGTCGAGGTCAGCGCCAGCAGGCGATAGCGGCCGCTCAGCAGGCGCAACACCCGCATGCCCACGTCGCCACAACCCACGATCAACAGGACAGGACGCTTGAAGGTGGATGGCAGCACGGTGGTGACCCACAAGAGACAGGGAGGGCGGGCAGAATCGCGGCTCAGTTTACGTTTCCCGACACGGCATCGGTTCCACCATGAGCATCACCGTCACGTTGCAGCCGAGCGGCCGCAGTTTTTCCGTGGGGCGCGACGAGGCCATCCTCGCTGCGGCCATCCGCCAGGGCATCGGCCTGCCCTACGGCTGCCGCGATGGCGCCTGCGGCTCGTGCAAATGCAAGCTGCTCGAAGGCCGGGTGATCCACGGCGCGCACCAGCTGCACGCCTTGAGCGTCGCAGAAGAAGAGGCCGGCTACACCCTGACCTGCTGCGCCGCGCCGCAGACCGATGTGGTGCTGGAAGCGCGCACTGTCGTTGGCGCCGGCGACATGCCGGTGCGCAAGATGCCGGCGCGCGTCATCAGCATCGACAAGCCAGCGCCCGATGTCGCGATCGTCAAGCTGCAACTGCCGGCCAGCGAGGCGCTGCGCTACCACGCAGGTCAGTACATCGACATCATCTTGCGCGACGGCGTGCGGCGCAGCTATTCGATGGCGAACGCGCCGCACACCCAGGGTGACAAGCCGTGGATCGAGTTGCACATTCGCCACCTGCCCGGCGGCGCGTTCAGCGACCAGGTGTTCGGCACGCTGAAGGCGAAGGACATCCTGCGACTCGAAGGCCCGTTCGGCAGCTTCTTCCTGCGCGAGGAATCGCCGAAGCCGATCGTGCTGCTGGCCTCGGGCACCGGCTACGCGCCGATCAAGGCGCTGGTCGAGCAGCTGCGCTTCCAGGGCAGCGATCGGCCGGCCACGCTGTACTGGGGCTGCCGCACCCGCGCCGATCTGTA
>JANMXL010000198.1:0-1586 GCA_031380885.1 Burkholderiales bacterium | reverse complement strand
CTGCGCCACGACCACTATTCAGACTTCGGTGACACCACCAACGCGAAGCTGTCGGCGCGTTGGCAACCGGCGCCGGGCGTGCTGTTCCGCGGCTCGGTGGGCAGCGGCTACAAGGCGCCGTCTGTTTTGCAGGTGAAGGCTGCGCGCCAGCTTTTCGGCGTCAGCTCGATCTTTGTCGATTGCAAGGCGCCCGACCGCAACGGCGTCACGCTCGACGACATCGCGGCCTCGTTCGGCCCCGATGTGAAGTGCATTAACGGCCAGCAGGCCGACGTGATCGCGCAGGGCAACCGCAAGCTCAAGCCCGAGCGATCGACCCAGGCCTCACTCGGATTGCGCATCGAGCCAGCACCGTCGTTTTCGTTCGGTGCCGACTACTGGATGGTCGGGCTCTACAACGCGATCGGGCAGATCGATCCCTCAGCCATCATCGACAACCTGACTGCCAACCGGGGCAGCTTCACCACCTCGTTCGATGCCGGCACCAACCGCACTAAGTTGGCCTTTTTCACGCCGAACCTGAACCAGGGCAAGGCCTTCAAGTCCGGCATCGATTTCGATGTGGTCGGCCGCACGAACATTGCCCGTCGGGTCGCTGTGACCTCGCAGCTGACCACCACCTACATGCTTCGCGACCAGTACCAGGTGGTGGCCGGCGGCCCGTATTCGAGCAGCCTCGGGCGCTTCGGCGACGACGGCACGGTGACCTTCCGCTGGCAGGCGCGCTGGGTCAACACCTTCGAGCTCGGCAACACGGTTCACACGCTGGCGCTGAACTACAAGTCGGGCTACCGCGACCCGGACATCGCGGCCAGCGCTTACGTCAACCTGGTGAATCCCGACGGGTCGATCGGCGACGCAGTGAACTCGCTGACGCGCCGGGTGTCCGACCACATGACCGTGGATTGGCAGACGCGCTGGCGGGTGATGCCTCAGCTCGATCTGAGCGTCGGCCTGATCAATGTGTTTGACCAAGCCCCGCCGCTGTCGCTGGCCGTGGGCGGTCTGAAGCAGGGCTTTCAGGTCGGCTATGACGACCGCTACTATGATCCGCGCGGCCGCACCGTGTACGCGAACCTGAACTACCGTTTCTGAGCCTGACTCCGAGCTTGAATGCAGCGATGGATTTTTCACAAGGAGCCGACGCCCCGCGCCGCCATTGGCTGGGGCTCGGCGTCGTCGTCCTGCTGCATGTGCTGGTGATCTACGCGCTGGTCACCGGCCTGGCACGCAAGGTCATCGACGTGGTGCGCGTTCCGGTGGAGACCCGACTGATCGAGGAGGTCATTGCGCCTCCGCCGCCACCTCCGTCACCGCCACCGGCCGCGGTGGTGGCCCCGCCCAAGCGCCTGCAGCCACCGCCGGTCGTCGTGCCGCCGCCCGAGGTGGTGGTCGCCGCGCCACTGCAGCTCGCGCCTACCATCACGGTGACCCCGACTGCGCCCGCGCCTGCGCCGATCGATGTGGCACCTGCACCGCCGGCCGCAGCGATCGAATCGGCCGCGCCAGACTCCGGCGTCGGCCGACCGCAGATACTTGCTGCTGGCATCGCCTGCAGCCGCACACCGCCGCCGGTGGCGCCGAAT
>JANMXL010000195.1:0-15311 GCA_031380885.1 Burkholderiales bacterium | reverse complement strand
GACGACCAAGCGGACGCTGCCGCCGAGCGCTACCGCGATGGCTGCTACGTCACGCTGCGGCTCACCTCCAGCATGTACCACCGCTTTCACGCGCCGCACGACTGCCGGGTCGATCGCGTCAACTACATCTCCGGCGACACTTGGAACGTCAACCCCATCGCCCTCAAACGCGTCGAGCGGCTGTACTGCAAAAACGAACGCGCGGTGATCCGCACCCGACTGGAAGCCAGTGACCACGAGATCATGCTGGTGCCGGTGGCGGCGATCCTGGTCGCCAGCATCCGGCTGCATTTCCTCAATGTGCTGCTGCACCTGAAGTACCGCGGGCCGAACGAGATGCACTGCGATGCTCGCTTCGACAAAGGCGCCGAGATGGGCTGGTTCCAGCACGGCTCGACGATCATCGTCTTTGCGCCGAAGGGGTTCACGCTGTGCCCTGGCATCGCCGCCGGCACGCCGATCCGCATGGGCCAGCGGCTGATGAACCTGCCGCCAGGCTGAGCGCGGCCGCGGTCAGCCTGGCGGCAGTGCGGGTACCGCCTGGGCTGTCGCGCATGTGACGTGTCGCGAATCGCTGCGGGATGTGCCCGGCGAGAATCCGACCTTCATCCACATCAACTGCGGCACGATGCACGAGGTCAACGTGTTGGACGCGCTGACACCGGAGGCAGGCAGCTTCTTCCTCATCTGCGCCAAGCGCGGGCTGCGCTTCAAGCGCCGCCACCCGCAGCCGGTGGACACAACGAAGTTGAAAGAATCTACCCCCTTGCCCTCCATGTTGACGTCCCTCCAAACTGGCGGGATTTCGCGATCACCAGTGAGGCCCAGAAAAACGAAAGCCCTTGAAACTCACTGGGAACATCAAGGGCTTGCGTGACGTCGCGAGACGCCAGGGAGCAGGCGTCACATGTGGTCGATCATCACTTCCCAATCGGCCGCCAGGCCGCATGAACACTTGATGTGCGTTGACACGCCCGTGGCAGATGGCCCTGTTCATGGCCCCAAACCTTTGGCCACGCCCGCAGCAGCCTCTTGTCCGGCAAAGAGTTGCTCAGATGCTACGAGACCGGGCACCTCAACGTCCTCCATCGAGGCCCGTCCATCGCTCGCATCAACGCCTACTCGATAGCCCATCGCGCGATAGCCGCGCTGGCGCTTCTCCCACATCCGCAGCAGCGCCGGGTGGCCGGTGTCGACGAAGTCGATGATCCGCACATTGGCTTTGCTGGCGTGTTCTCGGTGTAAGCGACCCGCGTACTGCTGCAAGGTGCCCTTCCAGGACACCGGCATGGCCAGCACCAGCGTGTCCAACGGCGGGTGGTCGAATCCTTCACCGACCAGTTTTCCGGTGGCCAGCAGGATGCGCGGCGCTTCGGGTGGCAGCGTGTCCAACTCGGTGATCAGACCGGCACGCTGCTTCTTCGACATTCGCCCGTGCAACACGAACGTCGCCGGTGCCCGTGCAATCAGGGCCTGGCGGATGGCCTCGAGGTGTTCGGTGCGCTCGGTCAGCACCAGCACTTTGCGGCCCTGCTCGAACGCCGCGGCTGCTTCAGCGGCAATGGCTTGGGTGCGGGCCAGGTCGTTGGCAAGGTGCCGGAACACGTCTTGTATGCCCGCCGTTGCGGCCAAGTCGATGCGGGCAATCCGTGATCGCGGCACCACCTCCAGATCGTGCGGTGCACCGGCCGGCCTGGCTGCGGTGTGACGGATCGGCCCGCATTGCATGAAGATGATGGGCTGCTGGCCATCGCGGCGGATCGGCGTGGCGGTCAAGCCCAGAACGAACTTGGCCTTGGTCCGCTTGAGGATGGCGTCGAACGATGCGGCACCCACGTGGTGGCATTCGTCCACCACGATCTGCCCGTAGTTCTCGACCAGCGCATTGACCTCGCCCTGGCGCGACAGTGCCTGCATCACGGCGATGTCGATCATGCCGGTCGGCTTGGCCTTGCCACCGCCGATGGTGCCGACCACGCCTTTGCGTGTTTTGTCATTCAAGCCAAGGAAGGCCTGCAGGCGCTCCTGCCATTGCTTCAACAACTCGGTGCGGTGGACGAGCACCAAGGTGTTCACTCGGCGCGTGGCGATGATCGTCGCCGCTGTCACCGTCTTTCCGAACGCGGTCGGCGCGCACAGCACGCCGGCATCGTGTTTCAGCATGGCCGCCACGGCCTGCTCCTGGTCAGGTCGTAGAGTACCGACGAAGTCGGCTTGGATGGGGTCGCCGGCGAACCTCTCGTCCTGCAGGTCGCATCGGATGCCGTTGTCTTTCAGCAAGGCAAGTGCTGCGTCCAAGCAACCGCGCGGCAAGGCGATGTGCTGCGGGTAGTTCTCGGCGTTGCCGATGACGCGGGGCTTGTCCCACACCGACATGCGCATGGCCTGGGCCTTGTAGAACTCAGGGTTCTGGAAGGCTGCCAGGCGGATCAGCCGATTGGCCAGCGCCTGGGGCAGCACGCTCTTCTCGAAGTAGATCAGGTTGGCGAGCGTGACGGTCAAAGCCTGGGGCATGGTGCCCGCCAGCTTGGTGGACGTACTGGACTGGCGCTTCCAAGGCGTGGCCAGATCCTCGTCGTCAATGAACGTCACGTCTAGCGGGTGAACGCCGCCAGTGGCGCGCAGGATGGTCGGCTCGATGTCATGCGGGGCCATGGGCGGGACCGTGGCGAGATAGGCCCACTGGTCGCCGTATGGCCGCAGAGTGGTGTCCACGAACACGCTGCAGCCGCTTTCTCGCGGGTGCTTCTGCAGAGGCAGCGCGATCAGGTTGCCGAACCCGCCCTTGGGCATCGTGTCCTGGTTGGGAAACAAGCGGTCGTAGGACGCCAGCCTGAGTTGCCGGGTGCGCGCGCAGGTGTGGCTGATGACGGCGGTACCCAGGCGCCGGGCATCGCGCGCCGACACACGCCCGGAGAAGAACACCCAGGAATGCGCGCCCTTGCCCGAGCGCGAAATTTCCAGCGCCGCCGGCACGCCCAGCTCATCGCAGGACTGCATGAACGCCTGTGCGTCCTGCTGCCAATCTGCTTCGTCGAAATCCACCGCCAAGAAGTAGCAGCTGTCGTCTTCCAGCAGCGGATAGACACCGACCGTTTGCTTGCCAGCCAGGTGGTCGTAGATCACCGAATCCGACAACGGCAGCAGCAGCCGGTGGCTGCAGTCCCCGCACTTGATGCGCGGCTTCTCGCAGACGCCGGCCCGCCACTCGTTGGCGCAAGCCAGCGCGTAGCCCGACTTGCCCGAGGTCTTGCCCTCCCAGCGGACTGGATAGACATCTGTGCGGCCCCTGAAGAGCCGCCGGAACAGTGCCACCTTCTGGGCTGTGGACAGGCTGGCATCCGGGGCCTCCAGCGCGGGCTCCGGCACGGGTGCAGTCAGTGTTGACTGCGCCGCTGTTGCTGGCGGTGTGCGCCACGCGATGCCGTGCGACTCCAGCAGCGCCACCAGCCGCGCGTTCTCGGCTTGCAGCGCGGCGAAGGCCTCGCGCTCAGTCATGGAGGCCGTGCTCTCCGTTCACTTTTACCGGGTCATCGCAAGCACTTTGGCGATGAATTCATGAACGTCCTCGTGGATTTCGTCGGCGGACATGCTGAGTGCCACGGCCTCGCGGATCAGCATGACGGTGGGATCGGCGGCGCGCAGTTGCTGGAACAGGCCATCCGGGTTCTCGAAGAGAATCTTCTTGCCGTTCACCACACTAAAGACGTTCGCGCTGACCTGGCGCCAGGTGCGCCCTGGGGGCAAGGTCAGGTTCTGGTCGATGAAGAAGTCGTCGATGATCTTCTGCGTCGATTGCGCGAAGAGATCGTCCGCTGCCAGTTGCAACTGCTGCAAGGCCGCACGGCGCCACGCATCCGGCACCAGCAGGTAGTTCTCGATGTTCTTGCGTTTCCACTCGGCCAGAACGGCGTTTCCCGCCCCAGGGTGGAAGGCCTCGTCGGCATCGTCGAAGTCGAACAGCATCAACCGGGCGACACCCGGCAAGATCTGCTGCAGCGCCGCGAAGTGCGCGTCGGCGCGCTCCTTCATATTCTTCTTGCCGCCGCCGCCCATGGTCTTGAAGCAGACCTTGTCCATTGCCTCCTGGGCACCGCAGGCGCCGGCCCAGGCCCGCAGGATTCGCTCGTCGCTCTCGCCCTCCAAATACAGGATGTAGGGCGACGCCATCAGGCGCGCGATCTCCTCGTTGGACACATCGGACATCGCATGCAGAACGGCAGGTGTCGATTCCACGCGCTTGGGCTTGCGGTTCAGCAGCGAAACGATCTGGCTCGCGTCCACTCCGCGCGCAAATTCTTCCGCATGGGTGGCGATCAGGAACTGCGTGCCGAGTCCCAAGGATTTGCGCTTGAAGTAGTCCAGGATTTCACGCTGCAAGTTAACGTGCAGATGCGCGTCGGGTTCGTCGAGCAGGATCGTCGTGGGCTGGTAGCCGAACAGGAAGGCCAGCAGAGTCAGCGTCTGGTGGAAGCCACTGCCGCCCGAGATGATGTCGTAGGCCCGATTGCCATCCGTGTACTCGACCGTGATGTAGACATCCTTGGTCGACTCGTAGCGGGGCTGGCTGATCTTGACCGAGAACCAGCGCTCCACGATTCCGGCCAGTTCCTTCCAGTCCGCAGCGGACGGCGCAATCTTGGGAGCGTTGTCGCCGTTGTCACGCGCCGACGGGCTGCTGACCCGCAGCAGCAGGTTGCGAAGTACGCTGCCCGGCTGACCCTTACCGACCTGCTGGCGCATCGGTGAGATGTCGAGAAACTTCTCGGTCGGCTCAAGACCCGAGAACGGCGGCACGTAGGCGATGCGGGGGAGTGAGCCCGCCTTCTCGCACTCGCGGAATGCCGACCAGCCGCCGGACGGAATTGCGTACATGGTCTGTGGTGAGTGGTAACGCAGTTCGACGCCGAAGGCGCCGGTCTTGTCGGCAGCGTCCTGCCACTCCAGCAGTATCTCGATGAGCACGAACTCCTGCTTCTTCTTGCCCGTGGCCGGGTCGACCGGATAGTTGCGGTCGGTTCGGTCTTTCCAGAGCAGGATGAACTCCGGCACCGGCAGCGCGGTGAAGTTGGGAAGCACGACTTGAATGCCGGTGTTGCCGGTTCGCTTGGAGCGACGGAACTCTTCGACGCAGAACTGCCAGATGGCCATGGCCTGCAACACGGTGCTCTTGCCGCTGTTGTTGCGGCCCACCAGCAGGTCGAAGCGCGTGAAGTTGTAGACCTGCTCGCCCACGCTCTTGAAGTTTCGCAGCGTCAGCTTGGTGATCATGGGGTGGCCTCGGATTGGAAAACACGCTCAAGCGTAGCGGGCAGCAGCGCAGCATTGGTTTGCCGGATCGCGGCGTGCTTTGTCTTGAGCAACTGCGTGCGCTCGTAGATCGCCCGGAGTTCAAGCTGCCTTGCCATCGAGGGCACCGGCATCTCGTAGCTGAGGAAGGTCGCGGGCTGCAGACGGCGGCGGCGGGCATTCGTGCCGCCGCTGATCTCTGCCAGTGTCGGCCAGATGTCCGGGGTTCGGAAGTAGATGTCGAGCACCTCGGGCAAAACGGCCTCGGTGTCGACAGTGAAGACCGGAAACTCCGGCGACACCACCATGCCGTCGCACTCCGGCGGCACCACGCCGAGCGCACCTTCCCAGGCCATCAACTTGGGGTAGATGAAGTCACCGGCCCGGACGGTGGACAGCCGCTGGTAGGAGAACTCGCTGCCCATCTTGACAGCGCTGGGAAACACGCCTCGGCCGAACGAGTAGACACCTGCGAAGCGGTACTGGGCTGTGCCGTCCACGGCCACGTCTGGTTGGCGTTGAGAGACCAACTCCGACATGCGGCGCTTCGCTGGCTTCGCACTCTCGACACCAAAGATGTAGCTGCGGATCAGGCGCGCTGCATCTCGCTCGACTGCGTCGAGATGCGCGTCCACTTGCCGTGCCTTCTCGGTCAACGCATCGAGGCGGGCGACGACGGCTCGTTGCTCGCTCAACAAGGGCAGCGCGATTTTTTGATCAAGGAACCGATCCTCCTTGATGCGCACCCGGTTGGTGGTGCCTTCGCTCGCAGCTCTGCACAGCTCAACGAACGGCGCCGATCGCACCAGCCAGCCCATGAAAGCTGGATCGCATCGACCCAGGTCACGAAACTCGAACGACGGAAAGTCGTTGCTGACGATGGCGCCATCCAGTTCGAATGGCACCAAGC
The DNA here is from genome assembly GCA_031380885.1 of Burkholderiales bacterium. GTDB lineage: Bacteria > Pseudomonadota > Gammaproteobacteria > Burkholderiales > Burkholderiaceae_C > PBB1. Next base: position 9,112 of record JANMXL010000195.1, on the reverse strand, counting down.
CGATAGCTCCGTTGCGTGCGTCGATCTTGGACAAGATCAGTTGGTTGTGGCGGACCACGTGCCTGGCGGACACCACGTCACTGCCGCGAACCCTGCCGCGACTGACGATCCCCTTGCCCCAGAGCTTGATCGTGACCTCGTGGTATTCGGCTGCGGCATCGATCACGGCGGGCTCGTCCGAGCGGCGGAGCACATCGCCCAGAGCGACTTGGGGCCAAGACTTCATTCCCCAGCCTCCGCATCACCCCGCCCAGCACGCCGCGCCTCCAGTTCCCGCCGCGTCTTGTCCAACTCTGCTTCCAGCAGCTTCGCGTCCGGCAGCACGGTCTGGTACTCGGCCGCCATCACCTTGTTGGGCAGGCCTTCCAAGGCGTAGTGGGCCTCGTTGCGGCCCTTGCTGGTGCACAGCACCAGGCCCACCGGCGGGTTCTCGCCGGGCTTCGTCCAGTGCTCGCGGGCGTAGTTCAGGTACATGTGCATCTGGCCCGCATCGGCATGGCTGAACTTGCCGATCTTCAAGTCGATGACCAGCAGGCACTTGAGGCCGCGGTGGAAGAACAGCAGATCGACGCGGAACCAGTTGTCGTCCAGCCGCAGGCGCCGCTGCCGGCCCACGAAGGCGAAGTCGTCGCCCAGCTCCAGCAGGAAGTCGGCCAGGTGCTGGATCAGCGCCTCTTCCAGGTCCGATTCGGAGTACTCGTCCTTGAGGTTGAGGAACTCCAGGACGAAGGGGTCTTTCAGCGCCTGCTCGGGCGTGATGGCGTCGCCAAGCTCCGCTGCCTCGGCCTTTCGCAGCATGGCCGCCTTGTTGCGTGACAGGGCGATGCGTTCATAGAACTGACTGTTGACCTGCCGGTCGAGCTGACGCACGCTCCAGCCGCAGCGCAGGGCTTCGGTTTCGTAGAACGTGCGCGCTGCTTCAGACTTGACGGACAGCAGGCGCACGTAGGCTGACCACGGCAGGGGGAAGGCCTGGGCCAATGTGCCCAGCGCTGACGATGGCCGGATCGGTGCTCCGGGTACCGCGGGTACGGGCGATTCGCCAGACACGGACTGCGAAATCCGGGTGCGTGCCGATTTCGCAGACGGTGTCTGCGAAATCCGCTCCGGCGGCCAGGCCAGGTAGAACAGCCGCATCTGTTCAAGGTTGCGCTCAGAAAATCCTCGGCCGAAGCGCTGGGTCAGATCGACCGACAGCCGCTTGAGCAGCGCCTGGCCATAGGCTGCCCGCTCCTGCCCCGCCTGCTCGAATTCAACGATGCGCCGGCCGATCTCCCAGTAGCTGGCCGTCATCAACGCATTGACGCTGCGGACAGCGGCATGGCGGGCGGCTTCCAGCAAAGCGACGATGTCGCCGTGCATGCCGCCGTAGTCCGGCCCAGCATCGATGCTGCCGCTGCCGGGGACGAGATCACTCATGCCTGCACCTCGTTCACGAGGGCCTCGATCTCACCCAGCAGGCGCATCACCTCGGCCTCGTGCCCGCGCATCGAGGCGATCAAGTCCTTCGGGTCGGCGTGCTCCAGCCCCGCCTTGGCGTTGGGGTTCTTGATGTCCAGGTTAAAGATCGGCCAGTACAGCGCGTCGCCCTGGGCCTGCGCAGCCTTTGCGCCATGCTCGTGCGCAAGCTGCTCTGCCTTCAGCGCGCGAAGCCGGTCCTGCAGCGCCGACTTCGCGCCGTTGGCCGCGGCGCTGATGGCCTGCTCGATCTCGCGCAGCGGCTTGCCGAGGGCCAACGCCGCAGTGCGTTCGGCCTCGGCCCTTTGCCAGTGAGGCGCCGCGGCTTCGACGGCGGCTGCTCGCTTTGCGGCAAAGTTGACCGCCCAAGCCTGCGGGCCTGGCTGGCGGTCGTTCCACCAGGCCAGTGCCGCAGCGAACTCTTCGAACTGCAGCGGCGCTGTCTTGCTGTACTTCTTGCGGCCTTCCGGCAAGGGCAATTCGTAGTACCAGATGGTGTCGGTCGGGCCGCCACGCTCGAAGAACAGCAGGTTGGCCGGGATGTCGGTGTAGGGCGCGAACACGCCTTGCGGCAGCCGCACGATGGTGTGCAGGCGGAACTCCTTGAGCAGTTCCTCCTTGATGGCGGCACTGATGCCGTCGCCGAACAGCGTGCCGTTCGGCACCACCACAGCCGCCCGCCCGCCGCGGGCTGCGGGCTTGCCATCACGTTGATGAGAAGGCACCGGCGCGCCAGCCACGCGCAGCTTGCGCATGATGTACTGCAGGAACAGCAGCGCCGTTTCGGCAGTCTGCATGTTGGGCGGGAAGTTGGCCTTGATGCCCACCTCCTCCTCGCCGCCGAAGGGCGGGTTGGTGAGGATCGCGTCCACGCGCTCGCTGTGGCCGATCTCGTTGATCCGGCGGTCCAGCGTGTTGCCGTAGGCGATGCGCGGCGCTTCCAGGCCATGCAGCAGCAGGTTCATCTGCGCCAGCATGTATGGCAAGGGCTTGGCCTCCTGGCCGAACAAGGTCTCGCGCTGCAGCGCGCGGCGCTGGTCGGGCGAACTCACTTTCGGTGCGATGTGGTCGTAGGCCTCGACCAGGAAGCCGCCGGTGCCACAGGCCGGGTCGAGCACGGTCTCGCCCAGGCACGGGTCCATCACCTGCACCATGAAGCGCACCACAGGGCGCGGCGTGTAGAACTCGCCGGCGTCACCCGCCGCGTCGCGCATTTCGCGCAGCATCGACTCGTACAGATGCGACAGCGTGTGCATCTCTTCGCTGGCGCTGAAGTGGATGCCGTTGATCTTGTTGACGATGTCGCGCAGCAGGTAGCCGCTGACCATGCGGTTCTGGATGCCCTTGAAGACGTTGGCCACCACCTCGCGCTGGCTGCCTTTCTCGCCCTGGCCGCTCAGGCCCCGCAGGTAGGCGAACAGGCCCTTGCCCTTGCTGCCATCGGCGCGCACCGCGGTGTCCTGCCCGATGAAGGCGAGCAACTCGTCGCCGGTGATGCCGTCCTCGCGGGCGGCCCAATCGCGCCACCGGTACGGTGCTTCGATGATGGGCTGGTAATGCTTGCCGTCGAGGTCGGCTTCTTCCTCGTGCACGACCTCCAGGTCATCGAGGAACTTCAGGAACATCACCCAGGTAAGCAAGGGCAGCCGGTCCACGTCGCCATTGAGCCCCTTGTCCTTGCGGAGGATCTTGCGCGCGGTTTCGATCAACGCCGACAGGTTCTCGCGCGTCGTCAGCGCGGCCTTGGGTTTGCGGGGCGCGTTGGTCTTCTTTTCGGTGCTGGCGGTGGTGGCCGTACTGGCTTTGCGAGCGGGCATTCAGTGGAGTCTCGTGGTCATTGGTAGATCGCCGTCTGCAGCCGTGACACGGCTTCCTTCAGGCCCTTCACGCCGCCGAAGTGGCGGCTGGCGATCTCGGAGGACGAGCCGAAGCGGTCGAAGGGCTGAACCTTCATCAGATCGGACAGCGCGTTGAACTGAATGATCCCCCGCTCGACGTACTTGTCGAGCAGCAGCGACAGCACTTCGCGGGCCGTGTCGCCGTGCTGCGCAAACAGGTCCTGCGTGGCCTTGCGCGCGCGCTCGGCTCGCTGGCGCCGCGTCAGCAAGGGGGCGTTCCACGCCAGGTGGCATAGCAGGTCGAAGGGGTCGGCATCGGGTTGCTCGCTGCTGGCAGCCAGCTCGTCGAAGCTGATGCCACGTTCGGTCAGCTCACGCAGCACGTCGGCCCTGGCGTCGGGGTCGGCCCAGGCAGATTGCAGCGCGTCGCGCGTGGGATACATGGAACGCACCGCGCGGCCCGAGTACTCTGTGTAGCGCACGACCTGCAGCTTCTTCCCATCGGTGTCGAGGTCGTAGACCAGATGGCCGATGACCTCGACCTCGCCACCATCGATGTAGAACTTGCGCGGCTCCGCAGGCGGGTCGGTCAGGATCTCTGCCGCACCCGGCTCGGCCTGCTCCGGCTCAACGAGGTACTCGGCCTCCGGTTCGGCCACACCCGGCACTTCGACGATCGTCGTGTCGACCACCTCGCCGGCCTCATCCACCGTCACCTCTTCCAGGCGTGCCGGATCACCGTCGAAATCAGGGTGTGCGAAGTGCCGAGTCGCGGTGCCGGTGAAGTCGATGATGTTGAAGTACTCCTTGCCGTAGTCGACCTTCAGTCGCGTGCCGCGGCCGACGATCTGCTTGAACTCCGACCGCGAGCCCACGACGCGGGCCAGCACGACGTTCTTCACCATCTCGGCATCCACGCCCGTGGTCAGCAACTGCGACGTGGTCAGGATGACTGGTGCCGGCTTGTCCACGTCCTGGAAGTGCGACAGGTGGGTGAGGCCGATGGCGCCCTCGTCCGCGGTGACACGGCACACGTAGTCGGGGTACTGCTTGACCAGATCGCTGTTCAGGTTGACCAGCTCTTGCCGCATCTCGGCGGCGTGCTCTTGGTCGACGCAGAAGACGATGGTCTTGGCGAAGCGGTCGGTGCCCTTCAGAAAGTCCGTGAGGTGCCGGGCCATGGCCCGGGTGCGGGCGCGCAGGGCCACGACGCGCTCGAAGTCCTTGGTCTGGTACTCGTCGTCCGGCACCTCGCGCCCGAAGCGATCCAGCTCATCCTTGCTGGGGCGCCACCCCGCGGCGTCCACGGTGGTGATGACACGGTGCACTCGGTACGGTGCGAGAAAGCCGTCCTCGATGCCCTGGCGCAGGCTGTAGGTGTAGACCGGGTTGCCGAAGTACTCGTAGGAGTCGCGCGACTCTTCGCGCAGTGGCGTTGCCGTCATACCGAACTGGATGGCCGGCTCGAAGTACTCGAGCACCGCGCGCCAGCTGCTTTCGTCGCGGCTGGAACCGCGATGGCACTCGTCGATGATGATCAGGTCGAAGAAGTCAGGGCGGTACTTGCGGAAGACATCCTCCGTGCTTGTCGACAGCGCCTGGTAGATGCCAAAGTACATGTCGCGGCTCTGGCTGACATCGCCACTTGCAATCTTGTGGCGCGCGTCGCCGAACGGCGCGAACATCTTGGCCATCGGATCGTCGACCAGGATGTTGCGATCGGCGAGGAACAGGATCTTGGGACGCCGGTGCTCGCCCGTGCGGTTCCAGCGGCTGTTCCAAAGCTTCCAGCAGATCTGAAAGGCAATGCAGGTCTTGCCTGTGCCCGTCGCCAGCGTGGCCAGGATGCGCCGTTGGCCGAGCAGGATGGATTCGATGACGCGCTGGATGGCGATGTGCTGGTAGTACCGGGGCACCTTGCCCGACACAAGATTGAACGGCTCCAGCAGGTGGACCGCCGCAGGTTCTGTCAAGTGGGCCGACGCCGTCAGCCGCCGCCAAAGTTCGTGCGGCGTTGCGTAGCGATCGACCTCACGCTCGGTTCCGGCGGTGTAGTCGATTTCGATGATGCGATGGCCGTTGGTCGCGTAGGCAAACTTCAGACCGAGCATCTCCGCGTAGTCGCGAGCTTGCTGCACCCCGGTCTCGGCGGGCAAGCCGAGTTCCTTCGCTTCGACGACGTCCAGTGGGAAGTCGCGCCGGTAGTACAGCAGGTAGTCAGCGCGGCGTTGCTTGCCTCGGCGCACCTTGCCGCCCGCCACGATGATCCGGCCGTTGGTGAAGCTGTGCTGCTCGCCGATGACGGACTCGGCTGCGCCCCAGCCGGCCTCGACCAGCTTGGGCGTGACGAACTCGCGGCAGGTGTCGGCTTCGGTCATCGCGATTCAGGGCACGAGTAGAGGGTCGACGCGGAGCAGATGCACTCCCGTGTGCGCAGCGAGCTTCCACGAATCGACGCGCAAGCTTGGCGCTCGTGTGGCCTCAAGCGTCCACCTCGAACGCTTCGTTCAGCTCCAGCTTCCACGTCGCATCCCGACGCGAAGCGTCAGCCAACTCGGGAATCAGCGATTTGACGCCGGGATCAAGGGCCGCGAAGTGCCTCGCGCTTTCGGCGTACACGCGCAACGCCCTCACCTGCCTGGCGTGGCCGGCATGTTCCAGCAGGTAGCCCAGGCGGCGCACCGCCGCGCCTTCGTAGTGCGCTGCGGCCCTGGCCAGCCGGCGCGGATCAGCGCGTGCGCCAAGGTCTTTCGCGATCTGCGCCACGCTGCCGAGGCCGCCAGCGCGAGGCATGTAACGCACGCAGTCCAGCAAAGTCAGCTCGACGCCTGCCACGACGGCGAAGCCCGCTGGCGTCTTGATGGCATCGACCAGCGAGGCTTCGTTGCATGCCGCAAAGGCCTCGGGCTCCTGATAGATGAACTGCAAGCGATGCGCGCCCAGCGTCAGATCGCGAAGCTGCCGTGGCGCCACCACGTGGAAGATCATGGCCGCCTGATGCGACGAGCCGTGGTGCGCCGCCGCGCGCAGCAGCGACACCCGATAGCCCAGGCCTTGATGCTTCATCAGCGGGTCTATCCACTCGGCCGGGTCGGCGGCCCCTGCCGCTCTGTGTTCAGGCCTCATGATGAGGTAGAAGCCGTGCCTTGGACTGGCCAGCTTGCCCTTGGCGACGGCACGCGTTAGTGCCGGCGATAGCGTGGTGAGGGCAATGCCGGACTCAACCGCGTCTTCGCGACTGAACCAGCTCCGCCCTGCTGCCAGACAGTCGTCGGTGAAGGTGTCCAGGGCGGCCATGCCGAAGCATATGCGAGTTCAGGCTGAGTTTGATCTGTTTTGCATACGGAAGAGTTGAGGGCAGCGGCCCGGCTTGCAAGAACTGCGACTGATTCGAGCGCCGGCCGCACGAATGCCCACAAGTACATTGGTTCGGGACGACCGCCGATGACATTGACCGAAAACTCATCGCTCGGATGCGGCTTGATCGCGCCTACGCTTCAACAGCGCCGGCCCGGGGACTCGCATGAACCGCCTCGCATCCACCTTCCGCAGCGCAGCCGAACCGGCCCGCCTGTTCGCGCGCTTGCCTGCAGTGATCCAGGCGACCGGCCTCGGCCGCTCGACCATCTACCGGCTGGTCGCCAACGGTGCCTTCCCGCGTCCGGTGCACCTGGGCCCGCGCGCAATCGCCTGGCGCTGGTCCGACCTCGAACAGTGGAGCGCCACGCGCGCCGCAGACCGTCACTGACCGCGGGGACTGGCTAAGCGCCGGTGCGTTGGCCACCGCGACGAAGACAGGCCTTGGCCGCGCGCTTCAGGCGCGCGTTCGGCTCTGGCGGTTGCAGCAAGGCTCGCACGAAGGCCTGCTGCTCTTCGCGCGACAGCCGGATGGACTCGTGCTCAGCTGTCACCCGGCGCGCTGCGTCCTGTGCGCTGGTAACGACGAACTCGCTCAACGTTCGGCCGGACAGCGCCGCCGCGTGCTGAAGCAGGCTCTTCTGCGCCGCTGACACGCGGACTTCGAGCCGGGCGTCGCGGGTGATGTCGCGGGTGTCTTGGCTGGCCATGGCCATGGTCGTCTCCTTGCTCTGAAGGTAATGCAGCTGTCTGTACGAGACAAGACCTCGCCGCCCCAATCAGCGCGTACGCGAAATCAAGCATCTGGAGTGTCTGTGCGCGTACGCAGTGGCGACGAGACTTTCTGCCTTCGCGCGGCGGGCAGGGTCAAGGGCGGGCGCAGCCCGGCGCCAGCGCACCCTTGACGCGGCCCGCCGGGCATCGACGCTTGGCGGCCAGGCTGGCGGCTCTTGAGCGGCCAGCCCCCGAGCCCGTCCGGCGGCGAGGACACCCGCTCGTCCGACAGACCTACCGTTCCATTTCCGGTCCCGTCCGCGTCAGCGTCACCGTGGACCCTGGTGAACGCGTCATGCCTGGCAGCTCTCTCTGCGCACCCGACCGCGGCATCCCAGCGCGGACCACCGGCATCTCGCGCACGTAGCGCAGGATCGCGCTGCTGAGGTCGCGGTCCGAACGCTCCGGCGAATCCGCGAGCGCCTGGGCGATCCGAACCCAGGCCTCGCCAGCACGTCGGTGGCTTGGCGACATGCGAGGTGGCTTCTGCTTGTCGCTGACCCCCAAGCCCCTGCCCTGCACCTTCTTGCGCGACCAGACCCTCTCATCGCGGTGCCGCGAACCTCGAACCGCCTGCGATGACGCCTCGGCCTCGATGCCCCAAGCGCGCAGCCGCTCAGCAAAGGTCTCGCGCCAGCGGCGCAAGTCTTCCTTGCGCGGGTTCAGGCGCGAGCCGTCGCGCCCCTCCGCGCGGACGCTGATGTGCACGTGTGGGTTGGCCTGGTGCGTGTGCAGCACCATCACGTAGCGGTGGCTCGCCAGCTCGGCCTTCGCAAATTCGCGCGCGGCCTGCTGCAGCGCGCGGGCATCGATACCGGCCGGCATGGACAGCATGATGTTGAAGGCCTCGCGGCGTTCACTGACCTCAGGAATGCGCGCGCCTCCGAACCGCCATTGATCGGCGATCGCGCGTACGGCCTCCTTGCCCTCGCGGACGGCGCCGCGGTCGTCCTCGATAGGCAGTCGCCCTGCCTTCGCGATGTAGCGAAGGTGCGCGGCGATGGCGCCCATGCCACGGCCACCGCCAGTGACCTTGACCATGACCTGCGGCGCGCGGCGCTCGACTGTCGCTCGGATGCGCTGCCGCAAGGCCTGGGCACGCTGCTGCACCGCCAAGCCCGTCAGCGCCGGAGTACGCGACGCCGTCATGCGGTTCGACGGGTAGAACAGCCGATCGCCCCAATGCACGAGCAGGCCATCGACGGTGCTGGGGATGGCAGCTCTCCCTCACAGGCGGTCGATCAGCGCTGACGCCCGATCGAGGTGGCGGCGGATCTCCGCGTCGGCCGCCTCCAGGCGATCCCGGTACGGTCTTGCCTGCTCCACCTTTGCCTGGCGCAGCAGGGTGACGAGCGCCACGAGATCGGTCGACAGCGCGGCCATGCGGTCGTTGGAAGCGAGCAAGGCCGCGCGCTCTGCCTGGCGCTCGGCAACGGGCTGCGGCAGACGACTGCCGGCAACAAGCCGCGCCACGTAGTCGCCGTAGGAAAGGCCGAGCGCGCCCGCGTTCAGCATCAGTGCGTCGGCGTGCGCTTGGGGGAGTCGCAGCGTGAGCTTGGCGGTCTCTCGGGTCGGGACCTGGTCCGGGGTCTGACCGTCAGACCCCTGCTTCATCGGCGCCACCGTCGCCGGCGCATGCAGGTCGAGACTCATGACGACGGCCCGGCGCACGAGCTGGGCAACGC